>CAZCVY010000150.1:0-16924 GCA_964501985.1 uncultured Acidobacteriota bacterium | reverse complement strand
CACGATCCGTCGAGCCACTGACGGCATCAGTTCGCCGTGGGGAATGGTATCGAAGAACACCGCGACACACTACCCACCTTCAGGACTTCCCGGAGCGGGTGACCATCACCCGCTCGCACCACGCCTTTGAAGGTCAATCTCTGCAGGTTCTCCGACACACGCACCGCCGTGGCCTCTTGAAGTTCGTCATGATTTTGCCGGATGGAAGCAAGTCCATGGTCCCCGCCGAGTGGACAGACTTCGAACCCGGCGCCCGCGTGCCTAATCCTCCCTTGCTCGGCGTTCCTGAAGACTTGCTTCAGCTTCGGCGCCTCGTCGATGCTCTCCTCAGCCGCACGATCGATGCCCGCGTGCTACCTCGGGCAGACCAGGAGAGCCATGCGTCAACTGCCTCTGAAGCTTATCGACCTCCCACTTCCGGAGACCCGCCTGTGGGAGCAACTCGACGACGAACCCAAACGGACGGTCATAGAAACTCTGGCGCCTCTGTTGCGCCAAGCGGTCCAAGCCCATCCGGGCCAGGAGGAAGCCAATGACTGACCTGTCCAAAATTCAACCCGCGCACCGGCAGCGCGCCGCCTTCGTCTACCTGCGCCAATCCTCTCCCGCCCAGGTCGAACATAACCGGGAGTCCACCGCCCGCCAATACGCCTTGGCCGAACGCGCCGCTCAACTCGGTTGGGCGCGCGAGCAGGTGGTCCTCATCGACGAAGATCTGGGACTGTCCGGTTCCAGCACCGATCAGCGTTCCGGCTTCGCGCGCCTGACCCGCGAGGTGGCCTTGACGCACGTGGGCCTCGTGCTGGTTCTGGAAGTATCTCGCTTGGCCCGCAACAACGCCGATTGGTACCGCCTGCTGGAGTTGTGCGGGGTCACCGATACGCTGATCGGCGACAGCGAGGGCGTCTATCACCCGGCGCTCTTCAACGACCGACTGCTGCTCGGCTTGAAGGGAACGATGAGTGAAGCCGAACTGCACGTCCTGCGCGCTCGCCTGGACGGGGGCATCCGCAACAAGGCGGCGCGCGGAGAACTGCGTCGCGGCCTGCCGGTGGGTTTCGTTTGGGGAGAAGGCGATGGCGAAGTCCGTTTTCATCCCGATGAAGCCGTCACCGGTGCCCTGCGCACCGTCTTTGAGCGCTTCGCCGAGTTTGGCTCCGCTCGCCGTGTCTGGCTCTGGTTTCGCTCCGAACAGTTGTCTTTCCCGCTGCAAGATGGACCGGATGGCCAAGTTCGTTGGGTCGCCCCGACTTACACGGCCCTCCACCACATTCTGACCAATCCGGTGTATGCTGGCGCTTACGCTTACGGCAAGACGCGGTGTGAACGTTACGTTGATGAACAGGGCACCGTCAAAAAACGCCTCCGGCATCTTCCCTTGGAGCAATGGGCCGTGCTCATTCCCGATCACCATCCCGGCTTCATCGACTGGGCAATCTTCCAGGCGAATCAGGCTCGACTCGACGCCAACACGCGGCCCCAACCCCATCAGTCGGGAGGCGCGGTGAGAGAGGGCTGCGCCTTGTTGCAAGGCCTCGCTGTCTGTGGGCATTGCGGTCGCCGTTTGCACACCCACTACCGCGGCCGCAACTCCACTCCCGGTTACCACTGCGCGGGGAAGGATCTGGTCAACGGGCGCGGTGTATACTGCTTTAATGTTGGCGGTATTGGAATTGACAAGGCAGTGTCTGATGCCTTTCTGGAGGCGGTCACTCCCGCCGCGGTCGAGGCCCTGCGGCTCAGTGTCGAACAACTCCAGGCCCACCATGATGCCGCTTTGTCGCAATGGCGTTTGGAAGTAGAACGGACACGCTACGAAGCAGAACTGGCCGAGCGCCGCTACCGCACCGTGGAGCCGGAGAACCGGCTCGTCGCTCGCGGCCTGGAGGCCGAATGGGAAAACCGTCTCCGTGACCTGGCGACTGCCGAAGCGGAACTGCACCGCCGCGAACAACAGCGGCCGCGTGCACTTACTCCCGAACAACTTCAGCGGCTCGAGACGCTCGCCGGAGATCTTCGGCAAATTTGGAATGCGCCCACCACCACCGACCGTGACCGCAAGGAACTGCTACGCACCCTGCTGGAAGAAGTGACCTTAAATCTCAAGCGCGCGGAAGGTCAAGTGCATCTGACGTTGCGCTGGCGCGGCGGCGCCATCACGACACGGGAGGTTCCCGTCCCGCGTTTCCGGCCGATGGGACCCCGGACCGACGAAGATACCATCTCGCTTTTGCGCCGTCTGGCCGCTCTTTATCCTGATGAAGTCATCGCCGGAATTCTGAATCGTCAGGGACGCCGCACCGCCAAGGGGGAACGCTTCACCGCCAACCAAGTCGGCAGCCTGCGCCGCTATCGCGATATTCCGCGTTTCCAAGCGCCGTCTGAGCCGCCCTCCGGGGAGTTGGTCAGCATCCGGAAGGCCGCGCAAATTCTCGGCATGAATACCTCCAGCATTCACCGTTGGCTGGCCGACGGCTTCATTGCCGGCGAGCAAGTCACTCCCGGCGCGCCTTGGCAGATTCGCATTACCGAGGAGTTGCGTGCCCGCATCGTGCCGCAAGCGCCGCCCGAGTACCTGCCCATGCTGGAAACCACGCTGAAACTCGGCATTTCGCGGCAGACGGTGTTGCAGCGTGTAAAGCGTGGCGAACTCGACGCCGTGCTGGTTCGGCAGGGACGGCGTAAAGGCTTGCGAATCAAAGTCGTGGGTCAACATCCGACACTCTTCCACGAGCTTTCATGAATCAGGGGGCAATATGAAGCAGCATCCAAGTATTTGGACAGATCGGCGTCCACCACCTCGGTGTAGCCCGCACAGAGAAGTTCGTGCACTTTCCCTATCGCGTCCTGCGCGCTGCGCTGCGGCCGGTAGCCATAAGCACAGGGTTCCCAATCTGCCTCGAAGATCGGCTCCAACACCAGCTTGGCCGCAGCCTGTACCACCCGGTCCCGAATCGTGGGAATACCCAGTGGCCGTTCGCCACCCCCCGGCTTGGGCCTCATCGCCCGTCGCACGGGTTGCGCGCGATACGTTCTGGTGCGGAGTTCCTCCCTGATTCTCGCCAACCGCTTCCCCAACCCTTCCGACTCGATCTCCGCAAAGGTCTGCCCCTCCACGCCCGGTCCGCCGCGCTGGTCCCTCGGGACATTCCTTGCTCCGCGCGGACGCTCGGAAATTCCGCTTTGTTTTTCGTAAAAAGTGAAGCAATTTTCTCCTTTTTCTGTCATCCTCTGCATCCTACCGGCTCGTTTTAGCGCACAACTACCCGTGTTTTCATGAATATCGTGGCTTTTTCGAGTTAAGTTGCTTGTTTTCATAAATATCGTGGGATAAGCCAAAGAGCCCTCCTTGTGTTTTCAACAACATCGTGGGATTAGCCTTCATTTTTTGATTCCCCTTGTTTTACGCCGCTCGCGACCCGAAGCTGACTAACTACTTCCATATCAGGTACATACATTTTTCAGAACTTCCGCATCTCAGCGCCTAAGTAGCTTCGTTTTCTTATACATCGTGGCATAGTTCGCCCGGTCGCGGAAGTTGCGCTTAATTCCCCCTGCGTCGCGGGAAGGCACTGCCGATATACCGCGCCAGTAGCTCGGAGCCGCTCCAGCACCCAGTCCCTAGCATCCAGTACCCCACACCTAGCCCCAGTCCCCAACGCCAGTGCGTCATATTACCCGTCCGACAATACTCCGCTAGATATGTGTAGCACGTTGGCGACCAGAGGCTAGGGGAATAGGGACCAATCTTCCAGCGGGAGGGATTTTTTGAGTTTTCCTCGTAGGGGCACCCCTTGTGGGTGCCATCGGAGTCCAAATCGCCGGGCTTGCAATACAAAGCGAACGGTAGGACGTAGCGCAGTCCGGCCGAGCCGCAAAACGGATGCCGCTCCATGCTCAGGCGAGGTAAGTTCGCCGCTACGTATTCACGCTGGCACTCTCTCCGAGTTCGAGTTGACGACCCGACACAATGACTGTACGATCGGAGTCACAGGGCAAATGCGGGCCTATTTCTAAACTCCGCATGACCGTTAAGGATGCTCATCCATAGGGGCACAAAGTGGCGACCAGGCGGGCAATTCGGCTTCGACCGCAGGCAGCGACCCAAGTAGGCTTCGTTGGAACCGAGGCGAAATTCACCGCCCGCCTGCATGACTTCAGTCCCTTTGGCCTCTCCGTGAAGTCTTCCCGCGAGGTTGCCACCGGAGCGGTTTTCCGTCTGGGTATTCAGGTGGGCGCTGACTACTTCCGTGCCGCGGCCATCGTGCGCGCGAACATTCCCGGCGGGTTCGCCGCGGAATTCATTTCCATGACTGCCATCGACCGTGAAATGATGCGCCGCCTTTACCTGCGCCTGCAAATGGCCGCCCGCGACAAGGCACCTTCAAGCTAGCGCTCCTGGTAGATCTCCTCACCCGAAGAAATGAGCGAAAACAGGTCCCCACTGCATCATAATCAAGTGGGGATAATCCCCTGCCCGGCAAAGGGGACGAGCAGATGGTTCGGCCGGTTTCGTCTCCCCAATCAGAATCGAACACGGTGGCAAGGAGGAGTTATGTTCGCAACCCGGCGGAGTCCATCAATGGCTTTTGCCAGACGAGGCGCGGCGGTCTTGCTGGGGACACTGGCGTTCGCTATGAGCGCCCAAGCAGCGTCTGGCAAGGATTTACTCCATCAGATGGACAGTTCTGTGGTGTCGTTGGTGCAGCAGGTTTCTCCTTCGGTCGTGCAGGTTCTCGTGTCCGGATACGGCGAGGTGGAACAGCACGGGCACACGGACACGGCGCTGATCGGCCGGCAGCGCTCACTGGGTTCAGGCTTCATCGTCGACCGCGACGGGTACATCATCACCAACGCGCACGTGGTGGAAGGCGCGGTCAGGGTCCGGGTGGTGCTGTTCTCATCGGAGAATAGTATTTCGCCCAATGCCACGCTGCGCTCCAAGCCCACCACCATGGACGCGCGCGTGCTTGGCGTTCACGCCGAAACCGATTTGGCGCTTCTCAAGATCGAAGCCAATGGGCTGCCGGCGCTTCCTTTTGGCAGATACCAGGACGTGCGCCAGGGCCAACTGGTGTTTGCTTTCGGAAGCCCTGAGGGTTTGGCGAATTCGGTGACCAGCGGCGTTATCAGCTCCATTGCTCGCCAGCCTGATCCTGATCGCCCCATGGTCTATATCCAGACGGACGCGCCCATCAACCCCGGGAACAGTGGTGGTCCGCTCGTGGACGTTGATGGCAAAGTCGTAGGCATCAACACGTATATCCTCACGGAAGGCGGCGGCAACGAAGGAATTGGTTTTGCCATTCCTAGTGGAGTGGTGCGGCGCATTTACCAGCAACTGCGTACGCAGGGCCACGTACACCGCGAGGTTATCGGCGCCAGCGTGCAGACCATCACCCCAACCCTGGCGAGTGCGCTGGGGTTGGCGCAAGACTATGGCGTCATCGTCTCCGATGTTGTCCCCAAGGGTCCCGCCGACGGCGCGGGGCTGAAAGTCAAGGACGTCGTCCTGACCCTCGATAAAAGGCCGGTCATCAACGTCCCGCAGTTCGCCTCCGCCTTCCAGTGGCGCGAGGACCCGGCGCCCCTGGAATTGGAAGTCCTGCGCGGCGGTGAGAAGGTATCGCTGGAGGTTCCCGTCGTCGAGCAACGCGGCGAGATGGATCGCCTCGCCGATTCGCTTGACCCGGTAAAGGACTTGGTTCCCCTACTGGGAATCATCGGCGTGCAGATCGACGCCAAGATTTCCGCGTTAGTTCCGGATTTGCGCATGGCCTCGGGAGTGATCGTGGCGGCGCGCACGGCCTTCGGCGCAACGGTCGATTCCGGCCTCGAGACAGGAGACGTTATCCACGAGTTGAACGGGGTGACGATCATCAGCTTGGAAACCTTGATCACGGGCGTTAAGCAGCTCAAGCCCGGCGACTCAGTAGCGCTGCAAATCGAACGCGATGGACAGTTGCAATACCTGGCGTTTGAGATGGAGTGAGAAAAGAAGGTGTCAGGTGCCGGGTGTCAGGTGTCAGCGGTCACTCCTCGGTTGACGGTCGTCAGTTGTCGGTTGTCAGTGGGCGGCGATTCCTGCTTCACTCGCGAATGTACTGGTGATAGAGGCCCATATAGTACGGAAGCAGAAACGCCGCGCCATCCGCTAGGGTCGTGCCGTTTCCGCCCTCATCTAGCTCCCACGGATCGTGGTTCCAGCGTTCAACCCAACGTTCATCAATGGGCATGACTTTGCCGTTCACCTGATAGCCGGCGGCGGCCACATCGCGATCGAGATCAATGTAATCGGGCAGGCGGAGGATATCCAGGCGATGGCTGTCAATCAATCGCCAGTCGAGCCGGTCAAGCGGAAAGCGTTCGAGCGTGTCCACCGACTCCTCCAGCCATGCGTTGCTCTTGGGAGAAAGGTCCTCGGCGCCGAACGCGTCGTGGGTCGTCTGCCCGCTGCAACTGGCGGCATAAATGAAATCGAAGAACGGATTGAGTTCCTGCTGCTCCCACTGCCACTGCCTGTACAGGGCCAACGCGTAGGTCTCCTTGAGAACCGGGTCGGCCTCGTATCGGATGAGGTTGTAGTAGTTCATAAAAATCATCTCGTCATCCGATTGGTTGCCGGAGCCGGGGCCGGTATCCGATTTGGGAATCAGAACGTTCGCCGCGTAGGCGTGCCGCTCAATCAGCCCGCGCGCGGCGGCAGCGAATCTGGGCTCGCCGGTGATGTGCGCGGCCACCTGCAAATACGCCAGGATGCTCAGGGAGTTTGTCCCGCGCTCCTCGCGCCACTCGAAATTGTGGTTGAGGTTCTCCGGGTTGAAGATGCCCCAGCGCGTCGGCTTGCCGTCGTGATCGACGAGTTGGAAGTTGTGGTCGATCAGGTGCCCGGCAATTGCGGCGACCTGCTCGCGCACGCGGTTGCGTTCTTCTTCCGTGTCGGCGACGAGGTCGTAATAGAGGGCGTAGAAAAAGAAGTGCCCATCCAGTTCGTCCGAGCTGGTGTCGCTTTTCCAATACCACTTGCCGTCGGCGGAGACGGGCCAGCGCGGGGTGATGACTTTCCACAAATGGTCGCTCGTCGCGCGCGTGTTTTCGTCGCGCGCGGGGCTGTCGTCCCGGTTCGGGTCAGGGCCGCTGGTGGGCAGAATAGAGCGAGCCACAAAGCCTGGGGGAGCAGGATGCGCTCCGCCCTGGGTCACGACGCGAAGAAAGCGCAGAGCTTCAAACGCCGCTTTGGCGCGCTGCTTCGCCAGCGGATCCCGCGTGGCCGCATAGTCAAAGCACTCGCCCGCGCCGTACATCGCGGTCCACAGGCCGTCGTTGTCGCTCGCCTGCTGCTCCCATGCGCTCGTGTCGCCGGGATGCTTCAGGGTGACGTTATAAACGTAGCCGTAGGGCGTGCGGCGGTGGCGCATATCGATCTCGTCTTCAAAGAACTTGGCCTTCCCGGCAAAGGTCATGGGGCGGCGCTCGATCACGCCGACTCCCGCAGAAGTGGCAAACCAAGCGTCGCCATGGCCATTCACGGCGAGGGCGCGCACGTCATCCTCGGGCAGCCAGCGCCGGCCCTCGCGATATTCCCAATCCTTGCCGTCGTAGCGGATGGCTCCCATCCGCGTGCCGAACCACACCGCGCCATTCTCAGCCGCCGCGAGCGCGGTGAAGTCGTCGTAGGGCAGGCCGTCGGCCCCGGTGTAGAGGCGCCACTCTTTGTCCTCGCGACCAACACCCTGCGCGCTCGAAAACCACAGCCGATCCTGCGAGTCAAACGCGACCCCGCGCACGTCGTGCGGAGCCCAACTGCGGGTGGCATTGCGTGGATAAACAGCGCGCCAGTCGCCCCCGGCTCCCTTCAGGAAGAGTCCCGCCATCGTCGCCGCGGCAATCCGGCCATCAGCGGCAACGGCCACCTGGCGGACGGCCTTCTCGCTTCCCAGCAATCGGTCGAGAAGAGAATCAAGGACGAAGTTCTTCCCGTCGAAAAAGTAGAGCCCCGCATCCGTGGCCAGAAGCGGCTCTTCGCTGACGGTCAGTTGGTTGACCTTCACCGGCGGCAGAGAGAAGGACGCGCCATGCAATTGAGCGAGCTTGTCCCGTGAAATGAACCAGACGTTGTTGCCTTTTGCCGCGACCTGTTCGACGGCTGCGCCCTCCGCAGCGACGCTGGTCCACGCACCCGCCGAAAAGCGTGCCAAACCCTGCGCCGTGGCGGCATAAACATCGCCCGAGGCTGTGATGGCGATCGAACGCACGTCGTTCGACGGCAGGTTTTCCTTGGTCGTATACGCCCGCCTAACTTCCTCTCGGAAAACGCCAACGCGCACGCTCGCACCGGCGGGCTTCACCGCTAGTTGCGGAAAAGCCCGGGGCACTGTAATCGCAACCAGGATGAAAAGGACGACAAAACGCGGCTTCATGATCATTCGTAGCGCGACCTGTTCTGTAGGTCCGCGGCTTTTCATTGTCAATGAGGAACGAGCTGCTCGGCTACGGAACAGGTCTGCTCTCTTACTATGTAAACACGATAGGGTTGCGTTCCGCTCTGGCAGCGGCAATAAGTTCCTTTGCGTCATCCAGGAAGGTCTGGAGTTCGGGGGACCTTCTTTCTCGGGTGCCCTCCTCGATCAAAGCGATCTCGTTCCGTAATCTGTCTAAGTCTCCCGCCGAAATTACTTCTCCACACTGGACCCCGCTGTAAAGCATTTTTCCTAGAACGGTCGGAGCCTGATCACCGACGGCACACCTAGTCTCTTCTCGGAGGTGTGCTACCATCGCAAGATTCCCGAGCCTCTTGTGTACTGCAATGAACGTATGCCGCGGATACCTGCGGCGCATAGCAGGGTCTTCAAAGTAGACTTCTCCTGTCATATCGACAACCAGCGCATCCGCGAATTCCTGATTGAGGCAGAGCGTTTTCTTGCTCTTGTACACTACAGCGTCGAGACCCATCCTTAACGCTCCCACGCAAGAATAGCGCGGACCAGGTCCGCAGCCTTTCATTGCCAATAGCGGACTCGTAGGGGCAGGCCTCGTTGCCTGCCCACACCAGGGGCCGAATCGGCCCCCCTTTTGGGCACCCACGAGGGGTGCCCCTACGAGGCGGCCTATGGCTTCGGGTGCAAGTAGTGTGCTTCGATGGCCTTCACCTTGGCCAGCCGCCGGACGTGGCGTTCCTCGTGGGTAAAGTTGGCGCGTAGGAAATCGCGCAGGAGGTCCTTGGCCAGTTCCCCGGCGATGATGCGGGAACCCAACACCAGGACATTCATATTGTCGTGTTCAACGCCCTGGTGTGCGGAATAGCAGTCATGGCAAATGGCGGCGCGGATTCCGGGAATCTTGTTGGCGGCCACGCTAACGCCCACGCCGCTGCCGCAAATCAGCACGCCGCGCTCGGCCCGGCCGTCGAGCACCGCGGCGGAAACCGCCTCGGCATAGTCGGGATAATCCACCGGAGCGGTGCTGTTGGTGCCCACGTCCAGAACCTCGTGGCCCAAAGCGCGCAGAAATCCAACCAATTCCTGTTTGAGTTCAAAGCCAGCATGATCCGAACCAAGAACGAGGCGCATGAGAAAATCCTCCGGCAGAATTGGGTCATTTATTCATCGTGATCATCGGGTCATTCAAGAACTGACCGTGGTCCGTTGTCAGTCGTCAGTGGCCAAAGGCTAACCATCGTCGTGTCGCTTGCTACGGACGACGGACCACTGACAACGGACAGCACTTCAATGACTCCATGACCCGATGAACAAATGACCCGATAATCACGAGCTTCCTATCAAAATCCCCGTGAGAAAAACCAACACCCCTCCGACCACCACCTGAAACGCGGCGGAAAGAAACGGTGTGTCCATGTAACGATGGCGGACGTAGCTGATGACCCCGAGTTCCACCGCCACCACAAATACGGCTGCCGTCATGGCCAGGTGGAAATTGTGAATCAGAAACGGCATCGTGTGCCCAATGCCTCCCATGGCGGTCATCAGGCCACAAATCGCCCCTCGCACCCACGGATGCCCGCGGCCGGTCAGCGATCCGTCATCGGACAGCGCTTCGGCGAAACCCATGGAGATTCCGGCTCCCACGGAAGCTGCCAGGCCCACCAGAAAGGCAGTGGGGCTGCTGCGCGTGGCGAAAGCGGCGGCGAAAACGGGAGCCAGGGTTGATACCGAGCCGTCCATCAATCCCGCCAGACCCGGCTGGATAATCTGCAAAACGAACAGGCGCCGATTGGCGGCGTCTTCCTCGCGGCGTACGTCGGGCGTCAGGTATTCTTTCTCTAACGATTCCGCCTTGGCCGAGTGCTGGGCTTCGACTGCGGCAAGGTCGCCCAGGAGCCTGCGCGTCGAGGCGTCCGACACCTTTTCAATGGCTCGTTCATAGAAGCGGCGGCTCTCAAGCTCCATAATTTCGGCTTGCTTACGCACCGTGTCAATGCCCAGCGGCCTCACCAGCCACACCGGCTTATGCTGGATGAAGCCCTTCACGTCGTGGCGCCGGATCAGCAGAATGTGCTCACCGAAGCGCTTTTGGTAGGTTTCAATCAGGCTGCGGCGATGTCCGTTTTCCTCCTCCTGCATCGCGTCAAACATCTTGGCGCTGGCGGGATAGGTCATGCGCAATCCGTCGGCAAAATCGCCATAGATACGCGAGTCCTCTTCTTCCAGGGTAATCGCCAGTGCCAGAATTTCCTGCTCGGTGAGGTCCTTGAATTTCTTCGCCATAGTTCTTTCGCTCGATGCGCCCACACTACACGCGCGGAGGACGCGAAGCTTTAGAGTGCGGCAGCTTGCTGCCGCTTTTGCTTGCGCCAGCTTGCTGGCGGCGAGTCGCGGTGAGTGGATCAACCTGATATTGAGGCGGCTTTACGCCGCCCTATGGCGAGGTAAACTCACCGCTACGAGCCGCCATATAGCCAGGTAAACTCGCGGCCGCAACGCCGCGTTGACTCCCCAACGGGTCACTGTCGCGTACGGACTTCCCGCGAGCAATCTCGCGGGGGGGGGAAAAGCGGCAGCAAGCTGCCGCACTCTAAAGCTTCGCACGGCGTGGTAACGGGGCGTTATTCCGCAGGCCGTTACGCCCAAGCCACGATACGAAAAACCCGCCGGCCGCTAACTTACCGTGCGCTTGCCGGCTTTGCGGTCACGGTACTGCTCGGCGATCCACGCGTAGGTCTTGGCCATCCCCTTGCGCAGGGGCGTGCGCGGCTCCCAATGCAGGATGCTCTGGATCATGGTGTTATCGCTGTTGCGGCCCGCCACGCCGCGCGGCGCGGTGGGATCGTACTCGCGACGAAGCTTGATGCCGCCGATGGCCTCAACGATATCTACAAGCTCGTTGATCGAAACCAATTCGCTCGAACCCAAATTGATGGGCGTGGCGATTAAATCCGCGCAATGGGTGATCATGTCGATGCCCTTCACGCAGTCGTCGATATACATGAAGCTGCGTGTGGCCGTGCCGTCGCCCCAAATGGTGATAGTGTTGTTTCCGGTGTCCTTGCATTCGATCACTTTGCGGGAAATGGCCGCGGGAGCTTTCTCCCGGCCGCCATCCCACGTGCCGTGTGGACCATAAACGTTGTGGAAGCGGGCGATGAAGGTCTTCATTCCGCGCTCGGCCCAATACTCCTGGCAGACCATTTCCGAAAAGAGTTTTTCCCATCCGTAACCGCGTTCAGCCATGGCGGGATAGGCGTCCGACTCTTTCAGGGCGCGCACCTTCGGGTCTTTCTGCAAATCCGTGTTGTAAGCGCAGGCGGAAGACGAGTAGAAGTAGCGCTCCGCTCCGGCGCGGTTGGCAGCCTCGATTAAATGCGTGTTGATCAGCACGCTCCGCAGGCATTCAATGCGGAAGCGCTCGATAAATCCCATGCCGCCCATGTCAGCGGCTAGGTTGTAAACCTCCCACGCCCCCTCGCAAGCGCGAATGCAGCTTTCCTGTTCGCTCAGATCCAAACACAAACTCTCGACGCCCGGCACGTGCTGGTACCACTCGGGCAGAGGCTTCTTATCAATCGCGCGGATGCGCGTGAGACCCCTCTCCTGAAAATATCGCACCAGGGCGCCGGCGATAAATCCCCCCGCCCCCGCGATGACAATCAAGCCATTCTTGTTCGCTTCGGAATGGCTGTGGGCCGATGTTGGCTTCGCCATTATTTCTCTCCTCGTGAATTTAGTTCCCGCTCAAAATTGCCAAACTCCTCCTTAATTTGATTCAAAAGATGATATCAGAATGAAAAAAAATAACCACCCGAGGGCTAGGCATTCCTTGTTTGTTAATATTAGGGCGTGAATTTGCGCACAAGCCGACAAGGATTGACGCCAGTCAACTTTGCGCGAACTTCCGGCATGTCAGAAATTGGTGACGGCGGGCAATCACCGACTGTTCACACGGAGACACACGATTCCGCCTTGACCTGACCCGGTCGCCCCCTTTCGCATTCAATCCCAAGACTCGGTAAAACTTATCCCCCGGGAGATTAGATAACCCCCTTTGGCTCCCTGCTTGCCTTATATCAGCGTGCCAGGAACTGCCAAGATATCTTTTAAGGCTTAAGTGGCAACGCTATGCCCGCACTCGGCATCGTTGCTCTCGCCGTAGCCGTTTTTCTGTCCAGCACGCGCCTGGGAAAACCAGGCGGAATTTGACAAGGCGCTCGTTCATCTGTTTGCACGTGAAAGGGTGAAACTGAGGAGGGAGCAAATTGAAAAAGGCCGTAGGAGTCACCGCAGCTTTGATGGTGTTGCCATACCCGGAGATCGCTTTTCTCCTTTTTGCCCTGTGGATTTTCTGGGAGGACCTCGGGGACCTTACGCTAAAGGTTTACGACGACTACAAGCTCTTCCGGACCGAGAAGGCCCTGAAGAGAAGTCACGGCGCGAGCGTAGAGGCATTCTACGTAAACATGCTAGCCCAAAGATCCATTGCCGAGCGCGAGCAACGCAACCAAGCCGCGCTCGTTCGGCAGCGCCGAGTCCAAGCCATCCATGCCGCCCTTGCCCGCGGCCTCACGTGGGCTAGGCATCTGATTCAGCGAGAGGAGGCCGTTCCTGTGCCGGCGGCAACCTGGGAGGAGTAGCCACCCCTGGTGAAAATGAAGTGACAACGATGTGCGTGGCGCCAGCATCTTGCCCGCGCCACGGCCGGGCAAGTTTCGCGTTTGTTCTGCAGGGCCTCGACTCTTCGTGTCCGCGGGGTTGGCGCGTTCTTGCTCTTTGGTCCAAACCATCGTAGACTGCCAACTTATGAGCATCGAACGGCTGAAGAGAATAACGGTGGAAGAAGGCAAGTGTGGAGGCCGCCCCTGCATTCGGGGTTTTCGTCTCCGTGTTTCCGACGTGCTGGATCTCTTGGCGGGCGGTGCTTCGTTCGAAGAAATTCTTGCTGAGTACGCCTTCCTGGAGAGAGAAGATATTCTTGCCGCTATTGAATATGCGGCGCGCCAAGCCGACCACTCGGTGCTTCACGCCACGTGAAATTCCTCGTCGATAACCAACTCCCTATAGCCCTCGCGCGCTTCCTCGCGGCACGAGGGTGTGAGTGCGACCCTGTCATGGATTTGGGCTTGGGTTCGGTATCGGATTCGGTGATATGGCACTATGCAAATCAGAATGAACTCATCGTCATCAGCAAGGATGAGGACTTCCTATACCTCGCGACGAAGGCCGAGGACAAAGCGCGTCTTGTTTGGGTACGCCTCGGCAATTGCCGAAATCACGTGTTGCTTGCCACCTTTGAACGCTCTTGGCCCCGGATTGAGGCACTCCTGAATGGGGAAGACCGTGTTATCGAGCTGAGGTAGAGCGGCGCCACCCCCGCGCCATGCGAGTTGACGACATAAAAGAAGTGTTTGGCCTCGAGTTCCTCGTGGGTATTACCTCGCCCCTGCCATGATTATGCACCCGCGAGGCGCCCATGACGTGGCGGGCAGGATGCCCGCGCTCCCAGCGGGCGAACTTTTCCGAAACCCGTGACCCACGAGACGTTTGCACGTTTACATTGTCCGAAAACCGGATTGAGCGGCCAAATTGCTGCATTGACCCTGCCCCGAGCGGCGAAGCTTGCGGAGTGCCGCACAAAATAACTGCTAAAACATTTCGTATGTCACCATGTTTGAGCAAGACAAAGGCTTCCATTTCATTCTATGCTATGCTACGCTTTCCTTCAAGCCGGCAACGAAAACGCGGGGAGGAACGAAATAATGAGTGATGCCGATCAAATTCGAATGCACGCCAGAGAGAAGTACGTCGTGCCCGCGCGGCAACGGAGAGAAAGCCGATTCTCGATTAACGCCGGCAACATCGTCCGCGAGCTTCAGATGGCCGGCCGGGCGCCGGCGGTTTGCAGCGCCCTGAAAACCCGCCGATTCCTTCAGGGCAACGAGCTGCGACTGGTTGGGGCTAGCGGGCCAAAGTCCGGACAAAGCACGACGGTCACTTACACGTATGAGTTTCTTGAGGGCAGTCGTTCATCCCCGGAGCATGACGATTCCTGGAACCAGCTTCGCGGGACGTTGAAGGACATCTTTGCCGAGCTCGGTGGAGGCGAGGCGTATCTTCGGGCCGAACGGAGCGCCTTTTACTCGAACAAGGAGGGTGAGTGAGCCGAGTCTATTGGGATACCATGCTCTTCATCTATTGGCTGGAAGAACATCCCGTTTTTGCCAAAAGAGTGGACGAGATTCACCGTCGGATGGAAGAGCGGCGCGACCAATTAATTACAAGCGCCTCTACCCTGGGCGAAGTGCTCGCCGGCCCATACCGAAAAGCTGCCTCACAAAGACTGGAGGATGTACACCGCCGGTTGCGAAATGTCGTTGCGGATATCGTCCCTTTCACGGTCGAAACTGCGGACCTTTACGCGCGGATCCGTGGGACGCTTCGTGTTAGCCCGGCAGATGCCATACACCTCGCGTCGGCCGCTCAGGCCGGGACGGACCTCTTTTTGACCAACGACAGGCAATTGCTGGGAAAGATCGTGCCGGGAATTCAGTTCATTGCCACAATCGACACGCCGATATTATAGAGGAACTGGTGGGCGACGGTTGTTTCTTGGGCGCCTACCCGCCTTGCAATGCCCATACCCAAAATAAAATGGGGCCTGGAACATGTGAAAAAATTAAATTTGGACCTGCTATCAACTGTGCAAGGCATTGAAAATGCTCGGTGCTGAAATCGGTAAAACCAATTTCTTTACATCTTCCTGAAACCATTTCCCTGCCAGCGGGCAAGATGATCACACACGGGCGAGGCGCCCGTGCCACAGCGGGCAGCATGCCCGAGATCCCAGAAGGTTGCCGCGCTCCTTGCCGGTGTGGGATACTCGCGTCATGTTCACAGTTGAAGATTGCCGCCGATTCTATGCGGACGAAGTGCGCTTTTCCGCCAACGTTCGCTCCTCCGCCCTGGTGGAGGCCTTTGCCCGCGTGCCTCGCGAGAAATATCTCGGCCCCCCGCCCTGGCAAATCGGATCCCCGATGCAGCGGGCGATGTCGCTTGCCGGCGTCGGAAGCCTGAAGTACACCCCGACGGAAAATCCTCAGGATGTATACCACAACGTGGTGATCGCGCTCGACGCCGCGCGCGACATCAACAACGGCCAACCGAGCGCACTGGCACAGTGGATCGATGCGCTCGACTTGACACCCGGCAACCGCGTCTATCACGCCGGCTGCGGCGTGGGATATTACACCGCGATCATGGCGGAAGTGGTTGGGCCCGGCGGCACCGTGGTGGGAAGCGAAGTACACCCGCAGTTGGCCGATCGCGCCCGGCAGAACCTGGCTAGATATCCGAACGTCACCGTTCACGAGGGCGACGGCGCGGCGTTCGATCCCGGCGTTTGTGACGCCATCTTCATCAATGCTGGGGTGACGCACCCACATCGGCCGTGGCTGGAACGGCTGGCCAAGAGAGGCAGGCTGGTGCTGCCGATTACCCTGGCAACCGGCGGCGCTTTGGGGCAAGGCCTGATGATCCGGATCGCTCGCGAGGGCGGCGGCTTTTCCGCCCAGATCGTCAGCGTGGTGGGAATCTTCTCCTGCTCGAGCGTGCGCGACCCGCAACTCGATGCGGTCATCACCAAAGCCTTGACCAGCCGGAGCTTCTTCAAGTTGAAGTCGGTGCGCCTCGACCCACACGAACTGGCGGACTCGTGCCTCGTACACCGTGCGGATGTGTGCCTGAGCACCGCGGAACTTGCGGCAATTCCGCACGAGGGTTAATTTGATTGCAGGATAGTCCTGGGGAGACGTTTCCCTGTTGGCGCTCGGGGCGAAGCTTTAGAGTGCGGCAGCTTGCTGCCGCTTTCCTCCCGCGAGCTTGCCCCTGGGGTTTCAACCTGGAGCACAATTCGTCGCCAGCAAGCTGGCTCGCGAAAAAGCGGCAGCAAGCTGCCGCACTCCAAAGCTTCGCGCTGAGCTCATGAATTGTGCCCAGCGCCACTTCCCTTTGAATTGTTCCTACCGGGGAAACTCGGGAAATGGAGGACACTCGGATGTCCAATGGCATGACACGGCGCAAATTTATGGGCAAGACGGGCTCGGCGCTCGCGGTGGGTGGCGCGGGGGTTTGTGGCGCGTCAACGGTTACGGCGCTTGGTGCGGCGCCCCGTCCTGCGGAGGGCGTTAACTACTACGAGAAGCTCGGCGTCCGCCCCTTCATCAACGCGGCGGGAACCTACACGGTGCTTTCCGCTTCGACGATGCCGGAGGAAGTTCAGGCCGCCGTCAGCATCGCCTCGAAACATCCCGTACAACTCGAGGAACTGTTGCGCGCCTCGGGGGAGTACCTGGCGAAGCGCTTGCATTGCGAGGCCGCGCTGGTGACTGCGGGCGCCGCCTCCGCTTTGACGCTCGGCACCGCGGCCTGCATCACGCTCGGAAATGCCAACTCCATTGTCAGCATTCCGCTGGACATGA
>CAZCVY010000149.1:6237-17023 GCA_964501985.1 uncultured Acidobacteriota bacterium | reverse complement strand
TAGTATTCACCTATCGCGGAGAACGCATTCGACCGATCACGGGATGGAATGCGGGAAAGAAGCTCAGGGAACTGTATTTTCTCAAGAAATCCGAGTGAGGTGAAAATGCCCAAGAGGAAATTGATCGTTCCAAAGTTTAGTTCCGAGGCTGATGATGCCAAATGGCATCAAAACCACCGGCGAAAGCTCGAATCAGCCTTCGAACACCGGATCCATGAGGGTTCCGCACTGACCCTGCAACAGGCCGTAGCCCGTGCACGGACACGGCCGGTCACCCTTCGCCTCCCGACCGAAGATATCGACACGGCGCGTGGAATCGCCGCCCAAAAGGGGATTGGATACCAAACATACATCAAGATGCTTCTGCGTGAGGCCTTGCGGCGTGAGACCGCCAAACAGTGACCTGCGGGCGACGAGAAAAGGCCCTTCGTAGGGGCACTTGACGGATATCGTTATAACGACTATATTGTGGCTATGCCATCGAAGCTCAGGGACGAGATCAAGCAGGTCAAGCCTTTTGAAAGCCTGGAATCCGAGGTAATCCTGAACCTGATGCGCACCACGGACGCGCTTGCGCGCGGCGGGGAGGAGATACTGAGGCTGGTGGGCCTTTCGCCGAATCAGTACAATGTCCTGCGCATTCTGCGGGGGGCGGGGCAACAGGGATTATGCTGCCGTGAAGTGGCGGACCGCATGATCACGCGCGACCCTGATATTACGCGCCTGGTTGACCGCCTGGAGCGCCGCGGCTTTCTGACCCGCAGCCGCGAGAGCAAGGACCGCCGGATCATTACGGTTCGCATCACCCTGGACGGACTGAAGACTCTGAAGGAGCTGGACCGACCCATGGAAGAATATAACCGCAACCGGCTGAGCCATATGGACAAAGCCGACCTGCGCAAGCTTTTGGAAATGCTTGAAGCCGTCCGTGAATCCTAACGGCTTTTTGTGCATCATATAGTCGTTGTAACGAATACCGTCGACGAGACACAGTTTGGGCGACGGCCTGGAAATCCGGACGAAAACAGGAGGGGCCATGCAAGCAACGAAATCAGCGCCTTGTCGAGAGGAAGTGGGCTCGGGAATCCACGAGCTCCTGGCACGCCGTTGGAGCCCACGGGCATTCTCACCACGGCCGGTCGCGCCGTCGAAGCTCGCGCAGTTATTCGAGGCCGCCCGCTGGGCGCCGTCGAGCTACAATGCGCAGCCCTGGTCATTCATCGTGGCGACGCGCGAAGACGCGGAAGGTTATAACCGCCTGTTGAGCACATTAGTGGATGTCAATCGCCAATGGGCACAGCAAGCGCCGGTCTTGATTCTGGCGATCGCCAAGCTCGACTATGATCACGTCGCCCGACCCAATCGCCACGCCTTCTACGATCTGGGCCAGGCGGTGGCGAATCTGACGGTTCAAGCGACGGCTCTCAGCTTACACATCCATCAGATGGGCGGCTTCGATCCACGCTTGGCGCGCGAGCTTTTCGCCATCCCATCAGGGTACGAACCGGTGGCAGTGCTGGCGCTGGGATACCAGGAAGCGCCGCCCGCTGACCCGTCCGCGCGAACACGCAAGCCGCTGACGGACTTCGTATTCAGCGGAAGTTGGGGCAGAGCCGCGTCGGCGGTCGTTGAGAATCGGGATTAAGGAGATCGAGATGTTCAAGAGATTGCTCCAAACGCCGGATGACAAAGTCTTGACGATAATGCGGCTGGTGCTCGGGATCATATTCTTCGCGCATGGCTCGCAGAAAATGCTGGGATGGTTCGGCGGGTACGGTTTCAAAGGGACGATGGGTTTCTTCACCCAAGCCATGCACATCCCGACAGCCTTCGCCTTCCTGGCGATTGCGGCGGAGTTCTTCGGCGGCTTGGGTCTTGTCCTCGGCCTGCTGACGCGCATCGCCGCCTTTGGGATCACGGCCAATATGCTCGTGGCGATTTTCATGGTGCACCTGCCGAACGGCTTGTTCATGAACTGGACGGGCCAACAGAAGGGCGAGGGCATCGAGTACCACCTGCTCATCCTGGCTGTGACCCTGGCTTTGATGATTCGAGGCGGTGGGGCTTTCTCACTCGACCGCGCGATCAGCAGTCGGCAGGGTGGCGGGTGAACAGGGAGCGTCGTAGCGCCTGTTCTATCGGTCCGCGGCCTTTCGCTGTCCATTAGCAAAGAGCCGCGGACCTACAGAACAGGTCCGCGCTACAACGTCTCTCGGTGACCTTCTTATGGTGATTGATCCTCGAGGAGAAGTGACGAGCTAGAAGTTAAAAGCGAGAATCCGTAGCCCCAGCTAGGACCTCCCGCTTCTCACTTCTAGCTCCTGTCTCTTGTCTACTGCCCCTACCGCCCGAGGATATTGATTCTCACGCCTGCGAGGAAGTTGAACGGCAGCGCCGGGTATCCCAACACTTCCTCGTACTTTCGGTCCAGCATGTTACCGAGCCGGCCGTAAAGCTCCACTCCCGCGGGCAGCCGATAGGAAAACCCGCCGTCGACTCGGGCGTATCCGCTATCCGGAAATAGACAAGGGAGGTCGAGCTCGCAGGCGCCGAGGCCATAGTTTGGTTCTACGTTCAATACCTGTCCGCGGATGTATGCGTTGGTGTTCAGGATCAGGTTGCCATGCCGCCAGGTAAGATTGTACCCACCGGAGTTGCGCGGTTGGCCGATCAACTCTTGCCCGACCTGCAGCGGCGCCAACGCCAAGGATGATCCGTCGAGCGAAAGTACCGCCGTGTCGTCGCGGGTATACTCCACCGACATCTGCAGTGACCTTATGGGATGGACCTGGAACGAGACTTCCCCGCCCTGCGCGCGCGAGTTGCCGAGATTGTCGGAGACAAATGAACTCAGATTCGTGAGTGAGCCGCCGAGCGTCACAATCTGATCCTTGAAATGGTTGTTGAAGTAAGTGAGGTCCAGCACGGCTTTATCTTGGAAGAACCGCTGTTCGATTCCGGCATCGAAGCTGATGCTCGTCTCCGGCTTCAGATGAGGATTATTCGTGAAGGCCAGGTTGAAGCCGTCGGGCGGGCGGATCCCCGTGCCAAAGCTTCCGTGGAGGCGGGTTGCATCGATTGCCCCGCCATGCGATTCGCGGGGCATATACGCCGCCGCCACGCGTGGATTCACTTTGACCACGGTACTGGGAGGAAGGAGTGGGCGGTCGGCGGAATCATCAGGCGGCAGCGAGTTCGTGCGCAAGTCATCCACGCGGAACCCGGCTGTGAGGTAGAGACGGCGCGTGGGGCTCCAACGGTTTTCCGCAAAGAAAGCCAGACTGGTGCGCGGAAGGACAAACGGTGTCCCGTTCGAGTCCGAGATGTAGGTATCCTCCACCTGTTCGTGGTTGTACTCAAATCCCGCCACGAAGAAGTCCTTGCTGGAGATGGCCACTTCGCTGCGAGTGTTCAGCACGGCGCGCAGGTTGTTGGAATACGAATCCCCATAGGGTGAGCGGAAGTAATAATCATTGGTGGAGGCACTGACGGTCGTAACCTGCTGGAATTTCGAGTTGATTTGTTCGGAGTAGCTGCCTCCCCATCCAAACAGGTTCTGCTTGTCACGCGAGTAAGTATCGATGCCAGTAAAGAGGTCGTCTGGGTCGGACCCGTAAGGCCCCGGCGCTCCCGCGGCGTTGGCATTGCCGAAGAAGTTGAAATCCAGCCGCCGCCGCGGGCTTTGATGATACCCGAGGCTGAGGAATGCCGATTGGTTGCGGTAATTGTCATTCTGAACGAGTCCACCGGAGTCGAAACGGGAGAGGTCGAATCCCCAATTCAATCCGTGAGTCATGCCGCTTCCGCCCGCGACAAATCGGTACGTCGTGAAACTGCCCCCTTCGGCCTGAAAAGTAAAGTGCGGGGTGCCCTCGCCCTGAGTCGTCACAATGTTAATCACACTGGTGACCGCGTTCGGCCCATAAAGCGCGCTTTCCGGACCACGCGTCACTTCGACGCGCTCGACGCCGTCGGCCGGGAGCGGGGCGAAATCAAAGGCTCCGCCAAATTCGTTCAACTCGACGCCGTCGACCATCACCAGATTGTAATTGGACTGACCACCGCGAACGTAGACGCCCGTAACACCTCCGTAGCGACCCGCCTGGCTCACCTCGACGCCAGGGATTCCAGTCAGGACGTCCAGCACATTTAAGGCAGCGCGATCTTGGATGTCTTGCCCGGAGACAACAGAGACCGAGGAACCGACTTCGGAAACCAACGAGTCGCCCAGCGAGGCGGAGACTACAACTTGTTGCTGAACGGCGCTCAACTGTAAGCGCAAATCGAGAGTGTGAACTTCCGATCCGCGGATTTCCACCTCCGCTTGCGGCGAAGCAAGCCCGGGCGCGCTCGCCACCGCTTGGTATTTTCCGTCGGTGAGGCCGGCAAACTTAAAAACTCCCTGGGAATCGGTTTCGCGTTGGTCCAACACCACCAAGGACCGGAGGAGGGTCACGTGGGCTTGAGGAACCGCGCTGCCACTGGGGTCGACGACGGTTCCCGTGAGCGTCGCGGCTTGCGCGGCAGCGGCCGAAAGCAGCACGAATAACGCGCACAGCAGGGTAAGCGGCCTTCCGACGCGATCGGAAGAGGTTTTGCTTATGGCTGGAGGGGCCGGGAATCGCCAGGGCCGTTGTTGAAAATTGAGAGCATACTTCATCACAAGAGACTCCTTCTCCCCGTTCTCACGACGGGGGCGTGCGGAAGGAATCCCAAGGAAAAGGCTAAATGAAAAAGCCTCCCTATTCCTCAAGGCGGAATCGGAAGGCTTCGCAGTCTTCCCCAGGACTCTTTCCGTCGAAGAGTTAGGTCGAATGAATGTTCCCGGGCAGGTTTCCTGGCTCTCGGGTCATCACCGCATCCTCAGCCTTCCCCTTCTGCGTAGAGCAGAACAGTGGCTGCCCGCCGGTTGACGGACTGGGAGGATGCGGCTCACCGATTACAGTGGCGGGACCGCGGCCGATTTTAACGGCCTTTCCTTTTACCTCGTTATTCAAACGGGGCACCGCAGGAACAAATCTTGCTACAACACGAACAACGCTATGGAAATTAGCACCAGCGGAGCGGCGCTGTCAATGGAGACTCAGTTTACCCAGCGCCCGTTCTTGTCTTTCTTCTCCTGATCGCGCATGTACACTTCGAATTTCTTCCGCGTCTGAGCGCGCCGCCAGTCGTTATATTGGAGCTGCCAACGGTAAGGAAGAGACCAACCGCGCAGGTAGAGATAACCAAAGAGCATTCCGCCCAGGTGCGCAAAGTGGCTGACGCCGGAGCCGGGGCCGCCGAACGAGCTGACGAACTCAATGGCTCCCATGATGACCACGAACCACTTGGCCTTGATGGGAATAATCATGTAGAGATAAATAAGCCGCTCAGGGAAGAGCATCCCATACGCCAGCAACAGCCCATATACCGCGCCCGAACAACCAATGGTGGCGGAGGACAGTCCCGGACGAAATAGCGCGTTCAGGGCCACGTCCAGAATTCCCGCACCGATGCCGGTAAGAAAATAGTAGTAGAGAAATTTCCGGCCCCCCCAAGCGCTCTCGAGGTCCGAGCCAAACATCCACAACGCGAACATGTTGAAAATGATGTGGAACCATCCCCCGTGGAGAAACAAGTACGTTACCAATTGCCAGACGTAAAGCCGATGAATGACCAGGTCTGATTGAAGCGCGAACAAGGCGAAGATGTAGTCAAAGAATTGCGATTGGAAAATCTGTAGTGGGATGTAGGTAAGGACGAACGCCGCACTCGTAACAATGATCAACTTCTTGACCATCGGCGTGAGCGGTGGACCAAACGAATAGGCGAATTGCCGATAGCGTGGCATCTTTAGAAGCGTACCACAAGTCAGGGGGAGTATGGGAAACGGGGGGGAAACCCGGCTGTAAGCTTGTTCCGACTTCAGCGTTGCCGTGCGATCCAGTCGATGACCTGTTCCTGCCGATCCTCCATGAAGCGATTGAAATCGAGCGGGGTTTCAAGGCGGAGCCTTTCGTTCCGCCCCAGAAGGCCGTATACCTTTCGCGCCTGCTCGACCTCACTCCGCACCGCTTCGACGTGAACGTACCGATCCAATGTCGGCGCCACGATCAGCGCCGCGCGTGGCGCCACAAGCGCCAGCACGCGGTCGTAATCGAACGGCAGCCTTGCTTCCCCTCCTGCGAAGAAACCCAATCGCGGGAGCAATCCGTGCAGGTGCGAATAGTGTAGGACGCCTTCCGTGCCATCTCCCGGTGCGGTGTGTTGTAGGGCATCGAATCCGCACACCGAGGCCACGGCTTTCACGCGCTCGTCGAGGGCAGCCGCGACCAAGCCCACCCTGCCGCCCAGCGCGTAACCGATCATGAAGATGCGTGAGTGGTCGATGCAGTCGAGGGTAGATAGCGCATCGACCACTCCCCGCGTGTCGCAGACCATCTTGCCGAGTAACGACCAGTGGGGATACTGACGGTAAAAATCATGCACGTCGGGTCCACGCGCGCCAAAACCCAGTTGGTCAAAGGCCAGGATCGCAAAACCCTTTCGACCGAGCGAATCGAAGGCCGCGTTCACCCATCGTGAGTAGCCCGTCGCATAGGCATATGCGTGGAGCCAAATGACCACGGGCAGCGGGCCGGGTTGCGGTTCGCCGTTGGGGCCAAAAGGATAATACAGATCGGCCCGCAGGCCGTCTCCGTATGGAACTATCGTTGACCCCATATTGGGACGCCTCAAGGGCCGTTCAAAAAGCATGGCCAGGGGGCTATCGCCAGGTGGATGAATCCAGTACGGCGTTTCGGGCGCCGGCAACTTACGAACTCCGCCAAAAGGCAGTCCCGGGGGCTCTTCCCCCAAGGCCCAGAGTATTTCCTTTTTGATGTCATCCCTCCGACGAGGCCAGGCAGAAGGGTCCGTCGGTAAGAAGTCCGCCAAGGTCCGCTGCGGATGCCGCAATGGGTCGACCCGTTCTCCGCTCGAGTTCAACCAACCCTCGAAGGTGTAACCATTGATCCATGTCTCGGACTTGGGGTAATGACACCGGCCAAAGACCGAATCGAAGAAGTTGACGAAATTCTCGACGTGGTTGGGGATGAAGTCATGCTCGCCGAATCGCAAATGAAGCTGCACGTTTTCTTCCCGGCCTAGAAACCGGTAGACGTTGCGGACCGAACAATAAGCCTGCTCGTAACCGAAGTCGTTGCCTTCGTGCTCGCTGTAAGCGGCGTACATCATAAGGCCACGCGGCGCCACGAGCGCCAAAAGCTGGTTTTGGTCAACCGGAAGCTTATCCTCGCTCCCGGCGAAGAAGCGCAGGCGAGGATGAAACCAATGGGTGTTGTGGGGGCCGCCGGTGATGGACTCGATGCTTCCCGTACCCCAAAAATCCAGGGTGCAATATCGCCAAGGGAGGCATTCGCCGGTGGTGCCGCTTGATCCCACCACGGCACCGATCCGTTCGTCAAATGCGGCCGCCAGCACCGCTTGCTTCCCGTTGCGGGAGTGCCCTGTAATTCCGATTCTGCTGGTATCGACTTCCGGCAGCACGCATAAGTAATCGACCGCCCTCATCGCTGCCCACGCCCAGCGCGCAATGCAGGCGAAGTCATATTCCGGATACACGTCGATGAATTTGTCGGAGTCATCTGTCGCGCCGAAGATAGGATCTGTGGCGTCGTAAATACACGCCAGATATCCGCGACGTATCGCGGGTTGAATCCAACTGGAGGTCAGCGGCTGATTGGTCAAGAAAACCGGAAACGGAGCCTTCCCGTCTGGTATGAACAAATGAACATGCAAAATCCCGCGGTGGCCGGGCCCGAATTCCAACCGCACTTCCCGGACGGTCACGCCACCCTCGCGGCGGGTTTCAGTCACGACCGCACGAAGGTTATCGGGTGGAGGCGGCATTTTCCCATACACCCAATGCTCAAACTCCGAACGGATCCGCTGCCGCTCTCGGGCCCACTGTTCCAGGGTGGTGATGGGCGTGCTCGCTGCTGCTTCGATTCGCACCAGAGGATCAGGTAAGAAGTTGTTGGAGGGAATCGATTCAAAATCCGGCGGAAGCTCCTCGGTGCGGGTAACCCAGGCCTCCCAGCTCTTGTCACCGCCATTCATGCGGCCCGTAAGCTCATTGGCGGTCGTTCGAGGGAGAATCTCTTGCAGGGTTTCGAGATAACGCTTACGCCTCTCTAAAACAGCTTCTGATTCCTTGGGCGCACTTTCAGATTGGGCGATTCCAGTCTTCGAAGCACCGGCCGCGTGCATTCCCGCTATCGCCGCGAGACCTGCCGTTCCGCCCTGGATGAATTCACGTCGATTCAGGTCTGAGCGTCTTCCCATACGATGAGTCCGCAACGGGGATCAAGGAGCGTCACATAATCGCCGTGGGCGGTGCCGGCTCATCCGGGCTGCCGGCATTGGCCAATGGGACCTTGACCAGGGCGATGACCAGCACCAGAAGCGCAATCAGCGCGGTCCAAAACGGCGGTGCCCACGACACGAGATTCACGTCGTGGCCCGACCCCACCAGTCCGGCGATCACCAGGCCGCAGAGCGCCTCACCCGCGATGAGACCTGAAGCCGTGAGCACGCCGGCGTTATCCACGCGGGCCTTCTGCGCATCGTTCAGGCCCCTGCCATCCCGCAACTTGTCAGTCACCCAGCGGATAACTCCACCAACGAAAATCGCGAACGTGGTTCCGAGCGGGAGATACATGCCGACGGCGAACAGCATCACGCTTTTCACTTCGATCATGATCAGCGCAAAGCCCATCAGGATCCCGACGATGACCAGCGGCCACGCCATGTCGCCGCCCACGATGCCCTTGGCAAGCATCGCCATCAGGCCGGCTTGCGGAGCGGGCAACGACGGACTGCCGAAGTGATACGCCTTATCAAGGATCGCTAACGGAAAGAAGAGAACCAGCGAGGCGACCACGATGCCGAGGATGTCGCCGACTTCCATCTTGGCAGGCGTGCCGCCCAGAATATGTCCCACCTTGAGGTCCTGCAACATCTCGCCGGCTACGGCCGAGGAGACACAAACCACCGCCGCAACTCCCAGCACCGCGGCAACGCCACCAGCGCCAGAGACGCCCAGGGCCACCATCAGAAGGGCCGCTATCACCAGCGTGCAAAGCGTCAAACCCGACACGGGGTTATTGGAGGAGCCAATCATCCCCACCAGGTTTCCTGATACCGCGGCGAAAAAAAAGCCGAGGACAATCATGACCAATGCGGCGACCAACGCGCCGGCTATGACTTTCGAGCTCGTAAGATTTCCGGCGCTGCCGATGAAAAAGTAATACAGCGCGATCATCGCCAGGAAGACGACGCCCACACCCGCGAAGATCACCTTCGCGCTCAGGTCGCGATCGGTGCGGCTGGTGGCAGCGTGCGCGGCTGCGGATTTTCTCAGATCCGAGACGGCGCGCCCCATCCCTGCACCCAATTGCTTCCGCATTTTGAATAACGTGTACGAAGCACCGACGAGCATCCCGCCCACTGCGATGGGCCGCACTACAGAGAAATAGATCGCCTGAGCCAGCAGCGTCCATTTGATGGGCTCGCCGCCCGCATGTGAAGCCTGAATCGTGGGACCCAGGACGAAGGTCAGCAGTGGCACGAGAAGTCCCCAGGCCAACACGCCGCCGGCAAAATTCAACGAGGCGAGTCGCGGCCCGATAATGTAGCCAACCCCCAGATAAGCCGGACTCACATCCGGAGCCGTAAGAAGGGTAGCGCCACCAGTTACGGTAGTAGCTACGTTGGGATTCGTACTGGTCCGCAACAGCAGTTTCTTGCCCAGGGTGCTAATGCTGACGGGAAAGGTGTTGCTTGCGGAAAAGACGTTGACGGCGCCCAGAAGATACATCAGTCCGCCGAACCCCATGTTGGCGAACAGAATCTTGGCCGCTCGCGAACCCTGCTGGCCCGCCTTGTGGATTTGCGAGGCGGCGACTGACTCCGGGAACGGCAGGTCCGCATCGTCCACCATGACCCGGCGAAGGAGAGTGACGAAAAGAATCCCCAGCGTGCCCCCGATCACCATGAGCGCGACGGAGGTCCAATATTTATCGCGGCTCAGCCCCGGCCACAATCCCGCCAGGATGAAGGCGGGGATGGTGAAGACGGCGCCTGCCGCCACTGACTCACCGATGGAGCCCACGGTTCGGGCAATGTTCTCCTCCAGCAGAGAACCCTTCATCAGCCGCAATAACGCCATCCCGATGACCGCAGCGGGATACGTGGCGGCGATGGTCATACCTGCTTTCAACCCGAGATAGGCATTCGCCGAGCCGAGGATTGCCGTCATGATCAGGCCGATCACCAGGGCGCGAAGGGTGAATTCCTTCATCTCCATGGATTCGGGGACGTACGGATTGTGCTTGGTGGTGGCGCTTCCCGGTCCGGCAGTAGATGGTGTGCTCATAGGCATCTTCCTAGGAACGGCAGTTGAGGAACAGTTCCCTTCGGCGCAAAATGAACATGGAACTTCACGCGCCCAGCTTGGCCCGCACCTTTTCGCTTACGCGCTTGCCGTCGGCGTTCTTGCCGGCCAACTTGGCCATGGCCGCTTTCATGGCCTTTCCCATATCCTTCGCGGTGCTGGCGCCGGTCTCAGCGATCGCGGCCACGACCGCCGCATCGATTTCCTCTTCACTCGCCGCGGCGGGCAGGTAGGCTTCCACGATCTTGATCTCAGCCTCTTCCTTGTCCGCTAAATCGTCTCGCCCGCCCTTGCGAAAGGCCTCGACGGACTCGCGGCGCTGCTTGGCAAGCGTACGAAGCACGGCTA
>CAZCVY010000149.1:0-6137 GCA_964501985.1 uncultured Acidobacteriota bacterium | reverse complement strand
GAAGATCACGTGGGCTGTGGGGGTCATGTCGCTGAAATAACAGACTGGGCGAGGATTGCCTGTGGAGCCATCCGGGTGGTGAAGATTGCCGTCTCGAGCAGGGATTTATGCTGGCGCTGGTTAACGGGCGACCAGAAGCGCACTTGCAGCTACGAGCCTTCCTCTTGCCTCATGATGTTTTCGCAAGCTTCCGCAACATGGCAACAATCAGTTCCTGGTCTGCGGGGTTCAACTTCCTGAAGGTCTCAATGAGCCTACCCTCTCGGGAGCGTGGTCCGGCGATACTCTCCACGGGCACAACTTCCGGCTCCTTATCGCCTTCGAAAAATAGCTGGTAGGTTTCGATCCCCAGCGCCTTTGCCAACCTTTCAAAGGTTTCGAGGCTGGGCACCGTGTGACCGTTCTCGACCCGTGAAAGGTAGCAACGGCGTAGGCCGGTCCGTTCCTCAATGTCGCCCTGAGAGAACCCCTTGGCGGTCCTTAGCTCCAACAACCGTTTTGCGAAGTCCATGGGTTTCTTCTATCAGAACTCCTGTCAGCAAGCAAGTAATTACAAATGCATAACCGGTAATCCGTCATTGAGTTTAACGCTCAATTCCTGGCATTGACCGGGGAAAGGATGCGGGTACGCCCAAGGCCGTCGCAGTTGTTCAACGTCCAGAGATTCTCAGCAACAAATCCAGCGATCCGGTAAAGCTTGCGGGAAAGATCGATTCCTTCTATCCATGGTCGAAACGAACCGTGACAAACACACGAAAGTTGAACCCACGGGCATCCCGGGCTTTCGACAAAGGGAGCGCGTCCCGTGGAGTTGCTCATCAAAGATGACTTTTCAGATGACCCGCTCACGATATATACTCTTAGGCCTACGTACGGCACGAGGCATTCGCAGGCCGGAACGGAGTTGCCGGTGCTGGCAGAACTCATGGGTCGCTCGAATATTCAGACGACCATGATTTACGTTCATGCGGCACGTAAACAGAAGATTGAAGCCACGGCGAGGCTGCAAGCGTACGTAGGGGCAGCACGAAGAGCCAAGCGGTTGCGGGCAGAGGAAAAGGCAGAAAGCTCGAAACCGATAGACGATAAGTGGGGCCTGCCGATTGTGGAAGTCGAAGAAAGCTCCCCACAAAAGTCCGCACAAGAGGCAGAAATTGAAGATTTGCCGTTTTAGATAAGTTGTGGCGCGTCAATGTGCGCCCGTAGCTCAGCTGGATAGAGCACTTGCCTACGAAGCAAGGGGTCGGGTGTTCGAATCACCCCGGGCGTACCAATCTTTTCCGAAGTTTTATTACAAAAAATGATAGGAATATGATAGACCTCTTGATCTGAGGCTCATAGACTCCAATCCTGTCGGCGAATCACGCTAGCCAGCCATGTAGTGGGTGCTGCGAGATAGTCAGCAGCCGCCGGCCATCTGGCAAAGAGAAATTGAGCTACTGAATATTTACGTTTTCCCTCCCTCACTTATCTGCGTCACGTTGCGAAGAGCGAGCAACGGCGGGAAACACGCTGTCGGACAGGCCTTGGGGCAGGTGTTCACTTCACGGGCAAACATCAGGAGGTGACCTATGACCGCATTTAAAGGTGTTCGTTTCAGTCTCGTTCTCGCCATCCCTTGCCTCATGATCCTGCTCTCCCCAATGCTCTGGGCCCAGCTTTATACGGGCACAGTGACGGGAGTGGTCTCGGATCCTTCGGGTGCGGTCGTTCCCGGCGCACAAGTCAAAATGGCAGATGAACAGAAGGGGTTTACTTCCACCGCGACTACCGACACCGCCGGGAGCTACCTTTTTCGCAGTGTGCCTCCCGGGAGTTACAGGGTGACCGTGCAAGCTCCGGGCTTCAAGAGCGAAACGCGGGGCGGCATCATCCTGGAGGTCAACCACAACGTGACGGTGAACTTTTCACTGGTGGTGGGAGCGACAAGTCAGTCCATTGAAGTGAAGGGACAAGCGCCGGTGCTTGACGCCCAAGACGCCGTCACCGGCCAGGTGGTGGACCGCAAATTCATAAACGACCTTCCCCTCATCGGTCGTACACTCTCGGACCTGGCATTCCTTACGCCGGGCGTAGTGGAAGTTGACAACACCTGCCCGCCCGATTTGCAGCCCGCCGGTGCAAACATCTCGGGATGTCCGGCAAATAATTTCATCTCGAACGGCAGCCGCATGGCCACCTCCAATTTTGTGATTGACGGTGTTTCCACGGCCTCGCCCACTCACGCGCTTCTGTGGCCCACCTACGAACCCTCGGTCGACTCGGTGCAGGAATTCGCGGTGCAGGAGTCAAACTTCAGCGCCGAGTTCGGCTTTACCGGCAGCACCGTCACCAACATCGTGACGCGCTCAGGCAGCAATCAGTTTCACGGAAGCGCCTACGAATTCTTACGCAACAAAGCACTCGATGCGAACAACTACTTTAATAACGCTGCCGGAATTCCCCTCCCATCGCTGCGCCTGAACAACTTTGGCGCCACGGTCGGCGGGCCGATCCGGCGAGACAAAACATTCTTTTTCGCCGACTACGACGGCACGCGGAAACAGACTCTGAGTACGTGGAACTCCGGTGTGCCCGACGCGGCGGAACGGCAAGGAGATTTTGGCGAACTCTGCACCGCCGCCTACTTCGCCGGCGGGTCGTTTGGCGCCAATGGAATGTGCTCGGCTGCTGGTGGACAACTGTGGGACCCTTACACGAGCGTCTATAGTGCCGCCCAGGGTGGTCCTGTGCGCTCGGGCTTCATCCCGCTCAATAATATGATGACTTATCAAAGTCCGGGGAATCCCAACCTGAACGGCACCGGTTATCAGCTTGCGGCACAACCGGGAAACATCATCGATCCCATTGCCTACGAGTATATGCAAACCAAGTATGTCCCGTTGCCCAATTATAACGTGGGAACCTCCGCGTACAACCCCTACACCAATTGGGTGGGGTCACCCGCCACGATTACCAGCATCGATTCCTTCGACATCAAAGTCGATCAGCGCTTCAATGAGCGTGACCTCGTGAGCGTGAAGTACTCGCAGAGCAAGAACGTCATACCTCCCTTTCCCTGTTACAGTGCGAACGATCCCGCCGATCCCTGCAGCACCGGTAATAACATCGCCACGGCGCACTTAGGCGCCGTCAATTATAATCACACCTTCACTCCCTCGCTCCTGCTGACGTTAACGTACGGGTTCACGCGCGGATTCTTCTGGAACGAGACCGAGGGCAACGAACCGCAGTTCAAGAACATCTCCCCGTCGGCCACTCTCGGTATGCCCACCTACATGGATCGATCGGGCATCCGTGATTTGCCTGCGGTCACCTGGGACGACTATAGTGTTCCTGGCAATATCTTTGGCTCGGCCGTTGGCCAAATTGGACCTGAGCCCTGGTGCTGTGAGCGCGAGGGCAACGACATCCACGACCTGAGGGGCGCGCTCAACTGGGTTAAGGGTAACCACAGCCTCAAGTTCGGATTCGACGGCCTCATGTACCGCTATGGCTACGTCCTTCCCAGCTACCCTGACGGATATTTCACTTATGATCCCACCGGCACCTCCGAGTTCCCTTATTCGGGCGGTGGCGATGACATCGCGAGCTACCTTACCGGTGCGGGCGGGCTAGGGTCGTACGGCAATTATGACGTGCCGTACGCAAGCGAAACGCAGGCATTTCAATTCGCACAATTTGTCCAGGACAACTGGAAAGTCAGTAAGAAGCTCACACTGAATCTTGGTTTCCGCAACGAAATCAATCTACCCCAGACCGAGCGTCACAACCGCTTGAACGAACTTTCTCTCACGGTGGATTCGCCGCTGCAGGTTCCGGCTCTGGGGACGCTTCACGGCGGGGAGATCTACATGACTCCCAGCAACCGTAGCAACTACCTTGGAAATTATAAGGACGCTGGACCGCGTTTGGGTTTTGCTTATCGCCCCACGGACAATCTCGTGATCCGCGGCGGATACGGAATCTACTATTCGGTAGGGGATAACCTGACGTCGAACGCGGGTGCACCCGGAGCACAAGGCTTCGACCAAATCACCCCGTGGCTCACCAGCTATCAGAACGACCACGCAACACCGTGGGGAAGGTTTAGCGATCCCTGGCCGATTGTCGGGCCAAATTTTCCGGTCGGCAGCAGTTTGGGGTTATTGAATAACGTTGGTTTCGGCCTCAGCTCGCCGATACCGGGCGAAGATTCCACCTCGCCTTACGCACAGAACTGGACCTTGGGCATTCAGAGGCAGTTGCCGTCCTCCATCCTTCTGGATGTGTCTTACCTCGGCAACAAGGGTACGCATATTCTCACAAATGTATTCAACTGGGACCACCTTGGCCCCCAGTATGACTCATTAACTTCGCATTCGATCACTGCGGCCCAGTCACAACAGATCGCCGCACTCCAGACGTATGTCCCCAATCCCTTCAACGGGGTTATCACCAACGCGACCAGCTCGCTTTCCGGTCCGACGGTGCCGGCTTGGCAACTCCAGTTGCCGTTCCCGCAGTTCACCAGCGTCTCGGGCGACAACGCCCCATGGGACAATACGAGCTACAACGCCCTCCAGGTAAAACTGGAAAAGCGCTTCTCCCACGGGATCCAGTTCTTGGTAACCTACACGTGGTCCAAATCCATCGACGAAGGGTCGCTCGAAGGTGGTGCCGGCGAACTCGGCAGCTTTACGTCCCTTCAGGACCCAAACAACTACAAGCTTGAGCGCGGTTTGTCCACCTTTGACATTCCCCAAGTGTTCCAGTTTAGTTACACCTACGAGTTACCGATCGGTCGCGGCAAAGCCTTGGGCGGGAAAGCAAATTCGGTGCTCAATGGCTTCATTGGCGGCTGGAATACGACGGGCATCTGGCGTTTCAATGAGGGCCGGCCCGAAGCCCTGGGACTTATTGACGGTCAAAGCCTGCCAACTTATGGGGGGCAGCGGCCGGACCTGGTCGGCAGACTGGCGTGCAGCTCGGGTTCCTGGTCTAGCCGCTTGAACGACTACTTCTCCAACCCGCAAGTAGTCGTCACTCCACCACCTTATGCCCTGGGCACAGCGCCACGAACCGACGGAAGCTGCCGGCAACCGGGTCAGGCCAACGCCAACCTGTCGGTTTTCAAAGACTTTTCCCTCGCCAAGATGCGCGAGGGCTCGCGCTTGGAATTCCGATTGGAAACCTACAATGCTTTTAATCACCCACAATTTGGAGGACCGAATACCACTCTCAATTCCGGCAGTTTCGGGGTGATCACGTCGCAAGCAAACTCTCCGCGACAAGCACAGGCCGTTTTGAGGCTCTATTGGTGACGGACTCGTGTTTTTTCCTATGGGAGTCGGCATATTCTATTCGTACGCGAATGCTGATGGATTTGCTTACTTGCCAGAGCGAATTCTTCCCTAGTCGGCGCGGCTGGGTCTGTCATGCCTCCCACATGGCGCCCAACCTTCAAAGTCGTCACTCCTGCCTCAGCGCCACCATGGGATCGACTCGCATAGCGCGTCTCGCCGGGAGATACGAAGCCAGCGAGGCGACAGCCGTCATCAAACTAACCGCGAACAGAATCGTCATCGGGTCATAGGGCACGAGTCCGTAGAGCTGGCTACGTAGCAGGCGCGCTACGCCAATAGCGACGGGGATGCCTACCACAAGACCTGCCAAAACCATCAGCGACGCTTGGCGCAGAATCATTCCGGCGATCTGCCCGCGTCCCGCACCAAGCGCCATCCGAATGCCAATCTCGTTTGTCTTGCGACTCACCTTATAGGCCAGCAGGCCGTAAAGGCCGACACACGCCAACAACACCGCCAGTACCCCGAACAAGCTAGCTAGAGACGCGATCAGCCGCTCCTGCAGCAAGGAATCGTCCATCTGATCGTTGAGCGTCCTCATGCCACTCAGCGGTAGTCGGCCATCCACTTCGGCAATGACGCGAAGCACGGTGGGAGCGGCTGCCGCAGCATCGCTCGCGGTTCGAATTTCGAAGGTCACTCCAGCGGGCACCTCGGTTTGTTCGAGTGGTATGCAGAACATCGGCGGAATCGGAGCGCGGAGATTTTGGTCTTTGGTATCGGCCACCACGCCGATAATGGAGTACCAGCTTTTGTCGCCCACCCACCCGGGTATGCTGATGCGTCGTCCTA
>CAZCVY010000148.1:0-17060 GCA_964501985.1 uncultured Acidobacteriota bacterium | reverse complement strand
CCGTGCTCCGTGACCCGCGATTCAAATGTCGGCATAATCCGGAAGTCGGCATTCCCTTTGTGAGCGGGCGCTGAAGAAGGCCATCCTGCATCGCAAGAATTCTCTATTTTATAAGACCCGTAACGGGGCACAGGTGGGCGACCTCTACATGAGCCTCATTCATACCTGCGAGCTGAACGACGCCAATCCCTTTGACTACCTTACCGAACTACAGAATCACGCCACCGATCTGGCCCAGAATCCCGTCGCCTGGATGCCGTGGAATTATCGGGAGACTCTGCAGCAGGTCGGTACCAGTACGCCCACCGCTTAGGGCTCCCTCTTGGAGTAAAATGCCTCTTACCTGGCCGAAAACGATCCTCTGCGGCCAGGCGGATTGGGCATCCTGAAATGGCCGAAAAACGGGCCTCCCATAAGACGAAATCGCCAAGGGTTTTTGGCCACCCCCCTCACCGGGCCAAAACACCGTTCCGGGGAGGCCTCTAATGCGTCCGGTGCCGTCGCACCTGGATTCCGGTCAGGGCCTCAAGCGCTCGGCAGTCTCGAGCAACAATATTTTCTCCGGCTGTCGTCTTTTCTCTCTCAATTTCGATATCTGTAGTAAAGGGCAAATACGATTTGAAAGGATAAGACGATTATGGTACGTTGATCTGCAATCTCACGGGGCTTCAGCACAATTCTGATTGATTTTCGGTGTGGTTAGACCCACTAACCCCGCGGCTGGGGCGTGGCACTAAACGAGGAGGAAGCACATGGTGGACGACAAGGACAAGGAAGTCAAGAAGCCAGTCGAGGTCAAAAAGGAAACCCAGGAACCCAGAGAACTCTTAGAGGGAGACTTAGAAAGGGTAGCGGGTGGCATATTATCGAACCCGCCACATACCAAGTAATGTTTAACACGCGCATGCGTTTAGCCGGCGGCATCACCACCCCGCGTGCCCTCGAGGGCGAGTCCGCGGTCCCGCATTTTTGTCGTAAGTCGCGGAGATGCAAGCCTACGAGCGGCCTCGGACGTGGCCGAAATGCGATCTAGAGGGGTTGACATCTGCCCCCCGTCAGAGACCGGGGGCAGATTCACCTCCGTGGAAGGGAGAAGGCGCTGATCTGCAATTGTTTGAGAACGAAAACCAGATAGTGCCTGAGGCCTCCTTTCCGGCACACCCGCCCGTCGAGTCCGCCCAGCAATCGCCTTGTCAAGCGTGTGACGTGCCGGAGAGCTGGACGAAGTGAGGGCGCCAATTCCCATGAACCCGCACTCCATCGCAGTTTTCCTAGGCCCCTCCTTAGGCCTAAAGCAAGCGCGTGAGCTGCTGACCGCCGACTACTTCCCCCCTGCTCGCAAAGGTGACATCTACCGTATTATGGCGTCCGGCGTGAAAACCATCGTCTTGGTGGACGGCCTTTTCCATAACACACCGTCGGTCTGGCCGCGTGAAATCGTCGATGCTCTGGAGGAAGACATCCAAGTGATTGGCGCCGCAAGCATGGGAGCCTTGCGCGCTGCGGAACTACACCAGTTCGGCATGGTGGGCCACGGCACGGTCTTCGAATGGTATCGCGACGGCGTCATTGAAGGAGATGACGAAGTAGCCGTCAGCCATGCTTCGGCAGAATACGGCTTTCGCCCGCTTTCTGAAGCCTTGGTCAACATCCGCTGCACGCTTGATAGAGCGGTTGGAGACTGCTGCGTGGCTGCGGAGCAAGCCAACCAGCTCCTCGACTATGCCAAGCACCTATACTATCCCGAGCGATCTTATCAGAAGCTCTTGAGCAGTCCGGTCGTGAGCTGCTGGTCGGAACAGGATCGCGCCACCATCCATCATTACTTCCTCCACGGAGCCGTCAATCTCAAGGCGGAGGATGCCATCGGGGCGCTCCGCCTTGCGGCGAGGATGCCGGGCACCCGGGTCGCGGTCGGCTACGATGGCGGACGATCACAGGAGGACTTCTTCCAGCTCGACCGATTGCGCCTGACCGGTTTCGTCGGCCGGAAGGGCATCGTCACCGGAGAAACGGTGTTGGAAGAGGCACGGAGGGACCCGGATCTGCTGGCGTCGATGCGGGCCACACTCTCCAAGAGATGCTTTCTTCTGGAATGGGCGAGGCGCAACAACATCAATTGTGCGGAAGAGGTGCTGGATGCCTACTTCGCGCGATGGAAAAAGTACCACAAGATTGATGAGAACGAGGATTGGCTGCGAGCCAATGGCCTGACTCGAAAGTTCTGCAGGAGCTTGCTCGAGGAGCGCGCACTGATCGACTGGATAACCCGTAAAGGGCCAGCCCATTTTGGTGTCGATTGGAATTTTGAGCAGGCTTTGTACCATGAATGCGGGCTGCTTGGGAGGACGGCAGGGCTCGGTCCCCCTGCGCGCGACTTTTCCGGTATCCAACCGGAACTGTTCCTTGATCAAGAGCAAGATGAGGCCGCCGCCCGAGTGTGGGTTGATTTGTCACACCGCCGCTTTCTTCTGGAATGGGCCAGACAGATCGGCATTTCCTGTGCATCCGGCCCCCTGCGGACATACTGCGAACAGTGGGAGCGAACACATCCGGTCGGGGACCGTGCCGCACGGCTTGAGAGTACCGATTTGAAAGCAACGACGTATCACGACCCGCTGGGCGAAATGGCCATGGTAGATTGGATCGCGCGCCAGGGGCCAAACTATTTCGGTCTCTCGTGGGAGTTTGAGGACGCATTGCTGAGGGAACTGCAAACCACTGGGAGGGCCGCCCAACTCGTGGAAAACCACCAAAGATCATGACGACCCCTCTGTTTAAGGCACACACACGCGGTACCCACCGTCTCATCCCACCGGAACAGACTCTGCATTCTCTCCAGTCCCACCTGCCGGCTCTCGGCATCACCCGCTGTGCTGATGTCACAGGGCTGGATCGCTTGGGCATCCCTGTCTTCTGTGCCATTCGACCCCGCGGCAGCTTATTGCAGGTGGCGAACGGGAAGGGCCTGGATCCCATCGCGGCCAGAGTTTCCGCGCTCATGGAGGCCGCTGAATTCTTTCACTACGAGCAGGCGAGTAATTGCTTGCACCGCTCCAGTCTCGCCTCCCTGCGTCGCGAGGGGCGATGGGCGGTTGAACCCGATACCCTTCCCCTCTTCAAAGCGGGCTGTTTTTTCAGCCCCGATTATGCGATTGATTGGGAGCCGGGAGAGGAATTGCTGACGGGGCGGGAGACATGGCTGCCGGCCAGTTACGCCCGCATCCGATCCCCTAGGCTGTATCCCATATTGACCAATGGTCTCGCCAGCGGCAATCACCTGATCGAGGCTACGCTTCACGGTTTGTACGAGTTGATCGAACGCGATGCCATCTCTCGTCTTGTGAGCAAGGGCCGGATTCGCATGGAGCAACCACAATGCCGCGGCATCGATCTGGACACGGTGGGCGATGGTCCTGTAGGGGAATTGGTTGAAAAGATTAGGTGTGCGAATATAAAGCTCGCCTTGGTCTGGATTGAGAGCTGCATCGCTGTGCACACTTTTTGGGCGGTTCTGCTGGATAAGGATCCCTTTAGTCACTGCTCTACTGTCAACGTTGGCTACGGTACTCACCTGAGTGTTTCGGTGGCCGCGACGAGGGCCATCACCGAAGCTGCCCAGTCGCGTCTCACGTTTATTCACGGAGCCCGCGAAGATCTAAGCCCCGAGGCGTACCAAGCGAGCGAGAGCCATCCACGGTTGTTTGCTTATTTTGACGGTCTCGAATGCTCCACACCCTGGCACAGCCTCACAGATATAGCCGGGGCTGACTTGCTCCAAGATTACCGCTGGGTGTTGGAACATCTGGCGGCGGCGGGCTACGATAACATCCTCCGCGTCACTCTGACACGGCCGCCCCTGAATATCCCAGTGGTCAGGGTGCTTGTCCCAGGCCTTCAGCTTATTGCAGGCTTGTTCTAGAGGTGTTCAGACGGGCTGCTGAAACATCTGCTGCGGGTATAAATCCGACGGCCAACGGTATCCCGGGGAGATCACAACGAGTGCTTCCACAGCTCGGGAGGGCTATCGCCGCGTGTGGCAAGGCAGGTGCGCGCAACCGGCGTCGCCGACTCATGGTGATTGCGATGATGTCAACCAGCGACTTGCACCCCGTCAACGGCGCCAACCCAAGGGCTGAAAGCGAGGGCTATTGTGTGCCCGGAGTTCAAATGCCGCTACCCGTGCAGGCCTGCCGTGGCCCAATGCTAATGCCACAGAAAGAACCCGGATCTTGAACCATAGGTCCGTGCCTCGCCGGACTGGAACGAGGCAGGGCGAATAAGCAAGACATGGCAGGGTTGCAGATGCATGTCATCCTTGCCAGTGAACACGTTCAATTTGTCTCACTCACCAACACCGTGGCGACTTTTTTTGGATGGTAGGTGCCTCGATGCGGATTCATTTCAGAACCTGTGACTTATTGCAATCAAGTCTGTTATTTTAAGGCCTGCACAACCCTTGTAAGGATTTTTGACGGAAACCTGGCCGACTTTAAGTCTGCGGACGAATAGTTCTTGACATCCCCATGCCCCCCCCAATAATCGCTGCAAAGCGCAAGATGGGGAGGCGCTCAAGGATTTGGAACTGGTAAGTGAGTTGCGACCTCAACAGGCTTCAGCACGATTCTGATTGATTTATTGGTTTTGAGATACGATTCTCCATCATGGTGGACATGCAGCATCGTACGTCGTTCCCCAAGGCATCTCAGCGGCTACCTCTCCGCCCAACAGGGCTGTCGGTGAGCCCGCTTTGCATTGGAATAACGGGAACGCCGAACACCATCGTGTCAGCCTACGAAGCCGGGGTAAATTTTTTCTTATTGTCTTGCGATTTGCATTGGCCGTTATACGAGCAAACCCGCCTCGGCCTGGCACGATTACTCAAGGACAATCGAGCACGACGTGACGAAATTGTCGTGGCGGGAGTTTCGTATTTGGACGAGCCGATGTTTCGTTACTTGCAGTTCCAGGAGATCGTTGATTCCGTTCCAGGATTGCAACGTATCGACGTTTTGTTGGCCGGCGCGGTATCCAGCGATGCGAGCTTCGCGAAGATTGGGTGGCTTCAGAAGGCGCGATCACAAAATCATGTCGGGTGTTCAGGGATTGGCGCCACCTTTCATGCCAAGCGCTTCTCTCTTGCCGCCAACTTGGAGAGTCTCATCGATATTCACTATATCAGATACAACACAGGTCATCCGGGCGCGCGGAAGGATCTGTTCCCGCATTTCCGGCCTGATCGTTCGCACTTGACCTTCAACTTCAAGAGTACGATGTTCCGGGTCAGCGAAGAACGATTTCGAGCTCTAGGATTGTCGAGCGACCTCTGGATTCCGAAGCCGAGCGACTACTATCGCTTTGCGATGACTCACCCCACCGTCGATGGAATCCTGTGCTCGCCGCAGACCCCAGAGGAACTTGCCGAGTTGACTCAAGCGCTTGAGGAACGCCCCCTGACCCCTGATGAGGAGGAGTATATGATCTGGCTTTCCTGCGCCGCGTATAGTGCCGGGGGGGCTCCCCCCAATCCCCGATTCCCATCGGAGACGGGCTTCTGACAACTCTGGGCGCCGGTTCGATCCTACCGTGCCGGTTGACCCTTGCTATTGGAGCTGGGTAGCGCGGAGGTAGGGCCGTTCAGCTTCCTTCGCGGTTCTTAGCATGGGAACATCAACCATGTTAAGAACATTTACACACGAAGCGTGACGAGCACATCAGGAGCCACAGAGGAGCGCCAACAACGCGCACCTTTGCGCTGCTCCGGGGCTGACATGATCGGCCCGGCATTTTTCCCACGGCTTCGCCGCGAGCTACATGATTTCGCCCGCCTTGCGGGCTGTTCTACCGCCGACAGTCTTAAGTTAGCGCTTATGCAGCTTGCGGGAGGCGTGAATCCGGAGCCCAAGAAATCGAAGCCGTTGTCAATCCTGCAGATTTGAAGAGGGTGACTGCCGCAATGGGGGATCGATTGCCCATCTCAAGTGAACCGCTCCGCGAAATCGTGGAGCGGTCGGCGTTCCTGGAGGAGCGCCTGGGCGGCGACTTCCTGCCGGAAACGCGCGCCGAGGATTCCGAAGTAATGGATGAACGCATGGCAGCATGGCGAGAAAACTGTGCAAAGGGTGACGAGAACGTCTTCGCCAAGCGTCTCCAGTGGGACGGGCTGGACCAGCAGCGCGCCCGGGGCCTGGTGGGGCGAATGTGGCGGGCAAACCCCGAGTTGCCATCTTGGGCGCGGGTGCTGGAACAGATGATCGGGTCCACGCGGGAACCCGGGGACGAAGCGCTGGTGAAGAACGATCTGGCTTCTATTCGGGGGGATCAGCCCGTCGCCTTTGAAGAGCTTTTTCATCTCTTCCTCCGGCTCGCACGAGAAACACTGCGGAAGGAGACCGGGGCAGCCTATTCCTTGTTGGCGGAGGCGGCCCATCGACAGTGGGAAAAATCTCTGCTGCTATCCTTGGAGGCGATCGCGGGAGAGACTGTGAATCTCGAATTCACGCGGTTCCGCACCACTCCCGGTAACTCCCCTCCTGATTCAGGAGGGGTGGCGCTCCCAGCTCCGGCGTGGTCATCTCCAAAGGCTGAAAACCTAAGGTCGCAATCAGCACCACCCCCTACCCCTCCGACTTCTGGAGTCCGATGGACTCCATCGGAGTCCGCAAATCGGACCTCCTCAATTGAGGAGGGGAGCACTGTTGTCTCAACATCCCCCCCCTCCCGGGAACTCTACGAATCCTTCCTCCGCTCGCTCGAAGGGGAGGGACTGCTCCGCCTTTTTCTGGAATATCCGGTGCTGGCGAGATATCTGGCCATCCGGCTCTCCATGTGGGTGGATGCGGCGCGGGAGTTTCTCCTTCGGCTGGAGGCTGACCAAACGGAACTCGAAACTCGCTTCAACCAAGGTCTCCCGCTGGGGCCGGTCATTAAGCTGGACCCCGGCTTGTCGGACCCGCACCGGGGGGGACGCACGGCGTTACGAGTACACTTCGCCGCTGGCGTTAGGCTGATTTACAAAGCCAAGGCGATCGCGGCAGAGGCCTCGTTTTGGAATTTGCTCGGTTGGATCAACCGTAACGCCGACCTGCCCCCCTTGCGGACACTCCAGCTGGTGGAGGGCGGCGCCTACGGCTGGGTAGAGGAAGTCGAGCCTCGCCCCTGCCAAGATCAGCGGGATGTCGAGACCTTTTATTACCGCGCGGGGATGCTTGTGTGCCTGATATATGCCCTCGAAGGATGCGACTGCCATAGCGAGAACCTTATCGCGGCGGCCGGGCATCCGGTGCTCATTGACCATGAAACCATGCTCCAGCCTCGCATCCGGTACTTCGGACCCCCGGGAGAGGAAGGGCCGCTCACCCTCGCCGGCAAGTTCCTCTTTGAGGACTCGGTGTTCCGCACCGCCTTGCTCCCGCGCTGGGAGATCCGGCCAACGGGAGAGAGCTACGACGTCAGCGGGCTGGGCGGAACCGAGGTTCAAGTGACCCACCTGCGAAGGAAAACCTGGGAGAACATTAACACCGACGCCATGCGGCTGGGATCGGAACCAATTTCCCTCCGGCCGGCCCACAATGTCGTGCTCTTCGGTGGCGAGAAGGTGCAGGCGGCCCGTTACGTTGACCAGATAGCCGCCGGGTTCGAGCAGATGTATCGTTTTCTTCAGACGCGGGGGACCGAATTGTTGGGTCCCAACGGTCCTCTCCGTAACTGGTCGGGCCTGCGTTTCATGTTCAGGGCCACGGCGACATACGGTTCGATGTTGAAGCGCCTCTATTCTCCCCGCTGCCTCCGCGATGGCATGGACGCAAGCATTGAACTGGAACTGTTTACCCGCCCCTTGCTCTATGCCGAGGACCGCCCCTTCAGTTGGCCGATCCTGGCAGATGAGCGAAGGAGCCTCTTGCAAGGGGATATCCCCATGTTCCAATATGCAGCGGAGGGCGACGGCCTGATGCTCGAAGGTGGTCGCTCAATCCCTCAATTCCTTCGGGAGTCCGGGTTTTCTCAGGTCCAAAGGCGTTTCGGAACCTTGAGCGAGGAGGATTTGGAGCGCCAATTGAATTTCCTCCGCGTTTCGTTCGAGCTGGAAGGAGGCGAGCCGAAAACGGTGGAAAACATAGACTCCAAGGCTTCCGAGATCCCGGGAGAAGACGAGGCGGGCCCGGACGATTTCTTGGCAGAAGCCCTCCGCATCGCCCAGCAGATTCGCGGAGCTGCGCTCCCATTCCAGGAGGGCGTTAATTGGAACACGATTGCCTATCACGCCGCAGCCCAGCGCTATCAATTGGAGCTGATGACGACACACTTCTACGACGGCCTTTGCGGCGTGGCGTTGTTCCTGGCGGCAGTGCAAAAGCTGGTGGGCGAACCGGAGTTGGCCGCCTTGGCGCGCTCCGCCCTGACCACGGTTGTCCGGGAGGCGGTGCGGCCGGACTATGCCGTGGCGCTCTTCGAGCCGGGCATTGGCGCAGGGGTGGGCCAGTCTTCAGTCATCTACGCGCTCGTCCGCGCGAGTGAGTTCCTGGGAGAAGAGGAATGGCTCCACCATGCCCGGCGTTTTGCCGAAATGCTCGATGACGGGAGGATTACGTCGGACCGCAAGTTGGATTTGTTATCGGGAGCGGCGGGAGCGGCGCTGGCTCTGCTGGCGCTCCATCGGGCGACCCGGCTTCCGGAGGCTCTTGATAAGGCGGTCCTTTGCGGGGAGCATCTCTTGCAGTATCGGGAGCCCAGTCGACAGGGACCGCGGGCATGGAAAACGGTTAGGGAAGAGATGCTGACCGGGTTTTCGCATGGCGCTGCCGGGATCGCTTATGCGCTGCTTAAGTTGTATGAAGCCACTGGCAAGAGCTCTTTCCGGGAAGCGGCGCTGGAGGCGGAGGCCTATGAAACGAGTGTTTTCCTGCACGAGGTTTCCAACTGGCCCGACTTCCGCAACCCGCCCACCGAGCAGGGTTACGTCCATATGACGACTTGGTGCCACGGGGCCGCAGGGATCGCTCTGAGCCGCTTGGGTGCACTTCCGATCCTCGATACTCCCCAGGTCCGACAGGATATTTCCCATGGTTTGCGGGCCACCCGGCTAGCGGGAACAGAGGGGAGGGATACGGTATGCTGCGGTACGATGGGGCGGGCCGACGTCTTTGTAGTGGCGGCCAAAGAGCTGGGCGATCCGGCTTACCTCCAGGAGGCCCGAAGGATGGGGTGTGCGATCCTGCGACGTTCTCAACCTCCCGGGAGCTACGCGTTGGCCTGGAAGAAAGCACCCTACCTTGCCTCTTTTCACCAGGGAATGGCCGGCATTGGGTACGAGTTCTTGCGCCTGGCGGCCCCGGATTCCTTGCCATCGCTCCTGCTTTGGGAATGAAAGATCATCGTTCGGTCAGCCCAAGTCATGCAGCCTTACCGAAAGGACACGGAGTTCCGTTGTAGACCTCCCCTTCCACGTAAACGGCACTGATCGGGAAGGTCGTGGGCAGCGTCCAGGTGACGGGCAGCGCCACGCCCGATTGGTAACTTGACAATGAGCCGCTCGGCGGGTTGGTGGAGTTTGCGGAGGTGATGGCCATTAACTCGGTGGTGAAAACATTGCTGTACCACGAGTAGGTGACCACCGGTCCCGACGCGGGTGTGACCGCGTAGGTAAACAACGTGCCGGGGGGAATAATGCTGCTGCCCAGGTTCAGCCAACCGTCATCAAACTGCGTGAAGTCCAAGGTAAGCTGAGTGCTGGGAGTCGGTGTTAACGTTACATCGACGGTGTCCCCCATCGGGATCGGAGTCGCGTTCCAGCCGGTGATTCCGGACGCATCGGTGATTGTTACGCCGGTCACAGCCCCTACGGGAGCCCACATGTCCCCACTGATGAAAGTGCCGTCTCCGAGGGCGCCTTCGGTTTGGTTGCCCTCGCTATATCGGGCCTCTACCTGCGCATTCATCTTAACGGTCAGGTTATCCCCCCCGATCAGCCACGTGCCGCCCACGTCCTCAAACCAAAACTCGCCCGGCGACTCGTTCATCGGACCCACGTTAGGGGCGCCCGTGCTGGCCAGATTGAAGACGATGTCGGCGGTTCCGTGCACAAGATCGAGGTTCTTTACAGTCTGGAGCGTTACCGACGATACCGTCATGCCGCTCATACTGGTGACCAACTCGGCCGCATAGTCGGTCTGATTCAGGCTGTCCATCAACAGGTCGGAAGCCATAAACGGTGTGAGCTCGGCGGCGGTCAACTGACTGCCATTGGTATTGACCGCATTGACGAATGCCGTCATGGTGGCGTTAATGCTGTTGAGCGCGGCTTGCTGCGCGCTTTGGCCGGGGACAACGGTGGTATTGGTACTTACGGTCGTGCCGTTGGAATTGGTGGTGGTAGTAGAAACCGTCATGGTGCCGGCCGTGGTGTTGTAGGTGATGGTGGAGGTCTGGGTGGTCCCTGCGGCGGTGATGGTGACGCTGCCGGTTGCCGTGTTCACCGTGGTTTCATCCAGCACTTGGTCCAGGCCTGTACCGCTGCCGGCAACGAAGGGACTGGAAATCATGTTGAACGTCGAGGTGTTGACGCCCGCGTTGGTGAGCCACAACAACGCGAGATTGGTGACCGCGCTGTTAAGGATCCCGACGCTTCCTGGTACGGGAGCGGGCGCGGATGCCGGATTGGTGAACGCTGTATCAATCGATACCCCTTGCGCGCTGTACCAGGAGCGGATAATCAGGTCGGTATAAGGCTGAGCATTGATGATGGTGGAGGTGAGGGCATCCGCGCTCACACTATAGAGGTTGCCGGAAGTCGCCTGGACCTGAATCAAGAAGGGTGGCGTGAACCCTGTCGTGTCCAACGTATAGGTTCCATCGCTGGCCGTGGTGTCAGTACTTGAATGCCCCGCACTATCTTTGAGGGTCGCGAGGACGCCAACGATGGGAGCACCCGCGGCGGCAGTGCCGCTAACCGACGACGGAGCCGGAGTCACGGTAAGTGAGTACGCGTTACTGGTCACGCCTCCGGATGCGGCGGTAATTTGGGTGGTGCCCACCGATGCGCCCGTCGCCAAACCGCTGGTGTTGATGGTCGCCGCCCCGGTCGAACTGGCCCAGGTCAGGGCCAGTCCAGTGATGGTATCGCCAACGCTGTCCTTGGCCACCGCCGTGAACTGGTCCGATGCATTCACCGCAATCGACGATGAGCCTGCGGTCACGGCGATTGTCGCCACCGCGCCAGGTGTAACGGTTAGCGTCACCGCATTACTGGTCACGCCTCCGGATGCCGCGGTGATTTGGGTCGTGCCCGCCAAGACGCCGGTTGCGAGTCCGTTGCTGCTGTTGATCTGGGCAACGGTGGTGGCGCTGCTTGTCCACGTAAAACTGGGGTTACTGATCGTGTCGCCAGCGCTGTCTTTGGCCACGGCCGTGAATTGGTCCGTCGCATTCACTGCAATCGACGGCGAACCTGCGGTCACGGTGATCGTCGCCACCGCGCCGGGTGTAACGGTTAGTGTCATCGCATTGCTGGTTACGCCTCCCGATGAGGCGGTGATTTGCGTGGTGCCGGCCAAAGCTCCCGTTGCCATGCCGGTACTGCTGATCGCGGCCACGGTAGTCGAACTGCTTGCCCAAGTGAAGGTGAGCCCACTGATGTCGTTGCCGCTACTGTCCTTCCCCAAGGCGGAGAATTGGTCCGTCGCATTCACAGCGATAGACGACGAAGCGGCGGTCACCGCGATTGTCGCAAGTGTTGGGGGAGAGTTCGTGTTGGAGTTCGTGTTAGAGCTGGACGGCGCTCCACCGCAACCACACAGAAACATAACGCCTGCCAAGATTAGGGCAAATCTTTTCATGACGAATTTACCTCTCAGTACAACGGAATAAGAGATTAATTTTAAGTTATGTGATACTGTATCTAGCATCAATCTACCTACTAACGTGTTACACCTTTGGAAACATCAGATCTAGACCTCCGGCTTAAACACGATGAATCTTATCCAAGCGTTGTCTGCAGAGCTGCGGCGAGGAGCGAGAGGTTGAGTGGACGCGGTTGCCCTTCCAATCAAACACCGCTCTCGATCAGAGCGGCTGTTGACCCGTGCGGCCGGTTCAACGAAAGGGAACCCAGGGGCACTACCGTATGCAGAACACCACGTCGCGCGGCCACCCACGAACAGGGAAGACGGAGCGACTACCTGCTTGGTCGCCGAGTTAGATGCTCGGCGCGTGTGCTTAATACAACGTGATTACCTCAAAAGCAATGACATCCGTCAATCTATGAGAGCTGATTTTGGTGATTTCGGCATGATGACGTCAAAGTGTCACCGTCTGAAGTCATGGGCGATCGGGCCCACCTCCCTGTGAGCCGACAAATCGGTTGTCGCAAGAACGAAAGTCCTTAGGGCCTTGGTAAGCTGCTTACGGCACAGCTATAACCATTTGCCCGCGAAATACGCCCATAGCTTTATACCCTTCCTACGACGTGTAAAGAGTACGGATGTACTGATTTCTTGCACTCAGGGGCTGTCACTCCGATCGCTTAACAACCCCTAATCGGCGGCCCGCTGCGCGTCCATGAATGAATCTGGAGTGTCGGGGTCGAAGTCTGAAGTCCGACGCGCCAATGTGCAGACCTCAAATTGTCCATGCATATAATTTGCGGCAGTGCCGCGGTGCGTCACTTCACTGCGGTCGCTGCGACTAGGGCAGGGGCGGATTGAAACTTCTCCCCCTGGGTTGAGGGTGAAGTGAATTTCGATTCGAGGTAAGTGGCGGGAATATCGTAAAGCAGCACTTTGGGTGAATGCCGCAGGCTGTCGTGGATGAAGCACACGTGGGTGCACCAACACTGGTCGTGCACGATGGCGTCCAGGTCTTCCTTCCGCTCCTGGGCCCGCCAAAACTGGTCGAAATCGCAATCGTAGTCGCGCAGGTTGGCGAGTTTGCCGCGCAGTTCGCACGAGCGCATATCGCCGTTGAAGTCGATCACGATGGACGTGTCCCCGGCGGTGCAGGGCATGGGCCATGGATGCGGCTCGGCGATGTTTTCAAGCTGGATTTTATTGTGCAGCGCCAGCGTTCCGTGGTAGTAAACCTGGGCGATCTTTCGCGCCATCCCCGTCCGGCGGCGCAAAACCTGCTCCGCGTAGTAGTCATAAACCGTTTGAATGTCCTTGTAGAGTGCGGCCAGGCGGTGCGTGGGGATTTGCTTTAGGCTGGCGTCCTTGGCTGCGCCGCGGATGATGTTGAAGTAGTGGCCATCCACAGCACAGTGCGCTTTCACGTACTCGGCGATCGCCATCACCTCGTCAAAGTTCTCCGAGCAAATCACCGTGTTGATGTTGACCCGCAGCAGTGGATATTTCTTCCGGCAGGGTTGAATCGCGTCGAGGGTTTCGAGCGTCTTGGCAAAGTTTCCGGGGACGGCGCGAATGGAATCCTGCATTTCGCCGAGGCCGTCCAGGGCAACATTCAAGTCAAGTTGCAGCTCGGGGTTTTCGCCGCAAATGCGCGCCACCCACTCGGCGGTCCGCTCCGGCAACAGGCCGTTGGTCGGCAAGTTTACCCAACGCACGCCATTGTGAGTGTGAAAAAGTTTGATGATGTCGGTAAGTTCGCGCCGCAGCATGGGCTCGCCGCCCGAAAGCCACAGGTCGCTGAATTGCGGCATGCTGAACGCCAGCTTGCGGATTTCATCCCAGGTCAAATCACCGCGCTGGTTCAGTTCTTGCCAGTAAAAGCAAGTCCGGCACTTGGCGTTGCAAACCGAAGTGACAAAGAAAATCACCGTTCCCAGGCGTTTCTTCCGCCCCAGGGAATGATAGATTTTCACCACGTCCGATTTGTAACTGGTGGCCATGTTGTTGCGAGCGCCCCGACTCAATCGATTGTAGCAGACCTCCGCGCCCCAGCGCGACCTGGGGCGTTTGTAAGGTGCTCCTCAATGCAAGGAAGGTTGGCGTTCGCCGGGTTTGGGGCGGCGCATGACGAAGGGCAAAGGGGCGAGGCACGCGATGATGATGGCCATGATCCAAAAGCTGCTTTCAAAGCTGAGCGTGTTCGCCTGCGCTTGTACCGTTTGATAAGCCAGGGCCAGAGCCTTTTGAGTTGCGGTCACGGCATCATAGCCTTGGGACTGAAAAACCCCTTTCAACCCATTCAACCACTGCTCGAAGTTCGGGTCGCCGTGGCTGGTGTGAGCCGCGAAATTCACTTGATGAACCTGATTCTGCCGTGCCAGGAACACTGTAAGCAGCGAGGTTCTAATGCTGCCACCGAGGTTGCGGGCGAAGTTGGAGAGCCCGGAGACCTGGTTGTTTTTCTCTCGTGGCACGCCAACATAGTTGAGCGTGCTGATGGGAATGAAGATGAGTGGCATGAACAACACTTGCTGAACCCGCAGCAAAGCGACGGTGTGAAAGTCAATCTGCAAGTTAATGATCGTCAGCGGGTAAAGCGAGTAGGCGGTTCCAAGAAAGCCTATCGAGATCAGCACTCGCGGGTCGATCTTTGTCGAGGTGAGCCAACCTCCCGCCGCACGGCATCCACCAGCTTCAGCGTGATGGGTCCGGCGGGCCAGTTCGCGCCGGGCACACTACCCTGGAGATTGCCGTTGATCTGAAGACTCGTGTTGACTGTGTTGGTCCCGCCCGCGGAGGTGCTCTGTTGTACTGACACCGAGCCGGCCGGACTGACGCTCGCGCCCGGCACAAGCGCCAGAGGCCTTGTGGTGGGCGTGGGGCCCGACGCGACTTGCGCCCAGCCGGCGAAAGGGAAGAAGAGCAGGGCAAAAGGGAGCAGCCGGCGCCCATAAGATAATTTTGCCATGTCCGGCATTATATACGTACATGTATGTATTTTACAACGGACATTTGTGTTACACTCTTAGCCGCCATGAACGAACCTTTACTTGCCCGTTTCACGCGCCCCGTGGGCCGGCGGCCGACGGTCGTCAAACGTTTTCCCAACAAGCATCAACAAAGATCGGAGGAGACCCGGCGGGCGCTGCTTGCCTCCGCGCGCCGGATCTTTGCCCGCGATGGCTTCCAGGCCTGCCGTCTTGAGGATATCGCCGCGGAGGCCGGCCACACGCGCGGAGCTTTTTACGCCAACTTCGAGACCAAGGAGGATCTGTTCTTTGCCCTGCTGTATGAGGAAGCGGAGAAGCATTCACGCCAGATCCGCGCCACTGTGAGCCGCGGCAAATCCGTGAGGGAGCGGTTGGGGGCCATGCGGGAATATTATGTGCGGTACCTGGCCGACCAGGATTGGATTATGCTCCAGTTGGAGTTCAAGTTGTTTGCCGTGCGCCATCCCAAACTGCGCCCCAAATTGGCCGCGGCCCACCGGCGCATTAAGGATTCGATGAAACTCGACGACGTTGCGGAACTGCTCGGAATGCATGACAGGAAGCGCAACGACGGTACGCGAGCTGTCCTGGAAGGACTCTTCACCGGGGTATTTCTGCAACATGCCTTCGACCCCCAGGCCCTTTCCGAGCGCCAAGCGGCTGATTACCTGGGGACGCTGTTTGACTTCCTTGTCCGACCCACGGCTGCAAGGGGCGTAACTCGGGCGATGCGGCGCCAATTATAGACATCGATACCGCCCCGGCATGGCGTGACTGTGTGATCGTAGCGGCGAGTTGACCCCGCGGTAGGCGGCGCCGCCCGATTCCGGGTGGGCGGCTTTCAGTTGCGGAGAGAGGATGTTCGCTTCTGCCTGCGCTTGGACCATTGTGACTTCGGGCTTCAGGCGGCCCACCAGGGCCAGGGCATTGCCCCAGGTGCGCCAGAAATCCATGATGGCCGGGACGAAAATATCCTCGTTCATACCCGGCGAGAAAACCGAACCGAAGTCGAAGCTGGCGGGGAGAACGCCAACTACGGTTACTGCCTCACCATTCACCGTGATCGCCTGCCCGACAATCGCCGGGTTCGAGCCAAACTGCCGTCGCCAAAAGCCCTGGCTCAGCAGCGCGGCCGGCCTACCGCCTTTCTGGCACTCTTCCGGCAGGTAAAGCCGGCCGAGGGAAGGTTGCACTCCCAGCATGGGAAAGAAATTGCAGGCCACTTCAATGCCGACGAGTTGCTTGGGGTCGCCGGTCCCGTCAATTTATATTGGATGGAGTTGTAGAACGTCTGGTAGCTGGTCACGTCCTCGAAGGAGCGATTGTGCCGCTGGAATTCCTCGTAGGCCGCCACCGTATAAGTTTGACTGGAGAGCCCACCCTTGCCTTCGTTGGTCACCAGCCACGCGAGCCGTTGCGGCTGCCGGAAGGGCAGCCGCCGGAGCAGGATGGCGTTGACCACACTGAACACAGCGACATTCTCTCCGATGCCGAGCCCGAGAATCAGAATGGCGATCACGGTAAAAGCGCGATCGCGGCGCAAGGTGCGGTACGCGAAGCGCAGGTCCTGCGTGAGAGCGTCCATTGCCGGCAGACCGCGCGACTCGCGATGCTGCTCCTTCGCTTGCTCCACGCCGCCGAAGCTTAATAGAGTTTGCCGGCGCGCCTCTTCCGGAGAGAGGCCGCGCCGCACGTTCTCCTCGATTGCGAGTGCCAAATGCGCTGCCATTTCCGCGTCGAGCTCGCGGTCAAGAGGCTCACGGCGAAAAAACGCGCTAAACCGATTGATGATGTGCCGGAGTCGCGCGCTCATCGTCGGCCCTCTTCATCGTGTGGAGCGAGCAGCCGCCCCACGACGTGCGAGAGGCGCTTACGGAAGACATTGTGCTCAAGCTTCGTTCGGTCCATTCTTCCTCCTGTGGTGCAACCACATAACCGATTAGACGGTCCTCGGCACGCCCGGTTAGCACTTCACTTGCAGCGGCTGGAAATCACGGAGGAGCCGGAGTGTCGTTAAGTTCCAAGAGCGGAGTCAGAGAGCGTGGGATGACCCTATTGGCCCAGGTACCGCGCGACAACGCCTTGATTGACCTCCCCATCCGTGTGGTGTTAGGCTCGACCCAGAAAGAGGTGGCCATGCGATTCCGCGCTCTCGGCTTGATTTCAGCCATTCTCACCAGCGCTCTAACAGGCACTATGCTTCTGGCCGGCCAGGAGCATAACCACGCGG
>CAZCVY010000147.1:0-17076 GCA_964501985.1 uncultured Acidobacteriota bacterium | reverse complement strand
GGGAAAACGTCCGCCGGGGCTACTCCTACGATGTTCATGAAAACAAGCGACTTATTTCTGTATACCTACGATATCTATGAAAATAAAGGTAGTTGTGCGCCAGGGTCGACCGCCCCTAAGGCCCCTGAGGGCTCGACGCGGGGGGCCGGAGTGAACCACGCTGCGGTCCATTTCCGGCAACGGGAGCAAAAAAGAATTCTTAATTATACGTTCGAAGCCGGAATGTGTATGAAAACAAAGGATCACAAGACACAATGCCCGAATAAGACCAGACTTTTAGGTCTTCATTTTCGACATTTACGTCGAATCGACACTCATTTTGCAGAAAATTGCCGCTTTTAGACGACTGTTTGTCAGAGCAATTCGGCTCTTATAGGTTTTTTCGTGCATCATACGAACCATTTGCGAAGGATGATCCGTCCGACTTCGGACGTCGCGCCAGCTTCCAGACGGCACCGGAGCCGCCGAGATGGCGGCCCCGCCCCGTGCGCACCCCGAGTTGGGCGGCACAGTATGGAAGGTCGGCGTCGCGAAAAGAACGCGCTCGAGGACAGGGCAAGCCGCCTGCTTGGTCCGCCGCAGGAGAATCCGGTATTGCCCAAGCTTGGCTTGGGAAGATGTAGAAATTCCGTTCTTGTTCCCCTTTTGGGGAACAAGCCGTCATTGGCTGCTTGGCCCAGGCTTCTCCCCGCCGGCCGAATCCGGCTTCTCGGGAGGGTCGTCCGGGCGGATCGGCTTGCGCGGAATCATCTCGTCGCACATCGCAGCGTTATAGACAAAGTCCGCCATAATGGTGGCCGCCTGCTGCAAGTCACTGGGGCGGATGTGCTCGTACACGTCCAGGTTCGAGTGGTGAGTCAGGGTGCCGTAATCCAACGGATCCTGGATAAACTCGAAAGCGGGAATGCCCACGGCGTCGAACGAAACGTGGTCGGTCGAGCCGGTGTTGCGCATCGTGAGGGTAGCCATTCCCAGGTCCTTGAAGGGCTCCATCCACTTTTCGAAGATGGGTTTCACTTGGGCATTTTCCTGAAGATACACGCCGCGAATCATTCCGGCGCCGTTATCGAGGTTGAAGTAGACGGAAATCTGCTTTTGCTCGGGCTTCAACTCCAGCGGGCCGGCGGGTGGACGCATGAACGCCGGAAGGCGCTGATCCTCGGGCTTGGTGGATTCCGGCCGCGATCCAAAGTGTTCTTTCACGTAGCCGCGGGAGCCGAGCAATCCTTCTTCCTCTCCCGACCAGAGTGCGATGCGGATGGTTCGCCGCGGCTGCACCCCCAGCTTCTTGAGCAGGCGCACGGATTCCATCCCCACCACCGAGCCCGCGCCATTGTCCGTGGCCCCTTCGCCGCCGTGCCAGGAATCCAAGTGGCCACCCAACATCACCACCTGGTCCTTCAGGGCAGGGTCAACACCGGGAATCTCCGCCAGCGTGTTGTAGGCTTTGTCGTCATCGTCGTAAAACGTGGTCTCCACGTTCATCTCCACTTCGACGTGAACTTTCTTTTCGAGCAATCGAGCCATCCGCCCAAAGTGCTCGACGGAAAGAGTGACACGTGGCACGGCAATCGTCTTGCCCTTGTCGTAGCTTCCGCCCGATTGCACAAAGATGGTGCCGTCCTCACCGGGAAGGCGCGTCACATCCAGTACCGCCGCCACATGTTCGTCGGCCAGAAACTTCGGGAACTCCTCCTGAAACTTGAAGCGCTGCATCATCTCCTCGCGGCGCGGTCCCGGGGGACCTGGCGGACGCGGCGGGGAGCCGGGAAGAGGGGGACGGTCGAACAGCGCGATGTTCGCGAGTTCGTCCGCATCGTCACGCCGGAAGAGAGGCTTCTCACTCGGGTCAGGAACGCGGGCCTCGCCAAACAACACCATCTTGCCGGCCAGCTTGCCCTTATACTTTTCCAAGTCGGCGGTGGTGGTAGCGATCACATGCGTCACCTCCGCGCGCAGAGGGCTGCCGGTGCCGGGCGTCCAGGCTTCGGGGAGCGCCAGGAATTGCATGATGTCGGGCGAAACCATGCGGACTTCGCAGAATTGGTAACTCCAACCGCGGCCGAAAGTGCCCCAGGGCTCGAGATGCGCGTTCACCAATCCCCACTTGGTAAACTCGTCGCGTGTCCATTCGTTCGCCTTCTTCATGTTGGGCGAACCCGTCAGGCGCGCGCCGATCTGGTCGGTGAGATAGCTCATCAGGTCCATCGCCTGGCCGTGGCCATACTCCTCCTGGCGCAAACGGGTGACGAACTCGAGGTCGGGGATTTCCGGTTTGCTGACGGCGGGCGCGGGCGCCGCTTGCGCTTCCGCTGGTTTCGCCTTGGGCTTCTTGTCGGCATGAAGATTCGCGGCGAAATACGGGATGGTAACAAGTGTTGCGGCTACGGCCAACAGGTTCAAGTTTCGAAATCTCATGAGATTGTTACTCCTTCCTCTTCGCGTTGGTATCGTGATCAGCACTCGCGAATTGCGTCGTCATCAGCAACCCGACGGGCTACCGCACACACCAACAATGTCTCGCGATGCATAGTCCGATTGATCGTTTTCGCTACTGAAGGGTACCATTCTGCTCCTAAATGCACTCGCGGCTCAAGCTCCAAAAGAGGGGGCGGGATTTTCGAACGGGGTTTTGAGGTTGGGGCGCTTTGCCGTTGATACCGGTTCGCCTTCTCATGTAGATTGAGAGCCACCAACCGAATCGAATGCCGGAGAGTAACGTGGATCTGCTCAAACTTCATGATGCCGCCCGCGAGCTGGGCGTAAGCTATCCGACAATCAAGCAGTGGATCTACCATGGCAAGATCAAGTCGGTTCGCACCGCCGGCGGGCACCACCGGATTCCTCGCACCGAAATCGATCGACTCGCCTTCTTCGGAGACGCCGGCAAGGACGTAAAGAAGAAGCCTTCTGCCGCCTTGAAATTGCCGAAGGGATTGGAGCACTTCATCAGCGGCCGAAACCAGCTCATCGGCCGCGTTACGAAGGTGGAAATCGTCGGATTGCTGGCGAAAGTAGTTCTGGATATCGGCGGCCAGGCCATCACCGCGATCATCACCAGCGACGCCTGCCGCGACCTCGGATTGAAGAAAGGGCAGCCTGCCGCAGCTTTGATCAAGGCGACGGAAGTCATGATCATCGGTTCGGGAACCCAGGTACCATGACGTAGCCCATCAAACGAGATTAACTCCTGCCCGTCGGCAGAGGGCTACATCCTTCCCCCGGCGGAAATGGAGGCGTCGCCCACGACGGGAGTTGCTTCAGCCGCTCCAGAATGTCCGCCGACGGATTGCGGGTCCCAGAGAGGGCTTAGCCTGACTATCGAAGGTGAAGATTCTCCCACTGGCATGCAGCGTGCTGTAGAAGGAGTGAGGGCAGCTTGGAATGGGCAAAACCAGTCAATATGTCGTGTTTTCACCCAGGGGCCTCGACACTTTCGCGAGTTTTGCCGCTAATCGCGGCGGAGAGTTCTATGGAAATCCTCGAAAAGCTTCGCAACCGCGCGCGCCTTTTTCCCCAGCATATTGTGCTCTTTGAAGGCGAAGAAGACCGGACCCTTCAGGCCGCACATCTGATTGAAAATAAAAAGGTTGCAGAGCTTACCTTGCTCGGCGACACCGCCAAGATCGGGGCTCGCCTGCAGGCTTTGGGGGTTCCCCTTCACGACGCCCAGATCCTTGACCCCGCGTCAAGTCCCAAGTTGGACGAATATGCCAACCTGCTTTACCAGCGCCGCCGCTCGAAAGGCATGACCGCGGAACAGGCGCTGGCTGCTGCCCGCCAACCCCGCAACTATGCCGCGCTGATGGTGGCCGCGGGCGACGCGGACGGCTCGGTAGGCGGAGCGCTGAATACCACCGCCGACACCGTCCGGGCCGCGCTGTGGGGAATTGGTGTTGCGCCGGGCGTCTCGCTAGTTTCGAGTTTCTTCCTGATGGTGTCCCCGCGCCACGATCTCGGTGCGGAAGGCGCCACCCTGTTCGCCGATTGCGCCGTAGTGCCGCAGCCTACGCCATCGCAATTGGCGGACATCGCCATTGCCACCGCCGCGAACGCCCGGGCGCTTTTGGGAATTGAGCCCCGCGTGGCAATGCTATCCTTTTCGACCCATGGCAGTGCAGAACATGCCATGATCGACGCCGTCCGGGAAGCCCTCGCATTCGTGAAAGAGCGCGCACCCCGGCTTGCGGTGGACGGGGAACTCCAACTCGACGCGGCATTGATTCCGGAAATCGGGCGGCGCAAGGCCCCGCAGTCGACCGTCGCCGGACGCGCCAACGTGCTGATCTTCCCTGACCTGAACGCCGGCAATATCGGTTACAAGTTGGCCGAGCGCTTTGGCGGATGCGAGGCCATCGGACCGGTTTTGCAGGGACTCGCCAAACCCGCGAACGACCTTTCCCGGGGCTGCAAGGCGGAAGACATTGTCACAGCGGTCGTCATCACCGCCATCCAAGCGCAAAGCCTGAGAGAGGAACGAAAAGCGGCCTAAGCCTCACTGCGGGGCCGCTGCCGACAGCGATTACCAAATCCCCTTTCTCACGGTATGCTAAACTCCCCATTCGTATGGGTCGTCGCTGCGCATTTCAATTATGTCTGGCCCTAGCTCTGTGCTCTTTGGGCCTGCCCGGCAGGCAACAGCCCACTCTAACCCCCAAGCGCGCCGACCCCGCGCCTCCGGCAACTGCCGCGGGAACGACGCCCGCTGACGTTGAGGTTATTCGCAAGGATAGCCTCACACATCTAGCTTTGCAACGCGGCGGCCGCACCATTCACGTTTACCTCCACGCTGAGGATCAGAAAGTGGAGGTGTTAAGCGCGACCTTCTGTGGCGGGAACGAAGGCGCCAAGCAATACTCAGGACATTTTCAATTGATCAGTGTAGCCGACAATACTGTATTATCCCGGCTTGACCTCGACTCGGACGACGTCTTTGTGGAGAAGAAGCCTCATGATGGCGCCCGGTTGATTCAAGACCCCAAATCGGGCCAGTACCTTGTGGCGATTTACCAGTACGCAAGCTGCAGCAGCGAGAGCGTGCAAGTCTTTTCGGCCGACCCTTCCGGACGCCTCTTCTTGATTTCCTTTCTCGACCGGGATGGGCGCACCTGGAAACAGGCCTTGACGGGCGCTGATGGCGCGGCCCCGCCGGGCGCCAGCGGCGACTTGATGTTCTGCGGTTACGATAATGCTATCGGGTATGACCTTTGTGGAGCTTATCTATTCGACGGCGCGAATTTCATGGAGACTGACAAATGGATGACGCAGTATCTGGAAGCTCCCGCGAGGGGACGTGATGATACTGGCCGGGCCGCGAGATCGCTGTTCGAGTTCCTCTCCGAGCTTTCGGTTCGCGGCTACTCTGAGGCCGCTTATTTTCTGGACTCGATCGGAGGACGTCCATCGAGCGAGGGATTGATTCCAACCGAAGTCGGCCAGAAGGCAGTCTTTCTCGAAAACTATTGCAGCGTGAAGAACGGCCAGTGTTTAACGCCGGTCGAGATCGAAAGGAAGCCCGGTGCCGGCGCACCCGGTGCGCTGCTGTTCAAAGTGTCGTTCCAAACCTTGGATTTTAAGCCCCTCACAGTCGGCCCTCGCTCAAGCTTTGATTTCCGTGTCGCCAAGACCCCTGACGGATTCAAAGTAGTAGACCTTCCTCCGCAGATTCCCTGAGAAGACATTGGGCAAAACCCAGTAGGCAGTAGGCACGGGGTCACCTCTTCAAGCCGCGGGGGGGCAAATGGGGGATGGATGAACGGGGAAGGATTCGGACCGATTGGGTTGATGTTTATTCGATCGCCGACTCACCCGATCAATTGGTCCCGTCCCCGGCGATACACGATGCGGCCGGCGACGATCGTTGCGGTGACCGCCCCGCGGAAAGTACGGCCGTCGAAGGGAGTATTGCGGCTCTTTGATCGGCCATCGGCTGCTCGGTACGTCCATTCCAGAGTTGGATCGAAGAGCGTGAGGTCGGCCGCTCCGCCAATCTGTAATCGGCCGAGCGGCCGGTTGATGATACGCGCGGGGTTCGAGGCGAGGAGCGAAACCATGTGCCACAGCGAAATCAGCCCCGGATGAACCAGTTCAGTGAGCGCCAGGCCCAGAGCGGTCTCCAGTCCGATGATGCCGAAAGGTGCCCCCGCATTGATCGGCTTCGCCTTTAAATCCGCGGCGTGGGGAGCGTGGTCCGTCGCGATAGCGTCGATGGTGCCGTCGGCGATGCCGGCCCGAATCGCTGCCACGTCCGCAGCGCTGCGCAAGGGCGGATTCATTTTGGCATTCGAGCCGTGGGCCAGCACCGCTTCGTCGGTAAGCGCGAAGTGGTGAGGCGTGACTTCACAGGTCACTCGCACCCCGCGGCGTTTCGCTTGCCGCACCATTTCGAGTGCGCCGGCGGTGGAAAGATGCGCGATGTGTAAATGCCCTCCAGTGGCCTCGGCAATCACCAGGTCGCGCGCCACGCATACGTCCTCCGACGAGTTGGGTATGCCGCGCACACCGAGCTTTTGCGCCACCGGCCCTTCGTTCACGACTCCGCTTCCGCTCAGACTGGGATCTTCGCAGTGTTCGCTGATGGGTGCGCCCAGGTCGCGGCTGTGTTCCAGCGCCCGCCGCAGCAGGCCCGCCGTTTTCACCGGGCGCCCGTCGTCGGAAAAAGCCACTGCGCCCGCCGCCACCAACCCCGCAAAGTCGGTCAGGGACTCTCCCTGGCTCGCCATGGATACGGCCGCCACCGGGAACACCCGCGCCAGGCTCAGGAGGCGGGCTTTCTCGATTTGAGCGGTTACCAGGCCGGGTTGATCCATGACGGGCTTGGTGTTGGGCATGGTCGCGACGGAGGTAAAGCCCCCGGCCACAGCGGCCGCCAAGCCGGTTTGAAGCGTTTCCGACGCCTCGCCCCCCGGCTCCCGCAAATGTACGTGGATGTCCACAAAGCCCGGCGCCACCACGTGCCCGCGGGCGTCGAGCGTTTCATCCGCCCCGTCCGCGAGGTTCGGGCCGATCTCGCGAATGACGCCGTCCTCAATGCGTATGTCCAACGCCCCGTCGAGATTGTCTTCCGGGGAAACTATGCGTCCGCCCTTGATGAGTGTGGAAGCCATGAGGTCCTCGTTGATACTGGTAATTTGACAGGCAGTATAGCACCGGTGCCGAGATTCGAGCAGGAACAGGGAAATTCGATTGGGAAGGGGCTTTCCCCGATCATTCCGTTGTCTTCAGTGGCGCCACAAATAAAGCCGGTGACACTAATGGGAACAGCGGCAGCAGACAATCCTTCACCGGCTGGTAAGTCTTGCGGTGCTCGGAGCACGGGCCGAAGCGGGCGAGCGCAGACAGGTGATCGTGTGTGCCATAACCTTTGTTCCTGGCGAGGCAGTATTGCGGAAACACGCGATCGAGTCTTCCCATGTGTTCGTCGCGGGCCACCTTGGCCAAAATCGACGCGGCGGCAATAGATACCGAGCGAGCATCGCCGTGGATGATGGCGCGGTGAGAAATGCAAAAATCTCCATCGGCTTCGCGCAGGGGCATTGCATCCGTGAGGATAAAATCCGGCGTGGGGCTGAGAGCTTTGATCGCGCGCAGCATTCCTTGACGGGAGGCTTCGTAAACGTTAAGAAGGTCCACTTCCTCGGCACTCACCGCCACTACCTGCCACGCCAGAGCCTTGGCGCGGATTTCCACTGCCAGGGATTCGCGCACCCGCGCCGTGAGCTTCTTGGAGTCATCGATGCCGGGGATCGGTTCCGCGGCGGGATCAAGGATAACCGCTGCGGCATAAACCGGCCCCAGCAGCGCGCCTCGCCCAGCTTCGTCGCAACCGGCAATGTAGCGGCACCCCTGGCGCAAGGCCAGCGATTCAAGCTGAAGCGTGCATCGAAAGTCGGCAGGGTCGCGTAGACGTGGCATGAGGCTCGAAGTCAGTTTTATCCGTTTGCGAGCGCGTATGCAAGAGGGAATTGCGACCGCAGCGGCGACTACGCCGCGTCTACTTTTTCCCCAGGGCCTCTTCTACCGAGCGCAGCATCATAACGTCTTCCTGGTTGTAGGCGAGCACTTCTTTTCGAATCGCCTCGTCCCGAGTGGCTTCGTATTTCTTCCACATTTCGTCTGCCCATTTGCCATCTTTGCCCGGCAGCTTTCGCTGAAGCCCCAGGGTCTGCTCCACCACCTTCAGCCCGCCCCAGAGGCCTTTCCGCCAACATTCCGGGCACAGGTCCACATGCACGAACTCCTGGTCGAGCACGACTCCCAGTTGCGCTGCAATCACCGGAAAGTCAAACCCCGTATAACCCTTTACCTTGTCGGGAACCGATCGCCCATTGTAAGTTACCAGCCGCTCCACCCCTTTCAGCACCAACATGAGGTTAGCCCGCGTGACGTCGTTCCCCACTAACTGGATGAAAGCGTCGCTCTCCCCGTCCAAAACCCTCACTCCAATGACAGTAATCCGGTGATGTTTGTAGTCCTTGAACAGCCGCTGATCGATAAAGGTCCCGTCGTAGCTGGTTTCAATGTCGAGGTACGCGGTCTTCATGGTCTCTTCACTCCGGTTAGCCTGGCATAAAATGCAACTCTAGATTTCTCGATAGCTCGGTCCGCCAGGAACCTATTCTCGCCCCAGGAATTCGCGGCGCTTACGGGGCTTCGCGGGCCGGCCCGTTTCCACCGAGCGCGCCAATTGCACCGCGTCAAATCCAAACTTTTGCCGAAGATGGTCAGCCGCCTTGAGCGCTTTATCAAGCTTCTCGTGCCGGGCGGCATCGATCAAGCTGCGCTGGAACACCACGCGCTCAAGATTCGACGTGCGGACCCCCACTAATCGGATCTTCTGCTTGCCGTCCCAGGCGTGTTCGAGCAACCGCAGCACGTTCGAGAAAATGACGGAATCGAGATTGGTGGGTTCGTCAAGCGTGGCGTCTCTCGTCAGGGTCTTGAATGGAGCAAAGCGCAGCTTCAGCCCCACCGTGCGCGCAAAGAGGCCGTGGTCGCGCAGGCGGCGGGCAACGAGCTGAGCAAGGTACGAGAGCGTGCGCTCGACTTCTTCGCCTTTGTCGATATTCGTATCGAAAGTGGTTTCGTGGCTGATCGACTTGGGCTCTTCTTCGTACTGGTAGGCTTCGATATCCAGGCCGCAGGACTTGGTATAGAGCCATTCGCCGAATTTTCCGAACCGCTCCCGCAGTTTCTCCCGTCCCATTTGCCGCAGATCGCCGATGGTGGCGAGGCCGAGCGAAAGCAACTCCGGCTCCGTCACTTTGCCGATGCCGGGCATGCGGCGAATGGGAAGCGGCGCAAGAAACCTCGCCTCGCAGCCCGGTAAGACGTAGAGGAGCCCGTGCGGTTTCGCCTGGTCGGAAGCGATTTTTGAAACCAGATGTGAAGTTGATAGGCCGATCGAACAGTTCAGGCCTGTTCGTCGCTTGATGGTGCGGATCAATCGATCGGCTCCGCGAAATGCCGAACCGTGCAGTCGCTCGCAGCCTGTCAGGTCAAGGTATGCTTCATCGATGGAAACCATCTCGACTACGGGTGTGAATTCTTCAAAGATCAGGTGAATCTTGCGCGAATACTCGCCGTATTTATGATGATGGCCACGCAGGAAAATCGCGTGCGGGCAGAGCTTTTTTGCGGTGCCAACCGGCATGGCCGAATGTACGCCGAACTTGCGCGCCTCATAGCTCGCGGCCGCAACCACGCCGCGCCCATCAGGGTCAGCTCCCACTACCACGGCCTTCCCCTTGAGCGAAGGATCCTCAAGCTCCTCGACTGAAACGAAGAAGGCGTCCATGTCGACGTGGAGAATCTGGCGCAGCATGGCAAGCATAAGGGTAAAGGCTAAAGTGTAATGTGTAAAGAATGAGGCGCGAAGTGATGGGGTGATGTCGTTCCTACCCTTTAACCTTTACCCTTTAGCCTTCCGGACGCTTCTTCGCGCTCACCACCCTCGGAATTCCCGCCAGGTCCGGCGTCACCTTGATTTCGCCCCATTCCTCGCCCAGCAACGCCAGCACGCGCTCCCGCATGTTGTAGCCGATTTCCACAACGACGCACCCGCCCGGCTTCAGCGCCATAAGAGCTTGTGGAAACAGGCGCGCATAGACTTCCTCGCCGCGTTCGAGGTCCCCACCCCAAGCGAGGCGAGGTTCGAAATCACGCACTTCACGCTGAACTTTATCAACTTCGTGCTTGCCGACATACGGAGGATTGGAGAGGACGAAGTCGAATGTTCCGGCAAAGTCGGGCTCGAGCAGCCGGTGCAGGAGGTCGCCTTCCAGAAACTTGACGCGTTCCGGCATGCCGAGGCGCACGGCATTGCGAGAAGCCACCACCAGCGCGACACGTGAAATATCTATGCCAAAGAAGATCGCCCGCGGGAATTCAGATGCCAGCGCCAGGGCAATACATCCCGATCCGGTACCCACGTCCGCAATTCGTAAGCGCGCGTCCTTCTCGTGGCCCTGGCGGCGCGCGAGATCCAGCACACATTCCACCATGTGCTCCGTCTCTGGCCGTGGGATCAGCACATCGGGTGTCACCTCAAAGTCCAGTCCCCAGAATTCCTGGTGGCCGATGATGTATTGGGTGGGTTTGCCCGTAGTTCGTTCTGTGATCAGTTGGGAATAGCGCTGGAGCGTTTCGGGCGGCACCTCTTTTTGCGCGTGGGTGTGCAGGTAGGCGCGGTCGCGCCCAAGAACGTGCATCAGCAGCAACTCGGCGGCAAGTTGCGCCGAGGGCACCTGGTGAGCGAGAAGGGTTTGGAGTCCTTGCCGAAGAGTGGCGCGGAGCTGTGGCATTGCCGATTTTCGATAGCCGATTGACAATTTTCGATTGCCACTGCCGAGTTGCTTTCAATCGGCAATCGAAAATCGGCAATTCTATCCCGCCAGCGCCGAGGGGGCATCGTCTTCCCCTGGTTCGCGCCTGGGGGGCTGCTTCAATTTTTCTGCCTGGTAGTAGGCAATGAGCGCGTCGATGATATCGTCCATTTTGCCATCGATAATCCGGTCGAGCTGATGCAAGGTCAGCCCGATGCGATGATCCGTCACGCGATTTTGGGGATAGTTATAGGTCCGAATCTTTTCACTGCGGTCGCCCGAGCCGATCATGGAGCGGCGCTCTTCGATGATCTGCTTCTGCTGATTCTGCAACTCCATTTCATAGAGACGGGAGCGAAGGACGCGCAAGGCCTTGGCGCGGTTCTTAATCTGCGATTTCTCATCCTGGCAGGAGACGATCATTCCGGTCGGCAGGTGGGTAAGGCGCACCGCGGAGTAGGTGGTATTCACCGACTGCCCGCCCGGCCCCGAGGAGCAAAACGTGTCAATCCGAATGTCCTTCGGGTCGATTTGGATTTCCACTTCGTCCGCTTCCGGCAGCACCGCCACGGTGATGGCCGAGGTGTGGATGCGTCCCTGCTGCTCGGTGTCGGGAACGCGCTGCACGCGGTGGACTCCGCTTTCGTACTTGAGCTTGCTGTAAACTTTCTGACCCTCCACCAGCGCGATGACTTCCTTCAGGCCGCCGACTCCCGACATGCTCGATGAAAGCACTTCCACGCGCCAGCGCTGCGACTCCGCGTAGCGGGTGTACATGCGGAAAATGTCCTGGGCAAACAGCGAGGCTTCGTCTCCCCCAGTGCCGGCGCGGATTTCCAGCACAACGTTCTTCTCGTCGTTGGGGTCCCGGGGCAGGAGTAGAAGTCTCAGTTCCTGCTCTACCTTCTCCTCGCGCTTCTCCAGTTCGAGGAGCTCTTCATGCGCCATCGCTTTCATTTCCGGGTCAGAAGAAGACTCGTCGACCAATGTCTTCGTTTCCTTGACCGATTTGTTGATCGTCTTCCACTCTTGGAATTTCTCGACTATTTCCGTAAGGTCCGCGCGCGCCTTCGCGGTTTTCTGATAAAGGGCAGGGTCGGCCAACACTTCGGGTTTGCCGAGTTGCGCCGTCAGCCCCTCGTACTGCGATTCGATTTCCGCAAGCTTGTCAAAATAGTGCATATATCTTAATACAGTATACAGGAAACGGTAAACACTAAACGGGGAACATCTCCGCCGCTCCGTATGCTGTCTACCGTATGCCGTCTACTGCCTTTACGCCACAATCAGCTCGCCGCCGCGGCTCTGCTCGAGGGTCATGGCCGTTTCCAGGGCCTTGATTGCGGTTTCCAGTTGGCTGTCATCGGGCTCGCGAGTGGTGACGCGCTGAAGCCAGAGGCCGGGCTGCGACGCCCATTTCCACAGACTGCCCTTTGACCTCGCGGCAAAGCGGATGAACTCATAGGATAACCCGGTGATCACCGGGAGCAGAACGATCCGCCCGACGAATCGGAGCCAAAACGAATGAAAGGGCAGAAACATGTAAAGCACCATGGAAATGCCCATTACTACGAGGAGAAAACTGGTGCCACAACGAGGGTGAAAACGCGTGCAAGCGCGCGCCGTCGCCACATTAATCGGGCCCCGCTTTTCAAAAGCCCAGACCACTTTGTGTTCGGCGCCGTGATATTCGAACACTCGCTGGATTTCCTTCCATTGCGAAATCAGGAAGAGGAAGGCCAGGAATAAGACGATTCGAATGGAGCCGTCGAGCAAATTGAACGTCAAGTTGTTGTCGGTCCGCAGGTACCGGTGGGTAATCCCGGTAGCCAGATAAAGCGGCACAAGCTTGTACATGAAAATGAAAAAGGCCAGAGAGAAAGCCACATTGGCGGCGAGTACCCAACCGCTCAGTTCCTTGGGCTTTGAAGGCTTTATGGACTCCGAACCCGCCGCCTCCGGCTCCTCCAGCGCTTGTTCGGCGGAGTAACGCAAGGCACGGATCCCCAGCACCAGTGCCTGGCCCAGCACGCCGAGTCCTCGCAAAAGGGGATACTTCAGCCAAGGGTGTCTTTCCGAAGGCCGGTCCAAGTAGGCTTGCGTCACGGCCAACGACCCGCTGGGTTGGCGTACCGCCACGGCATAGGAGTGCGGCGAGCGCATCATCACACCTTCGATGACCGCTTGGCCGCCCATCAGGGCTTCTTCCGGCGCCTGAAGGAGAGGCAGCGTGATCAGCCGAAGCGACCGGCGCACCGTCCTGTGTAAGACAGTCAATATGCGAGTCATTACAAAAGGGTCCAGTCTAACTTTCCGAAGCAATTCGTCCTGTCGAGGATGTAATCCCGGCGTCCTGATGGTGACACAGAAACGCTCCCCACACCCCAAGGCTACAGCCCAGAATAGCTGTTATTGCCGAAGAGTGTCAAATCACCATACAGTTTTTCGACTCCTCGCGCTATAATGGCCGCGCTTGCATTTCAGTCGAAAAAATGCGCGCCGGCGGAGGTCCCGCCCATGATCGCTCCAACCCTACGCTTGGGTGATGTGCTCGACGACTATTGTCCGCGTTGTAAGCTGCTGCTTAATCATGCGGTGGCCAGCCTGGTGAATGGCACCGTAGTGAAGGTCGTTTGCCAGACCTGCCATACCGAACATCCTTTCAAGAACGCCGAGGTCCCGCCCAAGAAGAAAGCGGGCCCGAAGGCGGCTTTGTTGGCCGAAGTCCTCGCAAAGGTTGCTCCCGCCGCACCGGACGCAGCGCCGGCCGACAAGCCTCCTGAGTCCGAAGAGGTTGCGGAGCCGCCCAAGAAAAAACGCGCCGCCACTCCTGCCCGTTACATTACGCGGCACGCCACACGCCCTCCCCGCGGCAGTCACTAAGTGGGTTTGCCCACAGGCTCGCGAGGGGCCATTGCAGCGGGGGATGGGCGGCGGAACTTTCAGCCGCCGGTTCGCCCCAAGACGCGGACTTTGTCTCGCGAAACCAGCTCGTATTCTGTTCCCCTCCATTTGATCCGCCGCGTAAAGCCGGCCACAACAAAATTCCCAAGCATGATCCACGGAACCAGCGGCGATAATTGCCAATAGCAGGAAGCGCCAGCGCCGGTTCCCGCGGCAAAGAGCTCCTGCGCCACAAGAGACCGAATATAGCCTTTGCCGGCGCCGACCAGAAGAACCACGGCCAGGGTAAACGCCTCGGCCAACCGCTGAATCGTCGTAGGGCCTGGCATTGTGATTACGATTATCCCTAGCGTGACCGTCCCGCAATAAAAGAGGTATGCGGCCAGGCCGAGCTTCCATAAGTGAGATGCGTAAACCCTCGTGATGATGATTTGCCGGGTTGACCAGCGGAGAAATTCCCGCAGGCTGGATTCTCCCCGAGACGCCACCAGGCATCGGGGCTCAAACGTGATCTTTCCACCCGCGTCGCGAACCGCGCGCGTCAGGGCGTAATCGTCACTCGCAGTGTTGGCCCAATAGCGTTCCGCTATTCCCAATCGGCGAAAATCGGCGGCGCGGATGGCCATCGAGCCGCCCCACGCGAAATTGTGATCGTGGTTGCCCATCATGGTGGCGATCGAAGTGTCCCATGCAGCGCGCAGCCGCGACACGAAACCCTCACCCGGCAAATACCAACGGAAGCCGGTGCTGACCGTCGTTTCAGGATTGGCGAGAGACGCCACAAGCGATCGCAGCCAGTTCGCCGAGGGCGTAGCGTCGATATCCGCAAAGACCAACACTTGGGCGGCCGGGTCCACCGCCTCGATTCCGTGCAGCAGGTTGTTGACCTTCTCACCCCGGCCATCGGTAACTCCGGCCACGACGAGTGATGTTTGGGGCCTGCGGATTACGCCGGACACAGGACGCGCCGCCAGCTTTGCGCTCAGCTTTTGATAAACCGATTCTTCCACGGTGGCGACGACGAAAACAATCTGGTACTTTGGGTAATCCTGATCCAGGAACCGGTCGAGGTTCTCATCAAACCCTACATCCACGCCCTTGCACGGGATGACCACGGCCGCGAATGGCGCATAGCTTCCTGCCGGGCTGCTTCGTCTCCGCCTGACAAAACGGAGAAAGCGAGTTCCATCAACGAGAGCCCAAGCGCTCTGGACCACCAGTAACCCGGCGGCCAAAAGAGAGGTTTTCACGGCCCAAAGCATCAGCCGATTCCCGCCTTTAGATTGGGAGAAGTGACGAACCTGACAAAGGGGGAGTGTACCATAGGGACCCAGACGCACTTCCAAGTCTACCGGATGGGAGCAGACGCCGTTGTCTCACTCGGACCTCGGCGTACCTGGCCCTCCTCCAAGCTACTTATTTTTCATACACTTATTGGGATACGCGAAATATACGCGGAATACTGAAGCTATAAGGCCATCATTTTCTGCAATTTAACGGGATAGCGGGAATAAAGCCGAAAAGTGGTGACTTTTTGAGGTCAAAAATCGATGTAACTAGGTTTGCTTTCTATAATTAATCGGCTATTTTGACTAACTATCGTGTTTTCAAATGCTTGATGGCTTCCAACATTTTGTCCGATATTTGTCCGTTTGTTTTCATCAACTTATTGGGACCACCCTTCATTTTTGATGTTTTTTATTTTTGGTGAGTGGGCTTGATTGGCATCGATAAAATGTCGCTTTGTGCCGCTTTGTGCCGCTTTCAAAGGGGTCAATTCGTCTATTCCTCTCGTGATTTCCAGCCCGCGGGAGAGACTTTCCCCACCCACGGCGGGTGCGCGATTTGACTCCACCAAATATGAAGGCAGCAATTTGGCCTCCAAACCTAGCGTCGAGGCCAACGGACTGCCCGATCATCAGCGGAAAAGCGAGGGTGCTCTTACTTTTTCTCCGGCGCCCTGGCTGCTTTCGCCTCCATTTCGCTTGCCCCGAGGAAACTTCGCGGACTCTGACGTTGCCCTGCAGCTCAGCGCCCCGGCGCCGAACCCGCGTAACTTTCTGCTAAGATGGTTTGGGTTCCGGTGCCCTGAGGGGCAGCATTATGTTTGCGCGCCATAATCGGATAATAGGCAGCATTTTCCTCTTCGGCGATGTTCTTCTGGCGCTGGCAAGTTTCGGTCTGGCACACCTAATTCGATCCCACCTTGCAGGCGTGCGGCCCTTATACCCACTTTCCAATTGGATGATTCCCCTCACCGTCGTAATTTGGGTCGGCGCGGGGCTGGCGGCGGGAATCTACCGCGAGGTCCACGAGGAGAACTTACGCCGCGCATTCGGCGATCCCCTCAAGGTCGCCCTCGCCTCCACCGTCCTCCTTTTCGCCGCAACTTTCGCCCTGCATTTGGAATTCATCAGCCGCCTGCTCTTAGTGATTTACGCGCTGATCGACCTCTTGGTCACGACGGCCTTCCGCCTGCTGGCATGGCGTTTTGCTGCGACGTTGCAAAGAAGGGTCGCGGGTTTTCGCAACTTCCTTCTTGTCGGCGACGGCCCGGAGGTGGCGGAGATTGCGCGAACCCTGGAGGCGAATGAGGCGCGCGGAATGCGTCTCTTCGGGTTCGTTAGCATCCGAACTGGGACTCCCGACGCTCTCCCCGCCGGCCTCACTCGGTCGTACCCCACCGTCACGCTTCCCGAGCTTCCCGATCTCCTGCGGCGTCAAGTTATCGACGAGGTGATTTTTGCGGTTGGCAAGGAGGACTTGGAAAAGCTCGAAGACACGTTTCTCGTCTGCGAAGAAGAGGGGGTCAAGACGCGTGTGCTCCTCAGTTTCTTCCCCCAGGCCATCGCCAAAGTCTATGTGGAGCGCCTGGGCTCCAAACCCTTGCTGACTTTTTCCGCAACTCCCGAAGATGAATCCCTGCTTCTCAAGCGGGGGCTGGATTTCACCCTGGCGCTGATTTCCCTGGTGGTCCTCTCCCCACTGCTGCTGGTTTTGACAGCGCTGGTTAAACTCACCTCGCGCGGTCCGATTCTCTTTTCCCAAACACGCTGCGGCCTGGGCGGGCGAAGATTCACTCTCTACAAATTCCGTTCAATGCGGGCGGACGCTGACCTGCTGCGGGAAGAGCTCGAGGCTTTGAACGAAGTGGACGGTCCAGTTTTCAAGATCAGAAACGATCCGCGCTGCACCCCCATCGGACGCCTGATGCGCAAGTTCAGCCTTGATGAACTCCCTCAGCTCGTCAATATCATCAAAGGTGATATGTCCTTTGTAGGTCCGCGCCCGCCTCTTCCCGAGGAAGTGGAAAAGTACGAGCGCTGGCAGCGGCGCCGCTTGCGCATGC
>CAZCVY010000146.1:0-17180 GCA_964501985.1 uncultured Acidobacteriota bacterium | reverse complement strand
CCCCCACGCGACAATACTCCAGTAGATATGCAGCACGTTGGCGACCAGAGGCTAGATGAATGGGGACAATTCGTCCGGAGGGAGAGGACTTTTGTTGAATTATCTTCGTAGGGGCACCCCTCGTGGGTGCCAGCCGGTCGGGGGGCCGAAGACCAACGGATCTCCATCAAGGATGTAGAAAGCGTCGAAGTCGCTCGCCCACCTGTTCACGCGTGAGATATTCACCACGCTCCAGAGCATCTTCGCCGTGCTTGACGGCTTCGATAAAGCGGTCTTCTTCCTCGAGATAACGGGACACAACGTCCTGCACAAATTCATCGGGCTTGCGCCCTTGCTGGGTCGCTCGTTCGGTGAGCCGGGCTTCGAGACTCGAGTCGAAATTCACTTCCATACGCTTCAGGATACGGAAAATTCGGACTGCGGGCAACAGTTATGAACGTCGGTGGGGTGGTTGACGGCAGAAGTAACTTCACGCAGAATATGCGAGAGGTCCAACAGTCGCGTTGCGCATAACGGCTCGCCTGGTGGGGATCGGGCATAGGGGAGCGTTTGACCAGGCGGGCGGAGATCCCCTCCTGCACCAATCCGGTCGTCGACGATGATCGCCAAAAATCTCCTGAAAGCAATCCTGCCGCTTCCCGCGCGCCAATGGTTAAGGCGACAACCCCTGCGAGCCGAGCGGTGGTTCTGTCGAGTGGTGAGCATGGGTAAGAGGAGCGGCTTCCGGCGGACCACTCCAGTCAGCAGGAATTGGGGGGCGAGTCGAGGGCAAATTGTGGATCGATACTACATCGAGAAGTTTCTGGCGGAGAACGCCGCGGACGTCCGGGGCCACGTGCTGGATTTCGGTGACGATTCCTATGCGCGACGATTCGGCGGCGCCAAACTGACCCGGGTGGACATCCTCCACCTTACAGCGGATAACCCGCGCGCCACTATCGTCGCGGACTTGAGCGATGGAGGGATGATTCCCTCTGACACCTTTGATTGCATCCTTTGCACCCAGGTTCTCTTGCTCGTCTACAATCTTCAGGCCGCGGTCCGAACCTTGTATCGCATTCTGAGGCCGGGAGGCGTCGTTCTGGTCACCGCGCCGGGCATCCAAAAGATCAGCCGGGGCGATATGGAGACTTGCGGAGATTACTGGCGATTTACCTCGCTGTCCCTGCGCCGGCTCTTCGAGGAAGTCTTCCCTAAGGAACACGTTGAAGTCAAAGCCTACGGAAACGTTTTGGCGGCGACAGCTTTTTTGCAAGGGCTTGCCGTGGAAGACCTCCGCCGCGGGGAGTTGGAATACCACGACCCGGATTATGAAGTTTCGATTTCACTTCGGGCGGTCAAATAGGCCCAAGTAGCGCGGCATCGTACCCATAAGCGCTAAGATAAGAATTGTGCAGCGGGGAAAAATTCACCACAGAGACACAGAGATCACAGAGAAAAGTAGTTCAGCATGCCCGAATCGAGATCCTCGTCAACAAATTCGCTGTTGTTCATGGCGGCCTCTCTCCGTGATCTCTGTGTCTCTGTGGTGAATTCCCTTTCATTGGTTCGCCCAGAAGAGCTTGTACGTCGTCCCGCCCAGCGGGATGAAGGATCATCTTAGCGCTTATGGGCAAGATGCCCACGCCACAGCGGGCGGGACCCTGATTCATCGGGGCAGGCCGCCCGCGGTACGAAAACAGTTCGTCACTCTATTTCGTAAGACTCAGTCGGGATACGGGGGCCAAGCTCATTTTTCCGAGCCTGGAAGGAATAGTTCATGGTGACCGGCAAGGGGGATGAGGCGCCTCGGTCCGCTGGATACCAAGCGTACCGGCGCTTGCGCCATTCGCTCGCTCGCGTCGGGTTTCTACAAAGCGGATACTATCTGTGGCTCGCAATCCGGGACGCCGTGAGGGATAGCCCCACGCGCGGCCAGGCGGAGTTAAACCACGAGTTCGAGCCCCACGAGGATCCTTGGGATTATGCGACGGCTTCCTACCAAAGAGATCGCATCCGTAGCGAGGTCGAGATGCTGGACGCCGTCCGTGGAACGGCCCGCTTCGTAAATGCCCTGGAGGTTGGATGCGCCGAAGGGATTTTTACGGAAGTGCTCGCGCCGCGATGCGATTCCCTGCTGGCCGTTGACATCTCCCCGGTCGCCCTAAACCGCGCGCGGCGGCGGCTCCAGGGGAATGAGCGCGTTCAATTTGCCGAGTGGGACCTTCGTGTTCATCCCGTGCCCGGCACTTACGACGCGATCGTCATTATCCATGCGCTTGAGTACATCCGGAATCCCCTCAACGTCCGCAAAGCCCGCACCAAGTTGGTGGACAGCCTGCGCCCGGGAGGTTACCTGCTGGTCGGCTGTATGCAGATCGGGCAGATCTTCGAGGAGGCCTGGTGGAGCCGGTATTTCCTTCGAAGCGGCACCAGGATTAACAATTTCTTTGCCGCGCACCCCGCGCTGACCGTCGTTCGCAAGGCGCAATTCCACTTGGGGAAGGATTATGTCGCCCATGATGTCCTCCTGCGCAAGGCGTAGACATCCTCTGGTAACATCCATGGTCAGCATCGATCTACCGGAATGGGCATGACAGATCCCTTAAAGATATCGGTCGTGGTGCCGACCCACAATCGCCGGGATGTATTGGTTTCGCGGACCCTGCCAGCGATATTCGATCAAGACCTGCCTTCAACTGAGTACGAAATCATTGTTGTTGTCGACGGATCAACCGACGGAACCGCCCAAGCGCTCCGCGAGCTTCATTCGCCGTGCTCGCTGCGGATCATCGAACAAGCGAATAGCGGCCCCAGCAAGGCGAGGAACCGTGGCATTCAGGCGGCGAACGGCGGCTTGGTGCTCTTCATCGACGACGACATTCTCTGCAGCCCGAGCCTGCTTAGACTGCACCTTGAGGCGCACATCGGGCCGGAACCGTGTGTGGTATACGGACCCATCTCGCTCGCGCCGGAAACCCCTCCATCCATTCTCAAGTACGCCATCGAGGACTGGTATAAGAAGTACTATGGCCATCTGGACGCGCAAAATGGCGTTAGGTGGCCCCAGGACGACTACCTGATCAGCAACAGTTCCCTGCCGCGAGCCACACTTATCGCTTGCGGCGGGTTCGACGAGAACATGCCCGCCAAGGAAGATTACGAGCTGGGCTTTCGACTTTGGAAAATGGGTCTGCGTTTCAAATACCTGCCCCAGGCTAGGGCTTCCGAGTTTTACGTCAAGCCCAGTCGCTATGTTTTGAGCAACGATGGAAGGAGCTTCGGCAAGACCGAGGTGTTGCTCTCCCGCAAGCACCCCGAATACCGCTCGTATTCCGCGTTGGCGGTGTTGGGGAAAGTCAGAGGATGGAGGCGCCTGTGGCAGCGTTTCTACTTAGAGATGCCGGTGGCTCCGGTGGGTTTGCTCACGCCAGCCATTTGGGTCTGTGACAAGCTGTGCCGGTTCGAGATCATGCGGAGGGCCGGCCATTATCTGCTGGGCGTGGGGCGGGGTGTGGTGGAATTTCGCAGCGCGGCTGAAGAAATTGGTTCCATAGGAGCCTTACAAAGAGAATTTGGTTTGCGGCTGCCAGTGCTGGTCTATTCTCACGTGGGCCCTTCGCGCCCCGGCATTGCGCCTGCTGCGACGGTGTCCCCCGAGCGCTTTGAGCGACATGTAAGCTGGTTTGCTCAGCGGGGTTACACTGGAATCCACGCCGCCGACTGGGTCCGTTGGCGTCGCGACGGGACAGGCCTTCCCGATCAGCCGGTGCTTTTCACCCTCGCCAATGGCGATGAAGATTTGGCGCAATATGCCTTGCCCGTACTCCGCCACTACGGCTTTGGGGGGACTGTATTTCTTCTTAGCGGCCAACGATGTGGGGCGGCCGCCTGTGCTGAGAGTTTTACTTCCGGTGGGCTGAATTCAATGACCTCCGAACAGATTCGTTATTGGTCATCGCAGGGGATTGAATTCGGCGTCCAAGGCCGTACCCACTTGTATTCGCCCACTCTTTCCGCCGAGGAGTTGGCAGAGGAAGTCGATGGAAGCAAGGGGGAATTGGAGTCTTGCCTGGGGTCGCCGGTAATTTCATTCGCCTATCCGCCCGGATTGCAGAACCTGGCCGTATACGACCGTGTGCGGAGAGCGTATGATCTGGCCTTCGTCACTGACGGCAAAAATGAGGGCCTGAATCATTTGCAAACCGACCCTCACCTTTTGTCGCGAATCGAAGTTCAGAGCACCGACTCGGTTGTCGCTCTGGAGTGCCGAGTGCGTTGGGGCTATAACCCTTTCCATAAACTTCGAATTCACCATAGTGAGCGGACATGACAACCTCCTTGAAGCTCTCGGCGGTGATTTCAACCTACAATCGCCGCGACGCGCTGCTGTCACAAACCCTGCCCGCCATTTTTAATCAAGACCTGCCCGCGGACGAATTCGAAGTGATCGTCATTGTCGACGGATCGACCGACGGCACAGGTGCGGCGCTCCACGAGCTTCGGCCAAAGTGCGCGTTTCGCGTCATCGAGCAGCCCAATCGCGGCCTCAGCGCCTCCCGAAATACCGGAATCAACGCGGCTCGAAGTGACCTGATTATCTTCATTGATGACGACATTATCTGCAAGCCTGACGTCTTCAGACGGCACGTAGAGGCGCACGCCAGCAGCGAGCCCGGAGTGGTTCACGGCGCGCTGTTTCTCGCTCCCGGGTCCTCCGCCTCGATTCTCACCAATGCTAACGAGATGTGGTACCAGCGATACAATTCTCACCTCGCATCACGGGGCGCCGCGTGGCCAAACGGCACATATTTGATCAGCAATAGTTCGATACCTCGCGCGACGCTCCTCGCCTGCGGGGGCCTCGATGAAACCTTGCTTGCGAAGGACGATTTCGAGCTGGGCCTGCGATTGTGGAAGAAGAGAGTCCGCTTTCAATACCTTCCTGAGGCTGTAGCATATGAACTCTCCGTGAAGTCGTGGCGATCGTTCCTCTTTAAAGACGGTGAAGCTTTCGGCCGCAGTGAGGTAATGCTCTGCCGTAAACACCCCGATTACCGCCCGCGTTCCCCCTTGCTGGCGGGGCTGGCGACGACGGTATGGTGGAAGCGGCTCCTCCGGCGGATCGTCCTACAGTTTCCAGTTTCGGCGGCTCATCTTCTGACGCTCCCGATTTGGTTGTGCGAGAAGCTGTGCCGGTACCCCGTCATGCAGAAGGCAGGTCTACGACTACTGGAAGTTGGACGGCGCATTACCGAGTTTCGGGGCGCCCTCAAGGAAACGGGCTCGTGGGCGAATTTTCACCGCGAATTCGCGATGCGGCTGCCCGTGCTGTGTTATCACCACGTGGGCCCCGGGCAGCCGGGAACGCTCATAACGTTGACTGTCTCGCCCGAGAGGTTCGAGCGCCACGTGCGGTGGCTTGCACGCCGTGGATATCACGGCGTACGTCCGTCTGACTGGCTCCGCTGGCGTCTCGAGGGGAAAGGTCTTCCCGATAAACCTGTTCTCTTCACGTTTGACGACGGCTACGCAGATTTAGCAGATCATGCTTTCCCCGTGCTTCGCCGTTACGGATTCGGGGCAGGGGTGTACGTTGTCACCGGGCATCTGGGGGGTACCAATGCGTGGGATGAGGCGCACGGTTCCGGCACTCACCGCCTTATGACCGCGGAGCAAGTTCGCTCCTGGGCTGCGCAAGGAATCGAATTCGGCGCCCATGGCCGAAGCCATGCGGACTTGTCCTCGGTCATCGCTGAACAGTTGAAGGACGAAGTTGCCGGCAGCGCAAGTGACTTGGCGGATCTTTTGGGATCGCGCGCGGTCTCCTTTGCCTATCCCTACGGGCACTACAACCGTGCTGCGCTGGACTGTGTGCGGGCGAACTTCGACCTGGCCTTCGCCATCGATCCTAGATTCACCGGTATCAATTCCCTAGTAACAGACCCGCACCGCCTGCGGCGGACCATGGTTCAGCCGGTCGATTCGGTGGTGGATGTTGAGTCCCGCGCACGATGGGGCTTCAGTCCCCTGCTCCGCCTGCGCGCCCGGCTCCGCATCCGATACCGTCTCAAGCGCGCAGCGCACTTAGTATTTGGCTGGGGCCATTGATATGGCACCGAGCCAAAGCCTCACTCCCCGCTGGTTCCACTATGGCTTCCTTGTTTTCGCCGCGGCTTTCCTTTACTTGAGCTTATTCGTTCTACCTGCTACGCCTATCGCCGGTACCGACAACGACCAGTCGCTGTATCTTCACAACGCGACGCGAATGTTTTACGGGCAGATGATCTATCGCGATTTCTTCCAGTTTACCCCGCCCGGCACGGAACTGGTCTACCTCGGGTTGTTTAAGCTATTTGGAATTCGCGCTTGGATCCCCAATGCCACACTCGTGGTCTTAGGGCTAGGTCTCACGTGGCTATGTGTCTTCATCTCACGCAAGGTTCTGAACGGCCTGACAGCCTACCTCCCCGCCTTGTTGTTTCTCGTTTTGGCATTTGATTCCGACTTGGACGCTTCCCACCATTGGTTCAGCGTGATCGCGGTGATAACGGCCTGTGCCTTGATCCTCCAAGAAAGGAGCCTGGCGCGCGTAGCTGGGGCGGGTGCGCTATGTGCCGTGGCCTCCTTCTTCACTCAAGCGCGAGGAGGCCTTGCCCTCGTGGGCTTCGCCTTCTTCCTTTGGTGGGATCACCGTAAAAGGCCGCAGCAGGGTGATTCCCTGCTCTGGTCCGAAGGCGCGTTGGCTGCGGTATTCGCCGCTGTCACCGTTGTACTGAATTCCTATTTCGTCTGGAAGGTGGGCTTGACGCGCTTCCTTTGGAGCACCGTCACCTTTGGGATCAAATACTACCCAGCAGAGAAGCAAATGAACAGCCTCCAGGCATACATGGCAGTTGTCCCCACACTGGCCAACTGGCGCCATGTTCCCGATCCGGGTTGGGTCTTCATTCATGCTCTCGTCCCCCTGATCTACCTGCTCTTCTTCGCTCGCTGTTGGCGGGAGTTCCGGAAAAGGCCGGAGCAGCCATGGTCCCAACTCATGCTGGTGAACCTGGTGGGTTTTTTCCTATTTGTGGGTGTGGCGCCTGCCCCGGTCTATTGGCGCCTGTGCGTCGTCGCGCTGCAAGGCTTTATCATCCTTGCCTGGTTCCTGCGCCCTCCCGCTAAGCTTCACACCCTCATCCGGCAAGCGCTTTGGGTGGCTGCCGTGGCCGCGATGCTGGGGATTGTCGTACACCAACAGACGAGATGGCGGGCTGTGCTGGACACTCCGACCGGCCGCGCCGCGTTCTTTGATCCGGCTGACTTCGAGCGCTACCAGTGGCTGGGCTTGCACACTCACCCCTCCGAACCCTTCTTTGACTGCTCAGGGCAGTCATACTTCTTGCTAGGACTTCGATCTCCGGCGGCGGTGTCATTCCTCACCGACTCGGACTATTTGCGGCCCGAGCAAGCTCATGACGTCGAACAGAGTCTTGAAAGAAACCGTGTGCCAGTGGTTGAATGGTGCACGAATCTTGATTTTGGGGTTCGGCCAGATGATCATTTGGGGCCGCTTCGCGAATATCTGCACGCCAATTATCACCCTGCCGGTGCCCCCGAGAACTCGATGCAGGCGCTCATTCGGAATAGCGCGCCATAGATGAAATGAATCGATAGAAAGGCGCTGCCTCCGCCACGTATTGCGATGCATCATCGAGCTATCGCCGCGAATATCGAGCCGCATGGGCGGAGGCTTGAAGCTTGGGCTCTGCCACTCATTCTGCTCGTTGCATTCGCATTCCTCTACCTCAGCCTGTTTTGCCTTCCCTGCACGCCGATCTTCCGCGCCGGCGACGAAAACATCTTTCTGCTGAACGCAACTCGTATGCTGGACGGGCAGGTGATGTACCGGGATTTCTTCGAATTGACCGCCCCCGGGATTACGTCCCTTGACCTCGGTCTCTTCAAAATCTTCGGCCCCCGGGATTGGATATCTTCGGCTTCGCTCGTTGCGGTCGAGCTGGGCTTGACGTGCTTGATTCTGGCTCTTTCGCGAAGGGTACTCAGTGGGGGATTCATTATTCTTCCCGCGGCGCTTTTCCTCACGTGCGTATTTGGCTTCATGCTTGATGATACTCATCATTGGTACAGCACTCTTGCCGAACTCGGCGCCGTCATGATGATCATCGAGAAAAGGACACGCGCGCGACTGATGGTCGCCGGGGCGCTATGCGGACTGGCCTCCTTCTTTACGCAAACCCAAGGGGCACTCGCCGCGCTGGGCATCGTCCTCTTCCTTTGGTGGGAAGGCCGCGCGGCGGGGCGTTCGCGACTCGAAATAATCGAGCCCGAAGGTTATTTGTTTGTTCCATTCGTGGCGACAGTCATAGCCACAAACGCTTATTTCGTCTGGAAGGCCGGCCTCGATCCGTTTCTGCAATGCACTGTTACGTTCGTCCTAAAGTATTACTCCGCGGGCCGCGAGTCGAACTCCATCTATGCCCTTCTCTATGAATTCGCTCAAGTAGCTCATTGGCATGCGTTGCCTTCTTTGGGAATATTTCTATTCGTCCACGCTTTGCCGCTGGTCTATGTCTGGTTCTGGATGTGGCATCGACACGCAGATCTGGCGCCGGAGCTGGATGCCCGCCTGATACTCCTATGTATTGTGGGACTGTTCGTGTTTGCAGGCGTAGCTCTCGCTCCCACGACATACCGGGTGTCCACCGTTACCCCGCTGGGCTTGATCCTCTTCGCCTACTTGGTCAGCGAAGGCAAAATGCTCCAGCGGGCAGTGACCGTTGCCCTTTGGATTGTCGTAGCCGTCGCCGCAGTTTTTCAACCACTGCACGCCCAATCGCAGCAATCGTGGCCCCTGGATCTACCTCGAGGCCGCATGGTGCTTGACTCGACTTATTACGAGGAATTCCAGTGGCTGTCTCAGAGAACAATTCCCGGTGAGTTTTTGTTCACCGCCGCGGGGTTGGAGGTTCTCTATCCCTTGGCTCTGAGGGACCCCGCGGAGGTGCCGTACGTAGAAACCACCGATTACACGCGCCCCGAAAGGGTTTGCAACGTGGTGGAATCTCTCGAAGCAAACCGGGTGCGGTTTGTGCTGTGGGATCCGGCCTTCGATGCGAAAACTGAATTGCATTCAAGAGAAATTCCCGCTGGGCGGCTCCGAGGTTACTTACGGCGGGCCTACCGTGCCGTCAAGACATTTTTGGGAGGTGATTACCGTCCGGAAGGCGACCATCTAGGCCCGCTCCGCGACTACCTTCATTCCCACTATCACCTCGCGAAGAGATTCCCCGGCTCGCTCGAGGTTTGGGAGAGGAATTGACCGCTCCTCAGTCACTGCTTTCCCAGATCTCATTGGAGTTAGAAAAGACTTTGGTCACCTTGTAGTGTGCATGAAGATAATCGCGGAAAGGGCCCAGATGATCATCGGAAGGATCCTGCCATTTTGTATAGACGTCAAGGTACTCAGGTGACCACATGATGTAGCGTGGGCGATCCTGCCGCAGATCCCGGATTGCCTCCGCCACTTGCTCTTGAGTCGTAAAGGCGGAGTTCGTTAACTCGGCTGTGGGAATAGGGTCCCTGAGGTTCAGGTAGAAGTAGATGTTGGTGTTGACGGCGAAAAAATAATCCAAGGGCTGGGTATGCTGCTGAACCCAAGAGTACTCTTCGTAGGAGTCACGGTCCGTCACCGCCAATGCGCCCTGGGGCGTCGCTAGGATGTCCATCTCCTTGGGTTGCGCCTTCGTGAGGGCGTGAGCTGTTACAAGCACGATGCCGGCTGTAACTACAGCGGCGATGGTCCGAGTGACTTTCCGTGGAGAATCGATAAACCACCCTAAAAGGAGAATTCCCGGAAGCTCGCTTACGATCATCCGAAAAGGGCTTGGAGTTGGCGCGGAAAGAAGGAGCATGACGGAACCCACGATCGCCAGCAACATCGGGCGCTCCCAGAACTCCGTTGGCATGTTGTCGGACCCTCGGCGGTATCGTTCAAAGAACAGAATATAGATGAGGGGAATGACTCCATAGATAAAAACCCACTCCACGGAAGAACAGTGAGAACTCGCCAGCGATCGATAGTCAGGCAGATTTTGCGCAAACGCCAGCACAGGGTTCCTGGCACTGAATTTGGGCCAGTACCGGATGACGAAGATGACGGTACACCAAAGGAATCGGGTTGGCCCGGCCTTCCATGCGAAATATGCGTTCGATGCCACAATCGTGGCGAAGAAGCTCCCTACTAACCAAGCCTCCTTCTTGAGCCAGTCACGCCAGCTATCTCGCTTCCGCCAGGATTCCCAGCACAAAAACAACCCGAGCCCTGCGGTAACAGCCAATCCGCGAGATTGAGTGAACCATACTGTAAGGCCGCAGAAAAAACCTGCCGCAGCGATCCGTAGCGGCGTCCGGCGGTCCAACAACACTGCTACGGCTGCCATCGCGCTAAGCAGGCTGAACCAGTGATGAGTTGGATCGAGGTAATTCTTGTAGACGCCTACGAGGAAAATCGCGCTCGGCAGGAACGAGATTTTTGGGCTCATGAGTTTTTTCGCGATCGAGAGGGCGATCCAAGCCAGACTAACTCCCAGGAGCAAGAGCACCACGTTAGGAATCCAAAGTCGTGGTCCAAAGATTTTGAAAAGACAATAGAAGAAAAAGGGTGTGCCAGGGGTGAGGAACTCGAAAAAGTTCCGATACATCACCTCTCCCTCATACATACGCTTGGCGCTGCTAATGAAAATTACGTAATCCCCGGAGTGATCAATGGGGAGAAAGGGTGGAATGAAGAGAAAACAGTACAGGAAAAACAGCGCGGCGACCAGGAAGAGCAGTGTTGGCGTGTCGAACATCCGGGGGTGAGATGGAACGCCCTCACGGTCTGTGGGAAACACTTCCCTCCCCTTCGCATTCCTCTTCGGTCGCGAGTTCACGTTGACAGCAGAGTTGACGGATCAACTCTCTCCCAAACCTGGATGAGTCCAGGGAACGTCTTGACGACTCGGTAGTGAGTGTGCAGGTAGCGGCGCAGCGGCCCTTGGTGATCTCCCGGGACCCCCGAGTCAGAGGGGACATCGAAACTTGCCTCCCACAAGATGTACCGGACCTGGTGCTTCTCCAGCCCTTCTATTAACTGCTGGACCTGCTCGGGGCGGGTGTAGTCCGAGGTGGTCAGAAACAGCGTCGGCCCAGGGGAACGAAGCCCTGCCAGAAAAGCAAAGGGTTGGGTGCCGGCGTTGTCAAAAAAGAAATCTCCTGGATGGGTGTGGCTGAGAACCCACTGAAATATTTCCAGCCGTGAGGTGTCTGAAAATGCCACACGGCCTGCCGGAGCGTCTAGGTAGGTCCAGCGGCGGGTCTGCATATGCAGAGGGAATGCCACGGCATAAGTCAGAGCACCGACCGTGAAGACCGCCAAGAGTTTTCGGCCCACTCCTTCCCACGAATTCAGCATCCAGACGAAGAGTATCGTCGCGGGCAGAGCAACCGTCGCCATCCTTTGGCCCTCTGCGGCAGGCGCAACTCCCAGAAACAGGCACAACCCAACTGCCTGGAGAAGCATGAGTCCTCTCCACGGCTGATGGGGAGAAACTTTTGCACGCCGACGATAGTAGATCTGAAAAGCCAGATACGCAAAAGGCAGCAAAAGGTGGACAAAGGTACTAGCCAGAAATGGCCACAGGTTGTGCCACGCCGAGAACTTTGGGAATTCCTCCAAGTACATTCCCCAGGAGTTATCATGCTCGGATGGGTAGTACTTGAGCCCGAAGATGATCGTCGATTGGACGAATCGTCCCAACCCCGCTTGCCATACGAAGTAGGCATTTAGAGTTACGACCGCGGCGAGGAAGGACACCCAAAGGTACTCCAGCCTGCTGAAGAGCCATCTGCGCTCCACCTTTCTCTGTTGCCATTCCCACTCGAGGAATACCGTAATCCCCGCAACCGCCAGGAACCCTCTCATGTGAGTAAACCAAGCTGATAATCCGCACAGCATTCCTGCGAGGGCCAGCCGCCCCGGAGTTCTGTCCTCGAGGACGACAGCCAACGCAGCCATCGCCGCCGTTACACTGTACCAATGGTGAGTTCCGTCAAGCATGGACGGCAACAGTAGCGTGAGGAATATGAGCGCAGGCACAAACATCGCCCAGCCCCGGATCAATCTGCGGGAGATTGCCAAAGTCAGCCATGACAACATCAGGCCGGCACCCATAAGCGCGAAATTACCCACCCACGGGACCGGCCCGAAAAGTTTGAACAATGTAGCGTAAACTACTTCGGTGCCCGGAAAAGTAAACTGACTGAAGTCCCGATACATCACCTCGCCGTCGAAGAGCCGTCTGGCGCTCGCCTGATAAAGGTCCCCGTCGCCGTCACGATAGATCGGCGTGTGGGGAAAAACGAACAGAATTAGATAGAGGTAAATGGCCGCAGCTGCCAGAAGCAGCATGACCGTCCACTGCGGGAACCCTCGGGCCTGAGCCCTCGCGGGCACGCCTGTGTCATGGGCGAGCCTGCGAGGGTGGGCATCAGAGGGAAGCATACGCACGCTTTCGACCATCATCTGGCGGTGCCCGTCAGCCCTTTCTTTTCGTCTGCGACCATATCCTAAAAAGCGCTACAAAATGGCGAAAGCCGATACCCGGCATCCGTATGAGCTGGTAAACTTGCGTCCGCCCCGCCGACCGGTCCCGATGGTTCACAGGAATTTCCCGAACCGAGAAACCGCGCCGGTGAACGCGCGCTGTGAACTCCCACCAGAAGCCTTGCTTCATCTCCCCCAATTCTGAAACCACGCTCTCGATCACGTGTTTGCGCGCAAGCACGAAGGGACAGCTGGGATCGTGAACTGGCAGCCGGTAAAACAGTTGGTAGACAAGATAGAATGCGCGCGACAGTGCCCTCCGCAGAAGGCTGTCAGCACGCTTCCCGCGCCAGCCGATGGCAACATCCTGGCGGTCGCGCATCTCCCAGAACTTCTCGAAGTCCGCAGGATCGCATTGGCCATCCGAATCCAGGCACAACAGGTAATCTGCCTCCAGCGACCTCATTCCATCAATGACCGCAAGGGAATATCCCTTGCGTTGTTGACTCGTGAGGAGGTTAAGGGGAAGTGAAACAGCCAGGCGCTCCAGCACTTTCTTCGTACCATCTACGCTCCCGTCCTCGGCAATGATGAAGCGCATTCGAGCACGAGGCGAAACAGCATCAAAGATTTCTCGAATAGTGGCTTCGATACTTTCCGCCTCATTATGGACAGGCAAAAGCACTTCGAGAGTTGGGCGATCACCTGGCATCGCTCAGCGCGCTCCTGCTAACACGTCCCCGGATAATCGAGCACGGGCTGTTCTCAGGGTTCGCTCCGCCGGGGCCGCGGCCTGTAGACTGTGTAGCGACAATCCTCGAACCTCTCATCGCCGATTTGCTCGCTGGGTGCGTAGTTCTTCTCGACGGCGTCAACGATCGCTTTGGTCCAGAATTCGGAATTCAAATTCCGTAGGATGATGGTCCCAAACTTTTGCGAGGCAATCATGGTCACGAATCCGGATTGGTCCCAAATGCCGGCTTTAGCCAGGAAACACTGGATCCCGGGTTCGATCGGGATTTCTTTGTGGGCTTTCATGACGATGACCATATTCTCGCAGAACACAGGGCCCGGCGTTTCCTCGACGACCTTTAAGACCGCCGCCGCACTCGAATACTTCGCGTCCTGGGTCAGCCTTTCGCCATACGTTAGGCGGAACACGTTGTTGATGCGGCGGAGCGAGTCGGGAAAGCCCGTGAGCGCGGCGAGGAAAACTAAGAGAAAGAGCGCCGCGCCCCCCAGAGTGTATCGAGACGAGGGTCGCCAACTCTCCAGAGAGCGCGCGAAGAGCAATCCCACCAAAGGGCAACAGGCAAAGTTCCATTCCAGGAAGTAGTGAACGCCTGAGCCCATTTTCCCGTAGGTTAGTGTGGTGATGAGTGCAATAACAAGTTCCATGCCGATGACAATAAGGGTTCGGCGATACGGGCTTTGCTGCAATCCCGCGCGAAGCCAGGCAAGAAAATCGGCGCGCCGGTTGAAGATTCCGTGACGAACGATCGGCAGGAAGGCCAGGCAGGCAATCGCCACAATCGGCAGCATGCTCAGGAGGTTTGCTTGCATTCCCAAAATCCAGTGCGTTATGTTGAAGGGCTGCCGGGCGTTGTACAGGAAGAGGTGCCGGAGAATCTCTCCATTTGTAGCCCAGGCGAGACCCCCCAATCCCCCTAAGCTGAGCATCACACAAAACACGCCGTAGCGGAGGGCTCTCTTCCAATTGACGAAGGCGGAAGCAGCCAAGCAGACGAGAGGAGCCGCAATCATCGTCTGCTTCGTGAACATCGCTAGCAGAAAACAAGCAAAAGCCGCGTACTGCCCTGCGATTCTATGCATAGTACGGATGAAGAGGAAGACTCCCAAGAAGGTGAAAAAGACGGCCAGCAAATCGACGCCCATCTCGGGAAGGTAATGGCTGAGCGAGTCCAGTCGCAAGCAAAGCAAAGTCGTGATAACCGCGCCGGTTCCGCGAATTCGCGCGGGGATCTTCCGCGGCGATGAATAGTAAACGAGGAATCCCAAAAGCACGCTGATGCCCAGGGTGGAGAAGACACAGACCAACCGTCCTGCTACCAAAAAGTCGCCGGTAACTTCGGCGGCCAACCACGTCGCAGCATGGAAAACCGGCGGATAGGGGACCACAAAATAGGGATACTCCTGGATGGGATGATAGAGAACTCGAAGGTTTGTCACATGCGCGGCCTCCCACCATACGGCGCCCTCGTCATCGTCCCATTCGAAAGGATAGAAGACTTTATGGAGCGATCCGAGCATGAATGTGACGCCGCCTAGGAGGAGCAGCGACAATAGCGTCCAGAGATAAACCTTACGCAGGCGTTCGCCGCGAGTCGTCAGAATCGACTCTTCATTGGGCATCCCTCGTTGCTGATGTCCATCAGTTTCTCCAATTGATTGCCCGGATAACGAACCCAGTGCCATATTACCGCCGCGTTTACTCTCGCCTGCCTCATGGGAAATGAGCGTGAAGCCTGTACGTGGCTAAGAATATCATGCCCCCACCGATGTTTATAGAAAGCCGCGACAATTCCGGGAACCGGTCTACGCCGGGAGTGGGCGCCCCGAAAACGCGAGGCTTTTGGATGGACAGCTTGTATAGTGGATATCGAATATGGTGCTCCAAATCACGCTTCTCGCTTTCGAAGGCAAGATCACCCGAAGCGCCGGCTACGCGGGTCGGCATGGAAGGACGTTGAGAGACCTAACATTTGCTCCTGAAGGTTTACCGCCTGATGTTCGATAAAACAGGGCAGCCACAACCAAACGAGGATCTAACCGTTTCGTTGACGCTCGAACAAAGAGCGTTGCTGTGGGTTCTTTTCTTCTTGATTTGTTTGGGTCTCGGATATCCGCCTTTGAATCGTTATGATCCGGGAAAGGTTAACGGAACTTCTGATGTGGCAGAGTATCGCGGAATCGTTGTGGGCCGCCAGCCGCACGATCCGTCCGTTGCTATGGGGCCCTATGAGCGGCTTGCAGAGTCGGAGAATATCTACCGCGTGCTCGTGCCATACGTCGCCACGCCCTTTTACTGGCTGACGCGTGGGCATGTGGGAACCTGGGATGCTAGCTTGTTCGGCTTGCTGATCGCGAATGCAATTTTCACCGCATCCACCGCTTGTTTGCTGGTTTCCGTCGGATTTCGTTTGACGCACGATCTTTCGACGGCCCTGCTGGGCACAACCCTGTATCTGCTGAATTTTTGCGTCGGTAATCTTTATCTCGTGGGGCTGGTCGATTCCGCCGAAGGACTTTTCCTGATGGCAATAGCGTGGTCTCTGTTGTCCGGCCGCTGGTATCTGCTGCCACTCTGGGGGGTTTTCGGCGCACTTGCCAAGGAAACCTTCGTGCCGGTTTCAGCCGTGTTCGCCGCCGGCTGGTGGCTATCGGAGGTACGGCGGGACCGCCTCGTGCTCTCTCGATTAGCGTGGGTCTGTGCATTAGGCGTGACGAGCTTGATCACGGTCACCGTTGCCATGTCGACGGTCGCGGGAGGGCTAGTTTGGCCGTGGCAACTGGCGGCGTATATGCGCTCAGGCAGTGGCTTCCTCGCAGGATTATGGAATTGCCTTATCGATCATACTTCCTGGTACGTCTTTATCTGGCTGCTTCCGCTCGGGTTAGTTAGGTTGTCACGCTTGCCTCGGGCCTGGATTCTGGCTTCGCTCCTGGCATTTAGCGGAGCCTTAACTCTGGGCGCCTATCATAACGCCATGGGAAACGTCGCGCGCCCTCTCTTCAGTGTTGCTGGACCGATCTTAAGCCTGTCAACCGCACTTTTCCTTGTCGGCCCCCGAGCAGCAACCAGGCAGGCATGACGGGACCCCTGAGGTGTTGACATGCCTTTGATCTTGGCCCTACACTCCCAATTCAGGCGATATTCAGAACTCGAGAAACGGGGGCGTTTCCATGGCGAAAGGTCCGCTCAACGATCAGCAGGTCCGCGAATTCCACGTTAACGGCTACGTGCTGGTCAGGGGTTTCTTTGACGCGGAAGAGGTTGGCCTGCTTCGGCGCGCAGCCAAGGAAGACCGCGAACTTGACCAGCATTCATTTGGCAGGAAGGATGGCGAGGGCGGAATTGTGCGCCTCTCCTTGTGGAACCATCCGGGCGATACGCTCTACGGAATGTTTGCGCGCTGTGAGTCTATGGTCAACTCCGCGGAGAAGGTTTTGGGCGGCGAGGTGTATCATTACCATTCCAAAATGATCATGAAGGACCCTAAGGTGGGCGGCGCGTGGACGTGGCACCAGGACTACGGCTACTGGTACCAGAATGGCGTTTTATTTCCTCTGCTCTGCAGCGCATTTATCGCCGTCGATCCAGCCACCAAGGAGAATGGATGTATGCAGGTCCTGCGAGGTTCGCACGACCTCGGGCGCATCGAACATGTCCTGACGGGCCAGCAGGCCGGTGCGGATATGGAGCGCGTTGCCGAAATTCAGAAGCGACTGGAACTTGTCTACGTGGAGATGGACCCCGGCGACACTCTGATCTTCCATTGCAACCTTCTGCATCGGTCCGATCAGAACCACTCCGACAACCCGCGCTGGTCGATGATTTGCTGCTACAACGCGGCGCGCAACGATCCCT
>CAZCVY010000145.1:0-17333 GCA_964501985.1 uncultured Acidobacteriota bacterium | reverse complement strand
CCGAGTTTCCCCACGCCTGGATTAAAGAACGTTGCGGCTTGCGGCAGTTCCGCTGCCGCGGCCTCGTGAAAGCGACGCTGGAGGCAACTTGGGCAGCCCTGAGCTATAACCTGATCCGCTGGTTTGCTCTCCCGCGAGCAGCAACCCTCAACCCCACGGCGCTGGCCTCGGCTTAAGAAAGGAGCAGGAAATAGGCGCGAAGAAAATGAAGAGATCGTGGTGAAAAGAATGGAGAATCAATAAAAGCGGAAGTCCGCCACGAGGAACATCCTCCACCGAAAGCCGAACACCGAAGGACCGTGACCCCTGGCGCGACTCTCATCTCCGCTCGCCGCCTCTCGAAACACATTTCTTCACACGTTCCAGGGACCGTTTCTAGATTGCTCCGGCCTCCCGATTTCCAATTGATTGCAGCGCCACCACATTCCTCTGGCGATGGTGGAGTCGATTCTGGAAACACCAGACCAGATCGTGCCGGAAAGAGGGGCGATAAGGGCTTATCAATGTCGGCGGGACTTCGGTGGTAAAATGTTTCTGGAGCGGGTGATGGTGGATGATAGTTTGGACCCGACCGTGGTTGTTACTGCCTACCGAACAAGTAAAATTGAGAGATACTGGAAAAAGCCATGAAGGTAACCTACGATGCCGAAGTTGACGTGCTCCGAATCCTCCTGAGCAACGCCCCCATCGAAGAGAGCGATGAGGGCAAACCCGGGGTGATCCTCGACTACGACAAGGACGGCAACATCGTGGGCCTGGAAATCCTGGAGGCCTCGAAGCATACCGCCAACCCGCGGTCGGTAGAGTATGCGGTCACCAGTTAAGCCCTCCAGATCGGGAGAAAAACGGTTCCTGAAAGGTGTGAAGAAATCGATTACATTGACCACTGAGACACGGAGGCACAGAGGAAAGTCCTTTCATTTCAGTTCTCAGTGTCTCTGTGCCTCAGCGGTGCCAGGTTTGTTTCCTGATTTTTTCACATGTTCCTAACCTTTTTCTCTCCCACCATCCACGACGATCACATGCCCGACGAAATCGACTTCGGCAAGGGAGTTCGGGGTCTGCACTATATTCCCCCGAACGCGAAGGTCTATCTGCCTGCCTCCATCGAGCAAAGTGTGTGGCGGTACTTTTCCGCCAAGGCCCGAAAGAAGGGTGTGGACTTATCGGAACTGTTAACCGAGGTACTGAAGCGGGACATCGAGATTAACGAAGCGCTGAAGTAACACACGGCAGCCGCGAGGCCTGCCCCTGTGGCGCGGTTGAGCGGTTGGCTTCTCGTTCTGGAAGGGTACCTGACACTGAAACGCTTTCCCCTCAACAAACCCCCTGCGGGTTTACACCGTCCCGCCAGCAGGGCGGGCCCGCTGTCCACGGACGTGGGTTAGTGGCGGGAAAAGAGCGACCCCTTGAGCAGAAAAGGAAAGGGTTCCTGACACTCTTTCTCCCCCCTCCCGGTTTTGGGGTCCGCGCTCGCTCGAAAACGTCTCACTTCCCCGCTCCCCCGAGTGGGTATCACCGCTTGGCGCTCGCGCCTCGAACGCGAATTGTCTAGGCCGTCCACCGGATCGTTCCGTGTGAGAAAGCTGCCGCCCGAACCAGGGCCAGGGGTGGTGTTGGCTCATTTTGAATCCAAAAATACGAAAGTCAGAAATGGAAGCTCTTCATTCCCGTGCGGCGAGTAAAAAGCTCCCGTGTCAGTGATGAAAAAGCGTCCACCGCTCGATCTTACGTTCAGATATTCTGATGCTATTGCGTCGATTAACTTCGAAATTCCACGCACTTGCTCTCTCAGCTCGGGTGGGGTGTGACCTTGCGTTTCGTATGACCATATATCGCCGACACGGTTTGTGCTAAGGGCGGCTGGCCACTTCCAATGACGCTCAATCTGGATTTGCTTAACCTCTTCGAGCTCCTTTTTGGTGATCGTCAGCATTTTCATGGCATATGTCCTCTGCGCGCGAGCTTCGACTCGGTTAGGGCCTACTGTATGCCAATATGACCCAAACACGTGAAATCTTCCACCCGCTCAACCGGCTCCACCCGGCGGGATCCTCAAGCAAGCGTAGCGCAGATACTTAAGCTATGTAAATTTCAAACCTTTTTAATTTTCTCACCCGTTCCTGCCCCCCCTCGCGGGTGGTGTCTCAGTTTGAAAAGTAAGTGGAAAACAGTGTGCCGCTGTTATATATACTCCCCGCCAATGGGGAAATTGAGCAGGCAAAGTAGGTTTTTGGTTGGTTTAGGCGCGGTGTTCTGCTTGATCTGGGGTTTCCTATATGGTTTCCCGGCCTCCCTTCATGGCGACTTTGGATGGGTTACAAAAGGCGTTTTCTTCTTGGTGGCCACATCCGGCGTTGCCTGCACCATCAAATGGGTAACAAAGGTAAGGAGTTGGAACACAGCCGCACAATGGTTTTTTTGGCTCTCGCTGGTTCTACCGGCATTCAGTTATTTAGTAGGGTTAGGGCATTAATCATTACCTCGCTGTTGGGCCATAAAATGTCGACTGATGGGCGGGTGGCGCAGACATAGCCGTTTATCTCTGCGTCCCCAACCGCGGGCACATACCTTGGGAAGCGGGGACGAATCGAGACCTCGCTTGCCGCTTGAACGTGCAGCGCCATAGTGCGGCTACGCAGGGTTCGACGTGGGGAGGGAGCCCGTGGCGGACAACTTCGGATACGGGAAGTAGAGCTCGTTTCCGTCCGGGTCCGTGATGACCATTAGCCGGTAGCCCCACTCGCCGTCCTTCACGTGCACGCCGCGCCCTTCCAGCTCCGCCCGCAAGGCGTCCAGCACGCCGGGATCGAGCGAGATGAACATCAGGCCCTTGCCCACTTTATCGGGCCATTGAGAAGAGAGAATGATCTCGCAGCCTTTCCGGTCCACCTGCGCGACCCACGCTTTGCCCTTTTCCTCATATCGCCACGGTTGCGTGAATCCGAGTACCTTCACGTAGAAATCGACGGACCTGTCGATGTCCGCTACGAACAGCACCGGCCGCGCGTACCATCGATTGCTCATGACGCTCTGCTCCCCACCCGCCGCGATCGACTTCGACGCTCCGCCAACGGCGAGTCACAAAAATAACTCCGCGAAATGGAGTTTACCCTGAATTCTTGCGATGTGCGCAGCCCCGCGCTACGCCGGTCGAACGCCCGCGCTACACCTCGACTTAGGGCACTGCCTAACCCACCACAGAGTGAGGCCGCGATTTTCAAGGCGAAGCTCATCAAACCTGTTGTAACCTGAGGTAAGCTTGCGGGCTTAAGTTGGGCAATCAAGTGGACGAGCGGTGCGAGTTTGCCCGCATCTCGAGGAGGAGATATGAGTGCTGCGCCTTCGACGAATACCCCCAAGGTCCTGGCGATTGACGTGGGAGGAACCCACGTTAAGGTGCTGGCCACGGGACAGCGCGAATTCCGCGAGATTCCGTCCGGGCCCACGATGACCGCCCGGGCGATGGTCACGCAGGTTAAGGCCCTTACGAAGGATTGGGATTACGAGGTGATTTCGATTGGCTTTCCCGGACCGGTCATTCACGGGCGGCCGCTGCGCGAGCCTTACAATCTCGCCGCTGGATGGGTCGGTTTCAGCTTCCACAAGGCTTTCGGCCGCCCCGTCAAAGTGATCAATGACGCTGCCATGCAAGCGCTGGGAAGCTACAAGGGCGGCCGCATGCTCTTTCTGGGGCTGGGCACCGGACTGGGCTCCACGATGATTGTCGATGGGCTCATTCAACCCATGGAGCTGGCTCACCTTCCCTACAAGAAAAAAACTTACGAGGATTATCTCGGCCTGCGCGGGCTAATCCGCATGGGCAAGAAGAAGTGGAGGCGGCATGTGGCCGATGTGGTCGAAGAGCTTCGAGTCGCGCTTCAGGCCGATTACGTGGTGCTGGGCGGTGGAAACTCCAAGAAGCTCAAGACCCTGCCTCCGAAGACCCGCCTGGGGGATAATCGCAATGCTTTCCTGGGAGGATTTCGACTGTGGGAGCAAGCCGACGCTGCTTCTGCGGAGGGCACGACGCAAAAATGACGAATCATCCGCTGAGAACATTACGATTTTATCCGCGTACGGCTGGCGCATTTGCCGCGTGTTGCTGCTCGCCGCGGCATTTCCAGCGCTTCTTTTGCATGTTTGTCGCGGGTCCGGTGGCGGTGGCCGCCGCGCTCGCGATGGTCCCTCAAAATCTCGGCGCCGCGGGGCAAAGTGAAATCGCGCTGCTCTTCGAGCAGCATCACGTGAAGAAGCACATCGTCAAACCGCCCAAGGGATTGTTGAAGCATCCCTACCTTGTTCCCAGCGGCCCTTATTTTCAACTCTTCGACTGGGACATGTATTTCATGGGAGTGGCCTTGAGCTACGACGGAGTGGGCCAGCCCGTGGCGGACTCGGTGAAGGATTTTCTCGAGTTGGTGGATGAGAATGCCGACGATCGGGGTTACACGCCCCGGGAGATTGCACCCGATGCCCTGTGGGCGCTGCCGGAAATGTGCAAGCCGTTTTTAGCGCAAGCGGCGTGGCGAGCCTCCCAGACCCTCGGAAGCGCCGATTGGATTGGTCCTTACTACCCCAAGCTGGCTCACACCCTGGAGTTCTGGGAGACCACCCGGCGCTCGCCCGACGGCTTTTTCCGCTGGTACAACGGCGTCGAAAGCGGAGTGGACAACAATCCCGCCGTTTCCGATTCGCCCGCGGACGTGACCGAGGGCGTGGACTTGCAGTGCTATCTCTATCGCGAGTACGTGGCCATGGGACTGCTGGCCGCGCGTCTGGCCAAAAGCGAAGACGCGGCGCAATACAACGCCAAGGCCGCGGAATTGAAATCGCTGGTGCAGCAAAAGATGTGGTCCGAGCAGCGGGGAATGTTCCTGAACGTCGACGCGCGCACGGGCCAGTTCGTTTCCATCGAGACTTGGACGAACTTCGTTCCCCTGTGGACGGGGATCGCCAAGGCCAGCCAGGCCGCGCGCACGATCCGCGATCATTTGCTGAACCCGCAGGAATTCTGGTGCGATTACGGCATCAGATCGATTGCCCCTCAGGAACCCCTCTTCGATCCGAAGGCGGGCTACTGGCGCGGACCGGTTTGGGTGATCTCCAACTATCTTCTCATGCACGGCCTGATGAATTATGGATTCAATCCGCAGGCGGAAGAGCTTGCCCGCAAGACCGTCGACTTGCTGGTGAAGGATCTGAAGGCAACCGGCGGCATGAATGAGAATTACAATCCCGACACCGGCGCTCCTACGTCGGCGGGAAATTTTGTGAGCTGGGACCTGCTCGCAGAGCACATGAACGAGGAAGCTCAATCGCGAAGCGACCCCACAGCGCTCGCGCCCTTGCGGTAGGGACGTATGGCGTAGCGCGGGCATCTTGCCCACGCCCCGGCGGGCGGGACCCCGATTCATCGGGGCAGGCTGCCCGCGCTACGAAAACAGTTCATCACTCCGTGATACACTTCGCAGTTGATGGGGGCAGTTCCGGTTTCGGCTCTTCGGGTTCGCTGAGTTTCTTCCCGTCTGAGGTTTACGGATTCGGGAACCCGCAGGAAGCCAGAAGACCTTCGAAAGGGGAACAGGAATGCCCGCATCTCCGAAAACTCCTGCCAGTCTTCCCAAGAGAACCAATTGGTGGGGCGCGTTCGTAATTGGCCTCGCGGGTACGATTCTGGTCACGGGCGTGGCGCCGTTCGCCGTGCAGAGCATGGGAGCGGCGTCGATACCGGCATTTCTTATGGTCAGTATCGCGGGGTTGGTTTTATGCCTGTGCCTCGCGGAGCTGGCCGCCATGATGCCGGACCGGACCGGCGGCCTGCCCTCCTACGCCTTCGAGACCTACAAGTGTTTTGGAGCCGGTGTGGCGCGGCACATGGGCGGAATCTCGGCGTGGAGCTATGGCCTCGGATGGTTTCCCGTCGCGCCCCTCAACATGATTCTGGCCGCGAAGTATATTGCGGTGCTCTGGAAGATTCCCTTGGGCCGGGAGTTCATGCCGATCAGCGCGCCGATCAACCTCAACGTCCTCATTCTCAGCATCGCGGGTTTGCTGATTCTTTTCATCCCTTGCTATCTGGGAATCCGCTTGGGGGCGGGATTTGCCACGGTGCTCGGCATCGTCTCGATGGTGCCGTTGACCTTGCTCATTGTCCTTCCCTTCGTGCGGCCATCCACGCTGCACTGGAACAACGTGGCGGGTTTCCGGCTCGCCGATCCGCGGGCGGGCACGTTCGTTTTTTTCATCAGTTGGATTTTCATCCTGACGTGGTCGGTGCTGGGCACTGAGGCGGCCGCATGCTATATCGGCGAGTGCAGGAACTCGACCCGAGACGCCAAGATTGCCCTGAGCGCTTCTGGTCTCTATGGCTCACTGATCTATATCGCGATTCCGCTGCTCCTGGTAGCCGTTCTTGGCCGCTCCGACGTTGATCCCCTGACAGCATTTCTCGCTTATACCGAGGCGATCTTTGGCACTGGGGGGTGGGTGAGGTGGATTATCGGCATCCCGCTCGTTGTTGCGTTGCTGCTATCGGTTCTGAACGCGATCATGGGCTGCGGCCGCTCGCTCTACCAGGTGGCGCAGGACGGAGTGATCCCCAAGTTTTTCCAGCACACCAACCGTCATGGCGTGCCGGACTTCGCGATGTTCTTCAATCTGGCGGCTTCGATCATCGTCGTATTCCTTGGCTCGCCTCTCGAGATCTATATCTTCTCGAACATGGGGTATCTGCTCGCCCTCTCATTAGCCCTGATCGGTTATTTTCTCTACCGGCAAAGATACCCTGACCTAAAGCGGCCCGTGCGCATGCCGGGATTCATGCGGTACGCCGCCGTCTGCATTGGAGTGGGGTTTCTCTTCGTGTGGGCGTATGGCGGTTATTATTCCTCCGACATCGCCGTCGGGCCGGGAAGGCATTGGCTGTTTTTCTGGGGCCTCGGAATCTGCTTCCTCTACCTGCCCTTGCACGCTTACCGGCGGCTCATCGAAGATCGCAGGCCCGGCAACGGCGTGTTGGAAGGAGCGGTCGGCGCGGAAGTGGCGCCCTCCGAGGCGGACTCGTAAGTTTGTAGCGGAGTTCAAACTCCAAAAAGCCGAAGCATTTTGTCGCGGGAGACGTCGATGTGCCGCGCCATCGCCTCGCGCGCCGCCTCGGGCTGGCGGTCCCGCAGCGCGCTGATAATTTCATCATGCCCAATCCAGCCGGGGACGCTCTGCGTGCAGATGGTATCAAGCCGCTTCACGTAACAAAGCACCAGTGATACCTGACTCGCCAGGCGCACGTTCGACGAAAGTTCTGCGAGGCGAAGGTGGAAAGCGCCGTTGGCGGTTAGGATCGCGAGCGGCGACGCTCTGGCTTTTCTTTCGACGGCAACGATGCCTTCCAATTCCTCGATCAGCTGATGGCTGGCAGAGTGGGCCACTCGTTCCGCGGCAAAGCACTCCAAAACCTTCCGATACTCGTAAAGCTCCACGATGTCGCGAATCGAGAGCGGCGCGACCAGGTACCCCTTATGGGGAATACGTTTCAGCCAGCCATCCTGCGCTAATCGGCTGAACGATTCGCGAACGGGCGTGCGGCTGGTCCGGCAGCGCGATGCGAGATCCACTTCGGAAAGGATTTCGCCGGGAGCCAACTGCGCCTCGACGAGCCACGATTTGAGCAATCGGTAAACTCTCTCTACTTCCCCCAGAAGTTCTGCCTTGGATTTAGCGCGTGTGCCGCTAAGTGATGCCATGGATTGATTGCCTTCGTTAAAAACCCGCTTGAACCTTCTCGCGTATACTGCTAGTATACAGAACTTCTCAGGGAAATCACATGTGCGGAATAGCGGGTTTTTTCGATAAATCCGGGGACCACCGGAACTCGAGCGTCGGGCAGATTCTTATTGCCATGCTTGAGGGGTTGGCTTGTCGCGGGCCGGACTCCGCCGGGGTCGCCTTGTTTGGCACAAGCACCGATCGCCGGGCCGTCCTGCGGGTCAAGCTCGGTGACGAAGAGGACTGTTCCGGTCTCATTCAGACTCTCACCCAGTTTCTCGATTCGCACTACGGCGGTAGCTGCCAGTTTTCGAATATTGGCAATTCCGCTCGCTTGGCGGTCGCGGGCGTGAAAGATCTTCCCGCTCTCGCCGCCCGCATTGAAGCGCTCAGCAAAGAAATTGAAGTCGTCAGCATGGGGTCGAGCCTTGAAATCATTAAGCAAGTGGGCTCACCCGCCAATCTGGAGAAGACCTACGGCGTTTCGCGGCTCAGTGGCACCCACGGCCTTGGCCACACGCGGCTTTCCACCGAGTCCAAAGTTGACCTAAGCCACTCGCAGCCTTTTGGGAGCCATCAACTCGCCGACCTCGCGATTGTTCACAACGGCCACATCACCAATTATCACCAGCTCCGCCGCTGCTATGAACAACGCAAGGTCCGTTTTTACACCGAAAACGACTCGGAAGTGGTGGCAATTTATCTTGCTGACCAGATCAGCCATGGCTTGACGCTCGCAGAGGCCATGCGAGCCATGTTGCGAGAACTGGACGGTTCCTTCAGTTGCTTGGTGGCAACCGCCAACCAATTCGGCTTCGTTAAAGATCCCTTTGCTCTCAAACCACTGCTTTGGACCGAAACGGACAGCTTCATTGCCCTCGCCAACGAGGAGATCGCCATTCGAGCGGCTTTGCCCGGTAATTACGATGTCCGCGAGGCGCAGGCCAGAGAGGTTCGGGTATGGGACAGGTAAACTGCGAGGGCCGGACCACGCGGGAGATCAACGCCGAGATCAAGCAATATATTCGAGAAGGCGAGAAGCAGATTCTCGTGCGGAACCCCGGCGCCCGTCACAACCTGGGGGTCGCCATCCTCGAACCGGTTACCGTCCAATTGGAGGGGAGCGTCGGCTATTACTGCGCCGGGCTGATTGACGGCGCCAACTTCGAAGTCGCCGGCAGCGCCGGTTGGGGACTCGCTGAATCCATGATGAACGGCCGCGTGGTGGTGCGCGGCAGTGCGGGAAATGGGGCTGCCGCTGCGATTCGTGGTGGCACGGTCGTGATTTATGGCGCTGCCGCGGCGCGGCTCGGAATCTCTATGAAAGGCGGCACCGTGATCGTGGCAGGAAATTGCGGCTACATGGCCGGGTTTATGGCGCAGAAAGGGACCCTCATCGTTTGCGGCGACGCCGGTGAGGCCTTTGCCGATTCCATGTATGAGACTGTTTGCTATGTGGGCGGCAAGATTGCCGATCTGGGCACCGACGCGGTCGTTGAAACGACCACGCCAGATGATGCCCAATCGCTCGAGACGCTGCTGAATCAATTCCTCGAACCTGAGGTGCGCAAGGGTCTGCCGTCCGTGCGAGAGTTCAAGAAGGTCGTGGCGGGGAGAAAGCTGTGGAATTTTGATAAACGGGACTGGAAGACCTGGCAGGAGGCTCTCTGATCGATGCCTGACGATCCCCACATCTTAAATCATACGCTGCGGCCGAGCGGGACCTTCCGGCCTGAGGTCATCGAGGACATCCAGGCCAAAGCGGAGTCTGGCCTGTATCGCATGCGCGGTTACGGCACATTGCGTCCGCGAACTTGGGCGACCTTCGACGACCTCACCTTTCTTCCCTGTTCGCTGACCCGGATTCCCCTGGAGGGCTACCGAGAAAAGTGTTCAACCAAGACGGTGCTGGGAAAGCGCCACGCACGTAAACCCATCGTGCTCGACGTGCCGGTGATGATCACCGGGATGAGCTGGGGAGCGCTTTCCTACAATGCCAAGGTGGCCCTGGCGCGGGGAGCATCGGCGGCGGGCTCCTCCAATACTACCGGCGATGGCGGGATGTTGGGGGCGGAACGAGAAAACAGCAAGACGCTGATTTACGAAGTGCTGCCCTCGCGATACGGAATTAACATTCACGATATGCGCAGGGCTGACGCTATTGAACTCACCGTGGGTCAGGGCGCCAAACCGGGTTCCGGCGGATTGCTGCTGGGTTCGAAAGTGTCAGAGACCATCGCCCGGCAGCGCGATCTTCCCGTCGGGGTCGACCAGCGGAGCCCCGCGCGGCACCCCGACTTCCTGGGGCCGGACGATATGATTGTGAAAATCGAAGAGTTGCGCGAGGCGACGGACTGGGAAGTGCCGATCTTCGTAAAAATGGGCGCCAGCCGGGCGTTTGACGACGTGAAGCTCGCGGTCAAGGCCGGGGCCGACGTCATTGTGGTGGATGGCATGGAAGGCGGCACAGGAGCTTCGCCGGCAATCTTTCAGGAACATACAGGCCTGCCGACTCTGGCAGCCGTGTGCGAAGCTCGCGCAGCCCTTGAGGATTGCGGGCAATATGGGGAAATCCAACTCATCATCGCGGGCGGGATTCGTGATGGCGCGGATGCAGCCAAGGCCATCGCGCTGGGAGCGGATGCGGTGTATATCGGCACCGCCGCGTTGATTGCTCTGAACTGCAACAAGGCCTTGCACGTCGACGATTATCACCGCCTCGGCACGGAGCCTGGGTATTGCCACCACTGCCATACGGGTCGCTGTCCGGTGGGCGTCACAACGCAAGACCCCCAATTGATGCAACGCCTCGACATTGATCAGGCGGCGGAGCGGGTTGCCAACCTGCTGCGGGTGATGACGGCAGAGATTCAAATGTTGGCTCGGGCCTGTGGGAAGTCGGACATCCACCATCTTGAGCCTGAGGATATGGCGGCGCTTACCCTGGAAGCCTCGGCGATTTGCGGGATTCCCTTGGCGGGGACCCGAAAAGTGGCGAGGATTTAAGGAGCTAGTTGTGTCGTTTCTAGTGCGGTGTCCCCAGTGCGGCAATCGCAGCGTATATGAATTCCGCTTTGGGGGTGAGGTTAAGCAGCGTCCTGGCCCCGGCGCGCCGGATCTAGACTGGGCTCATTACACATACACCAAAGTCAACGAGGCGGGAGTGCAACGCGAGTGGTGGTTTCACCGTTCGGGCTGCCGCCAGTGGTTTCAAGCGCTCAGAAACACCCTGACCAACGAAGTCCAGGATTCCTTTTTCCCTGAAGAATCAACGTGAGCGAACCTTCGGAAACGCTGACATTTCAATTCAATGGACAGCCGGTCACAGCCTCGGTCGGCGACACCATTGCCTCGGCGCTTTATCGCTCCGGACAGCGCATCTTCTCGCGGAGCTTCAAGTACCATCGCCCGCGCGGCTTGCTTTGCCTTTCGGGAAAGTGCCCAAATTGCCTGATGAACGTGGATGGAACTCCGAATGTCCGCACCTGCACAACCCGCGCCTTGGCGGGAATGAAAGTCACGCACCAGAATGCGTATCCGTCGCTCGAAAACGACTTCCTCTCCGTGGTGCAGCGCTTCGATTGGTTGATGCCGGTCGGCTGGTATTACAAAACGATGACCAATCCCCGCGTGTGGCATGCCGCCGAGCCCTTTATTCGCAGGATCGCGGGCCTTGGCGTGGCGCCTTCGCTCGATAATGTTAACGGGAATTACGAACACAGCTACAGGCACACGGAAGTGGCGATTGTCGGCGGCGGCCCGGCGGGCATGGCGTCCGCAATCGAGCTGGCGACCCAGGGCGAGCAGGTCGCGTTGATTGATGACCAGCCGGCGCTGGGCGGCCACCTGCGGTACTCGAGAAGCCCGGACACTTCGCCCGCCGACCTTGTCGCCCGGGTCCGAGCGCTTCCAAACATCCAAGTGCTGCAAGGGCGCTACTGTTTTGGCCTCTACGAAGGCAACTTGCTTGGCGTTGTGCAACCTCGCAAAGAGCCCAAGGACGCCGAGCGGTTGATTCACCTGCGGGCCGGCCGAGTAGTGGTGGCGACGGGCGCCTATGAATCTTCGCTGCTTTTTCCGAACAACGACCTGGTCGGAATCATGCTCTCGACCGCCGTCCAGCGCCTGATTCGCCTGCACGGCATCGCGCCGGGCAAGGTGGCCGTGGTTATTGGGCGCAGTCCGCGGGAAGAGTCCGTGGTAGCGGACTTGCGTGAGGCGGGAATTCAAGTTGCCGCCACCGTCGCGCCGGAATCGGTGGTCAAGGCCCTTGGTCGTCAGTGCGTTACTGGCGTCCAAACACGAGACGGGCAATACGCCTGTGATTTAGTGGTCATGTGCGGCCATCGCATCCCCGATGCCGGCCTGCTGAATCAAGCCGGAGCGCGCTTGCAATGGGACGCGAGGAAGGGAGCCTTTATCCCGACAGACTTCCCCCCCAGCATCCGCGCGGTAGGCGAGGTGACGGGGGAATCGCTCATCGCCGCGGCCATCCTGCCGCCAGAACGCGACCCTGCGAGCAAGCGGGCGTTTGTCTGTCTGTGCTCCGACGTGAGTTCGCAGGACCTTGTGAATGCGATTGACGAAGGCTTCGATCACATAGAAACGCTCAAACGGTATACGACCACGACGATGGGCCCGTGTCAGGGCAGGATGTGCCAGTTGCCCGCCATCGGAGTTTGTGCCCGCCAGACCAGCCGGAGCATGGGTGATACGGGAGTCACCACTTCGCGGCCGCCCAACCCGGGAGTCACGCTGGGAGCGCTGGCCGGGGCGCGGCATCATCCCACGCGCCGCACTCCCATGCACTATGAGCACGATGCATCCGGCGCCGTGTGGCTCGACATGGGAGAGTGGAAGCGGCCGCGCTACTACCAGCCGCAAAAAGGCGCAGATGAGAAGTTCTGCGTCGAAGCGGAGTATCGCGCGGTGCGAGAGCGCGTGGGGCTGATTGATGTCAGCACGCTGGGCAAGCTGGATATCAAAGGCCGGGACGTGGGGAATCTGCTCGACAAGATTTACGCGGGACAGCTGTCAGACCTTCGACTGGGGCGCGTTCGCTACGGAGTTCTTTGCGACGAAGCGGGAATCATGCTGGACGATGGCACGGTTTCCCGGCTGGCGGACGACCACTTCTTCGTGACCACCACCACGGGCAATCTGGACTTCGTGAATCAGTGGATGAAGTGGTGGCTGGTGGGAACGGGCTGGGACGTTTATATCACGAACGTCACCTCAGGCCTCGCGGCAGTAAATCTGGCGGGGCCGAACGCGCGCGAGGTGCTCACACCGCTCACGGATTGCGACCTGAGCACTACGGCCTTCCCTTACATGGCATGCCGCACGGCGCAAGTCGCGGGCATCGAGGCCATTTTGATGCGGATCGGATTTGTGGGAGAAACGGGGTGGGAAATCCACTTTCCTGCCGAGTTCGGCCCGGACCTTTGGAAAGCCTTGCTCGATGCGGGGCGTAGATTTGACATCAGGCCTTTTGGAATTGAAGCCCAACGCCTTCTGCGCCTCGAGAAGCGCCATGTGATCGTGGCGGTTGATAGCGACGCCTTGACGAATCCCTATGAAGCTGGAATGTCATGGGCGCCCAAGCTGGACAAGGAAGATTTTATCGGTCGAGCGGCGCTCCATCGTCTCGCGGGTGAACAACCGCGTCAAAAACTCGCGGGATTTATTATGAACGAAGATATTTTGCCCGAGGACGGCGCAGCGATTATGGTGGATGGCCAACTGGCCGGAAGAGTTACCAGTGTTCGGTTCTCTCCCCTCAAGAAGAAAGCAATAGGTTTGGCCTGGGTGCCGGCGGAGCAGGCCCACGAGGGAGCCGAAGTCGATGTCCGAGTAGCGGGACGACTGGCACGCGCCAGGATCACCGAGCAGGCGTTCTATGATCCCGAAGGCACGCGCTTGCGCACGTAAAGGACGCTGATATTAAGCAGACGGCTTTGTACCACACGTATCGCGAACGTGTGGCCACGATGGTCGAGCATCATGGCTGGCAAGTTCCCTCGTCCTTCGTCGACCCGGCCGAGGAGGCTGCGCGGACGCGCCAATCCGTTGGTTTGGCTGATTTGAGTTGGATGTCGAAATTCAATCTGCAAGGTCGCGGACTGAAGACCCCTCACGACCTGGGACCCGAGGCGTTCTTGTGGCCGTTGGGACAGCGTCAATACCTGCTGACGTGCGAGCCTTCGGCAGCCGTCGCAGTCCGAGAGCGCATGGAGCAATTCCAGACGGTTGGGCCGGACCCCACTTTACCTCCACCCGTATATGTGACCGAAGTGACCTCTGCCTACGCGCAGTTATTGCTTGCCGGGCCTCGCAGCCGTGACGTTTTGAATAAGTTGACCTCGCTGAATCTTTCGAGCAATCTGCGGGACGATTTCACCTGTACGCAGACCACCGTGGCGCACGTTCACGCCATCATTCTGCGGAAAGATGTGGCGGGCATTCCGGCGTTCCATTTACTGGTCGGACGAGAGTACGGCGTGAGTGTTTGGGAATCGGTACTCCATGCCGGGCACGAGTTCCAGATCGCGCCTTTTGGGCTTGAGGCAAAGAAACTGATGCGGGGTTGATCCGGGCCGGCGCGATGTGAAGTCCGCGGCTATTCATCTTCCGGAGAGAGAGTGAAGGAAGAGCTTCACCACAGAGGCACGGAGGGCGCGGAGAGAAGCCCCTCTGTGATCTCCGTGCCTCTGTGGTGAAGTTCTTTTCGTGAATTGCGGCCGGCGGATTGGGCTGAGCCGGGACCTCCTCAGGGCTGAGAAATACAACAAACACCAAGATGTTGAGACTCTTCAAAAAGGAGCGAATGTGGCAGCGGCGGGAACTGAAACCCCGCTATGAGGTGGTGATTGTGGGCGCGGGCGTCCACGGGCTCGCCACGGCTTATTACCTCGGCTCACAGCATGGCGTTCGCAATATCGCGCTGCTCGATAAAGGCTACCTGGGAATCGGCAGCAGTGGCCGGAATACCGCCATCATTCGCTCGAATTACCGCACTCCGGAAGGCATTCTTTTCTACGACGCATCCGTGAAGCTTTATGAAAGCCTTTCGCGAGAGCTCGAATGGAATTTGCTCTTCAGCCAGTGTGGCCACCTCACCCTTGGGCACACAGACTCCTCCGTGACCGGCTTGCGAATTCGGGCGGAAAACAACCAAGCCCTTGGGATCGACAGCCGGATGATCTATCCCGAGGAAATTCGCCGGCTGGTGCCCTCCATGGACCTCAGCGGCCGAGCACGTTACCCGATTTTGGCCGCGTTGTATCATCCGCCGGGGGGCATCATCCGCCACGACGCCGTGGTGTGGGGCCTGGCGCGCGCTTGCGACCGCATGGGGATTGAAATTCACCCTTACACGACCGTCACGGGAATGCGGGTGGAAGCTGGCAAAGTCCAAGCGGTGCTCACAGATCGCGGGGAAGTTTCCACCGGAGCAGTGTTGAATGCCACGGCCGGATGGGCTTCGACCATCGCGAAGATGGCGGGAGTGCCCCTGCAAGTGGTCAGCCACCCCCTCCAAGCCTGTGTTACCGAGCCGCTGAAGCCCTTTCTCAACAAGGTGATTGTCTCCGCTACGCTGCATGTTTACGTGAACCAGACCGATAAAGGGGAACTGGTCATCGGCGCCGAGATCGACCCCTATCAGTCGTACAGTATGCGGAGCACGCTTCCGACGCTCGAGCAGATGGCCACGTACACACTCGAGCTGTTCCCGCAATTGCACGGGCTGCGAGTGCTGCGCCAGTGGGCCGGAGTCTGCGACATGACCCCGGATTACGCTCCGATTATCGGCGCGGCGCAGGAAGTAAGAAATTTCTACATGGATGTAGGATGGGGGACGTACGGATTCAAGGCGGCCCCCATCGCCGGAAAATGCACGGCGGAACTGATCGCGACCGGCAAAACTCCCAAGCTGATTGAGCCTTTTTCCCCGGGTCGATTCGCCACCGGACAATTGGTGGGAGAAAAGGCCGCTGCCGCGGTTTCTTCGTAGACGAAAAGGAGGAGTTATGGACAGTCCCAAGGGCTCGCTGTTATCGGAAAGAGACATTGAGTTCTTCCTTTGCTCCTTCGTCGAATTGACGGGAGCCCCCAAAGCCAAGGTTGTTCCCGCGACCCACAAGGAGGAGATGACGCGGGAAGGGGCGGGCTTCGCGGGCTTTGCGGCCGGCGATCTGAACCAGGGCCCGCAGGATGCCGATGTCGTGAGCATCCCCGACTTCAAATCTCTCACCATTCTACCCTGGCGCAAGAACGTTGCCTGGGTGCCCGGCAATCTCCACGTGAATGGACAGCCGTGGCCCTACTGTCCGCGCACCATTCTTTCGCACAGCCTCGAAGCGCTCCGGCAAGAGGGTTACATTCTCCACGTCGGCATCGAAGCCGAATTCATGCTCTTGAAGAAGAACGACCACGGCCGCTACCTCCCCTGGGATCCTCTTGATACGGCGGGAAAGCCTTGCTACGACCTGCGCGCGCTCTACCGCAACCTTGATATCATGACCACGCTCCTTCATTACATGCAGGAGATGGGCTGGGACCCGTATGCCAGCGACCACGAAGATGCCAACTGCCAATTCGAAATCAATTGGGTTTATTCGGACGCCCTGACCAGCGCCGACCGGCACACGTTCTTCAAGTGGATGGTACGCACCATCGCCGAGCAGCACGGCCTGCTCGCCACCTTCATGCCCAAACCTTTTTCGCATCTCACCGGCAACGGCGCGCACTTTCATCTCAGCCTGGCGGACGCGGAAACCGGCAAGAACCTGTTTCTTGATGAAAATGCCGAATACGGTCTTTCCCACCTCGGCCGCGCGTTTATGGCCGGGGTACTTCATCACGCGCCAAGCCTCTGCGCCATTACCTCGCCCCTGGTGAATAGTTACAAGCGCCTGGTTCCGGGCAGGCCGCGCTCCGGAGCCACCTGGGCGCCCGTTTACATCACCTACGGCCCTTCCAATCGCACTCAGATGATCCGCCTTCCGGGGCCCGGCCGAATTGAAAATCGCGCCATCGACGGCGCCGCCAACCCCTACCTGGCGATTGCGGGCCTCCTGGCGGCAGGCATGGACGGAATCGAGAACAAAATGGACCCTGGCCCGGCCAACACTAGCAACTTGTACGAAGTCCCCGAAACCGACCTCGCCGCGCGGGGGATTCACTTGTTGCCCATGAGCTTGCGAGAAGCACTCCATCATCTCGAGAAGGATTCCGTCCTCCAGCAAGCCTTGGGAACGGATTTCACCTCCTACTACATTCAGGTGAAGACCGAAGAATGGGTGCAGTATCAACGAAGCGTCAGTGAGTGGGAGACCGACCGATACCTGATGATCTTCTGACCCCGTCGTACCGCGTGCCGACGTAGATGTGATGGTGACGTCGAGGCTCATTGTGGAACGCAAAAAGCTTCGTGAGGATCGCAAAATACGCCGGCGAACTGTATTCGTAGCGCGGGCGTCCCGCCCGCTGGGAAGCTGTGAATTAATTGAAAAAACCGCGTATTTTGGCCCGCAAGTAGTTGAAAGCACGCGGTCGAAAATCGAAAA
>CAZCVY010000144.1:0-17443 GCA_964501985.1 uncultured Acidobacteriota bacterium | reverse complement strand
TTCCCTGCGAGTCGAGCACCACCGTGTGCCAAGGCACCTGCGCATTGACAAACACGCCTTGCGCCCAAGTCGTTGCCGGGAGCAGTAGAACAGCCAGTAGCGTCGCGGTCCGGAACGCATCCCTGAGCTTTTCAGACGAAATTGAACTTGCCATAACGGAACTCACATCATTTTGATAGGGCTGTTGCTAACGGCCAAACGGTCCAGCGTGGCAAAAAAACTGCGCTAATAGCTTGTGTCGTACTTCATGATGAGGACGGTCGCTACCAGGACAATTCCGGAACCCGCCATGGCCAGCGTGCTCAAGCGCTCCCCGAGAAGCACGGCCGCCATAAGCACGCCGAATATGGGCACGAGGTAAAGCGAAACTGAGGCCACGGTCACATCGAGATGTTCGAGCGCCGCAAAGAAGAATAGCATCGACGCCCCATACATCAGAATTGCCAGGAAGGCAAATGCCGCCCACGATTTCCAATCGAACGTGCCGAAAACACTCCAGTGGAACGGTTCCGCCCAGATGAGCAGCGGAATACTGGCCAGCGACGCCGTGATGTAACTGAAGATCAGAATCTCGATTTCCTGGAAGCGCTTCATCAGACCTTTGCAATAGGTGTTGTAGAAGGAAGACCCAAAGCAACCCACCAGGATCAGGCCATTGCCCACCAGGTATTTCATGTTCAGAAAGGAGACGTGACGCAGATCCTCGACCGACATCAGCATGACCCCAACCAGGCCGATGGCGAGAGAGGCAATTCTCAGTAGAGAGATCTTTTCATGGAGCATGAACGAGGCCAGAACCGCAGTGATGACGGGAATCATCAGGTTCAGCACCGCGCCGTTGGAAGCGAGCGAGCGGGAGATTCCCCAGGTCATGCCGAGTTGAGCGAGTACTTGCCCAAGCACGCCCGCGAGGACGAACTTGCCCCAGTCCGACCACGTAGGCCGCACCGCGCTCGGGTTGGCACGGCGCTTGCGGATCAGCAGGGGAACAAGCAGGATCGTGGTGATGTAAAACGGAAGAAAGGTGATGGCTATCGGCCCCATGGTACGGTCAAGAAACTTCACCGCTGTCCCTTGCGCCGACCAGATGAGCGATGCCGCGGCGAGCAAGGTGAAATACCAGAGCATCCTGCCCTTGCCGGCCGTTTTGTTGAGCACAGGTACGGTTGCCATATTGAGTTGTCAGTTGTCGGTTGTCAGCTACCAGGTTCCGGTCGTCGCCCGCGCTACTATTATTGATGATCGCCCCTATTGCACGACCACTCCGAAGCGGTCCGCGCCCATCGAGCTGCCGTCAATCACATAAGGTTCAATATGCCGCGCTTGGGCATAGGCACGGACAACTTTTTCGAATGCCGGCTTGGCATCCCGCTGCCCCAGAATCGCGACCGTTCCGCCGGCTCCGCCTCCGGTCACCTTGGCTCCGTAGAGGCCTTCTGCCGCGCCCTGCTCGCGCACCAACTCCACCAGCAGGTCCGTGGCTTCGTTACCGAGCCCGCACTCCGTGTAAGAGTAATGGGACTGGTACATCAGGTCGCCCATCAACCGATAGGCGGCCTCGGAAGCTTGTGCTGCCGCCCCCCGTGCGAGCTCAACGAATAACTGGATCCGCTGATTCTCCTCGATCGCATAGCGCGTGCAGTTGCGAACGCGGTACCGGATCCCGGGCCGCACCGTGGTGAATGGGTCAGGGTGAAACTGCCCTTCGCGAAGGAACTCGCTACCCGGCATATGCTCGGGCAGGCGCAATTCGTATTTCGAGCGGAAGACCGACGGACTTACTTCCGAGAGATATCCCCGCCAGCGAGGATCGGTAAAGCGCGGGATGCGGCTGCTGGCGTCGCGCGTGACCGGCAAGCCCTCCCAATCGCAGATGAGCTTGTAACCCATGAAGGCGGCGGCGCGGGCGGCTTCATATTCGATCCCGGTAACCGCGTGGCTCACGCCCGAGTCCACTGCCCAACAATGCAATTGTTCGGGAAGGCGCACCAGAGGGAAGGGCTGGCAAGGCTGGCAAAGCAGGGGTAAGACGTAACCCTCGTCGCCCAGCGTGGCCGCGGCCTGGTCCATGATTCCACAGGCGGATTCCGCGATGACGTTTTCAACCCACTGACACGCCTCGGCCAGCTCGATCCCGTGCAAGTCAATACCGTAAGCGCGGGCCGCGGGCTTCATCACCGCAACTTCCACCGCCGCCGAGGAGCTCACCCCCTTGTTCAGAGGCACTTCCGAATGAAGATAGACATTGGCGCCGGTCTTCACCGCCTGGGGGTATCGCTGCATGAGGAGGAAAAAATTCCCGAGCGCATACGCGGTCCACCGAACTTTGGGATCGGCGTTCACCATGCGGCGGACCGTGGCGTCGCCGGTGAGAGCATCCAACTCAAACTCCACATGGTCCTGCCAGCCACGCTCGGCCATCTGCGGATTCCAGAAGACCACGCGTTTGTCGCCGCGCAACTGTACGGCGCCCCATGTGGCTTCGCGAATGGTGGCCTCAAACACCAGACCGCCCGTGTAATCAACATTGCCGCCCATCAGGTCCAACCGCCCCGGGCACCTGGCGATGAAGATCGGACGGCCCTCGGCGAAGAACTTCCCGTCGCCACGAAGGCCGGCTACCTGGGCTTCAAAAGGCGTCATGCCAACTCCCGGATGCTGTCGGTCACATAAGAAATCGACTCTTCCGTCATGCGGGGATGGATGGGCAGACTCACATATTTGTGGAACAGCGCTTCGGCGACGGGGCACTCGCCCTCGCCGTGGCCAAGTTGGCGATAGGCCGTGGTGAGATGGATGGGCATGTAGTGGGACCATACCTTAATGCGCTTGCCGGTGTAAAGCTCCCACATAAAATCTTCCTTGCTGAGCCGGAATGTGGGTTCCACGAGGATGCAGTAAATATGAAAAACGTGTTTCACGTCTGGTGAAACATACGGCGTAGTGAGTCCTCGAATGCCGCGCAGGCGTTCGCAATACAAGTTGGCGATCTCGATGCGCCGGGCATTGAAGCCGTCCAGCTTGGCGAGTTGCACCAGACCCACCGCCGCCTGAATGTCGGTCATGCGGAAATTGAAACCCACGTGGTCGAAATCCAGGTACCAATAGCGCTTGCCCATGGGCGTCTTGGATTCGTCAATCGGAAGGTATTTACCCTTGGGATCGTAAGTGAGGCAGCAGAGTGACCGGAAGGAGAGCATCCGCTCATAAAGGTCCAGTCGGTTGACGGTGACCAAGCCTCCCTCGCCAAGGGTCACCATATTTTTTTGCTGATGAAAGCTGAACACGCTGATATCACCCAGGCTCCCCGCGCGGCGGCCCTTATACTCAGCACCCGCCGCGTGGGCGCTATCTTCGACCACCAGGATGCCGTGCCTGCGGGCCAGCTCCAAAATGGGGTCCATATCGCAGCATTGGCCGTAAAGATGAACGAGCAGGATGACCTTGGTGCGCTCGGTTATTTTCTCGGCGATGGACGATGCGGTTAAGTTCAGGGTGCGCGGGTCGACATCGGCGAAGACCACGCTCGCGCCCTGCGCCGCGGCGGCATTGGCGGTCGAGATCCAACTGAGAGGGGTGGTGATGACCTCATCGCCCGGCCCCACGCCCGCCGCAATCATGGCGAGCTGAAGTCCCGCCGTGGCCGAGGTGACCGCCAAACCATAATTAGCGCCACAGTAGACGGCGAAGGCTTCCTCAAATTTCTTTACTTTCGACCCGCAGGAAGGAGCGTGCGCCGCCAGCACTTCGCGAAGTGCTGCCTCTTCCTCCGGTCCGTAGATGGAACCGTGGTTATACTCGAGCTCGTAAACTGCCTTGGGGAGATCCATAAATAGCCCTTTCGATAACTTCGTCACAACTGGGAACGGGCGTGCTGCACACTGCCCGGATTCTTTCGGTAAGAAGAAAATGATCGAGGCCGCGCGGTGCCCGTCCCGGCGAGGGCGCAGTCTGGGGTTTGATGAGATCGCGCGAAAAACCCAACCTCTCTGCTAACTTCAGCCCCAGCTCGAAACGTGAGATGGGTTCGCTCGCGCCCACATGGAAGATGCCGCCGGCGGCAGGGAGTTGCAGCAATTCCAGCATGAAGCGCGCGAGCGTGGGGGCGTCAATAGGATTGCGGTATTCGAAATTCGGGAATGAGACGGACTGCCCAGCCCGCAGCTTCTCCGCCAGCTTGTTGAGCATGGCATTGGTGCCGCGATCTCGCGCAAAGCCCACCACCAGCGCCAGACGGAGAATAATCGCCAAGGGCAAAGCCCGGCTGACTAATTCTTCGGCACGGGCCTTGGTCCTTCCGTAAACACTGACCGGAGTAGGAGCGTTGCTTTCACGGTAACCGTGGCGGGTACCGTCAAAGACCGCCGCGGAAGAAGTAAAAACAAGCCTTGCGCCGGTTTTGGCGCACGCCTCAACCACTCGGGCCGTGCCACGAACATTGATCTCCTCCGCAAGCTCCGGGCGGCTCTCGCAAGTGTCGATATCGGAGACGGCAGCAAGCAAGGCTACGACATCCGGAGCGGCCTGTTGGAATCCCGCCTCAATGCTTCGCTGCGAGGTGACGTCAATTGCCAACCCCTTCCAGTCCGCAGCGGGGAGGTCAGCCTCGACCACGTGAAACGCCGTGGCCGCCTGATGGGCCAGGTGCTGTCCCAGAAATCCTCGGGCACCGATGATCAAGAGGTGAGGTTTATCGTGCTGCACGTTCAAATTCCCCATTACTTAGCCCATTCCGGAAACGCCGAGAGGGCATCCATGAAATTGTGAATTCGGTCGGTGTGGGCGTCTTCCTGCCATCCTCCCCGTCCCGCGTGCCACGCCCCATCACTCGGGCAGCCGTCATCGTTGATTGCATACAAGGAATAATTCAAGGCTTGCCACGCAAGCGCCTTATATTCCACCGAACCCGTGGCAGCGGCATACATCGCGAGCACTGCGCCATAAGTTGAAAGTGCCCCGCCCCATGGCTTCTTGTCGTAAGTCTGCTCGCCGCAGACGGGCACGCCGTCGCGAACGCTGGTGAAGTTCAGCGCGGCGAAATCAATGAGCGCTTTGGCATCGGCTTTCCAATCGGGATCGATCGCCTCGCGCTTTTCGATCAGATATCGCGCCAAATTGAGCGGCGACCAGGAATTGCGGTTGTCGGGTTTATCGTAATCCTCAAAAAACTGCACCCACAGCGAGCCATCCTTCGCCAGGCCCGGAATCTGATACTTCTTGATCCAATCCCAAAGCTTGGCGCGCGGCTCGCGAAACTCTGAGTAGTTGTGCTCGATCAGCTTGTCAAACAGCCGGAGGATATACGACATGTTTGCGGCGACGGGTCCGTGTGGTTCGCCAGTGCGGTAATCAACGCGCATGGGCCAGGGGGAGTGCTGGTCGTCACCCGACCCCATATTCCGAGCCAGCACCCGGGCATTCTGGAGCGCCTGGTCAAGATACTTCTGGTCGTGGGTACGTTCGTAGAGCAGCACCAGCGCGTAGCCCGCGATCCCGCCCTTGTCGGGCTGAACATCATAGGGCTTGTCGGCCTGGCAGCCGGAATCCGGAGGCTGAGGAAATTTCTCGCGGATGCCTGTCGACCGGGTAAAACGCGGATACTTGCCCGTGTCCGGCGTCAGGCTTTCCTTCACGAGGTAATCCCCCATCAACCGCGCAAAGTCGAGCGTCTTGGGATTCTTCCTGCTCGTCCAGTCGTCATACTTGAGATAGGAGATGATTCCCATGCCATTTTGCATGGCGGGGATAAAGTCCTGCCGCTTGGCAACCGCCTCATAATTTCCGTCCATAAAGGTCATAACGACGAAACGCGGATAGCCATGCTCAAAGGGACAGGCAAAATACCAGTTCATCTCTCGGGTGATCGCGTCTATCCAAGAAGTCCAGGGCTGGAGGATTCCTTCGGAGTTGAACACTGCCGGATGGTTGCCAATGACCGGATTCTGAGCTCGCAAAGCTGGGGCGCCGAGGTTGAGGCAGGCGCTCAATCCTAGAAAAACACTAAGACCACGCAAGGTCTTATTTCCCGATAGAAATACACATTTCGGGAAATTACGCCGTAGGAAGTTGCCTCCGTATGTCGTCGCAGGCTGGAAAATCTGTGCCCCCTTGGGTCATTTTAGCGCATGTTCGGGCTTTTCCGCGGCAGGGTTGAGAATTCCCTTCGTTTTTCGACCCAACCGCGTGAAATTCTAACAAACCTGTGGCGTCGGGATTATGCCCCGCCCTGAGTCTGCGTGTCAACCTGCGGGATATTACAATTCGTTAAGCCGTACTGTAAAGCTCCGCCAGCACAACGTGCATGCCTGGCGCGGGGACAGGTAAACACAAGAAAGGATTGCTGGTTAAGAACTTAGCGCGGCGGGCCTTCATTCCGCGACGATCGTGTTGGTTATCCTGCGGAGGCGGCGAAGGTCTTCATCCTTGATTCCGTCATCGACTATAATCATGTCGCAGTCTGCGATGCGACAGTAGAAATAAAGAGCTTCCTTACCAATCTTGCTGCTATCGATCACCAGGATTCGCTGAGTTCCGGCCTCCAGCAACTCCCGGGGAGCTTCCGGGTCGTTGACCATAATCTCCCCTTTGAAGGAGAGGGTTGCAGCCCCCAAGAAGACTTTGTTGGCATGGATCTTCCGAAGGCTTTCGGAGACCTGATGGCCGACCATATCAAGGCTGCTTCGGCGGTATTTCCCCCCCGTCATCTCCACCCGTGCCGCTTGCAGGTCGTCCAACACCGCCAGCGAGAAGGTGATCACGGTGATGTCCTTCCGGCCGCGCAAGTGGTGAGCGATGTTCAAAGTCGTTGTTCCCGAGTCGAGCACAATGGACTCATTCTCTCCCACCAGCGCGGCCGCCGCGCGGCCGATCTTTTCCTTTTCCCGGCTGTTTTTGCGCAATCGATCGGCAAAATCGCGTTCGAAGGTAATTGACCGGATCAGTGCCGCGCCTCCCGGCGTCCTGAGAACCTGACCCGCCTCCGCGAGCGCATACAAATCTCGGCGGATTGTCATTTCCGACACCTTGAAACGTTCGCAGAGCTCGGCAATGGAGAGGCTGCTCTCATTGGCCAGGAGCCACAAGATTTCCTTTTTGCGAACGCTGTTGGCTGACATCGTTGTTTTCGCCTGAGAGAATCAGATGACGATCCTGAGCCCCTTCCCGGTTGTGGATAGACCCGCGCTCAGAAAAATTACACCAATTTGCCGAGGAAGGAAAGCCGCCCGGACCTCTGCGCACGATCTTTTGAGCCTAAATCGGGACAAAATGATAATTTTTCACTTGAAAATTGTATCCTGCTGAGTGAAAATATCAGCGCTTTGGGATTCGCTCACAACCTCCTCTAGGGGAAAATAGGCATGAAAAACGCTTGCGTGACGTCTTCGTGTAGGTTTTTCCAAAGGCTCCTGCTCGCCTCGGCCTTGGGCCTACTTGTCTGCCCGGTTGCCCTGCGGGCGCAGATCAATTCCGGAACCATTGCGGGCTTTGTGTCCGATCCTTCGGGAGCCAGCATCCCTGAAGCTGCCGTAGTAGCCACGAACACCGCGACGCAGGTGGTGACCCGGGCGGCGACGCTCCAGGACGGAAATTTCCTGGTAAATTACCTCGTTCCCGGGACTTACGAAGTCCAGATCACGAAGACGGGCTTTGTCACCAGCGTTCAAACCCACGTGGAAGTGACGGCCGGAAACACGACGCGCCTGGATGTGAAGCTCACCGTGGGTCAAGTGCAGCAGAGCGTGGAAGTTCAGGCCAACCCCGTGTCCGTGAACACGGAGAACTCCGAGGAGAAATACACTTTCAGCACCACGACCCTTGACACGATGCCGAATATCGACCGTAACCCCCTCTTCCAGCTTAACCTGATGCCGGGGGCAAGCAATGGGGCGTCCACCGGGAACTACGGCACCAACGGTGGGGAGGACGGTTCGGCCGTCGGCCTGACGAATCCCCAGCTTGCCGCCTTCGGTGGGATGGATGCAAACGCCAATACGATCTATCTGGAGGGCATCCCCTCGCGTGAACCCCAGAACGCTTACATTGGTTTGGTCCCTCCCCAGGATGATGTAGAGGAGCTCGACGTTTACACCGGTAAATATGACGCGGAATATGGCTTTTCGGCGAGTGGCGTCATCAATGTGGTCACCAAGTCAGGGACGAATAAATTGCACGGGGACGCATTTGAATATGTGGAGAACAACTCGTTAAACGCCATCCCGTTCTTTGCTACCAGCGCCACCCCCTTTAAGAGGAACCAATTCGGGGGTGCGGTAGGGGGGCCGATTAAGAAGGACAAGATGTTCTTTTTCGCCGACTTCCAGCGCACGCCGGACCTTCAATCCGGCCCTGTGATTTCCTCGGCGCCGGATGCTCTGATGTACGGCGGCAACTTCTCCGAACTCTATGCCCCTTCCATGGGAACGGACGACGCAGGAAACACATACGGGCAGCTCTACAATCCGTTTACGCGGGTATTTGACGCTCAGGGCAACCAAACGTCCATTCAGGAATTTCAAGGGAACATCATACCGCAGAACGTCTGGGATCCTGTCTCGAAGAACATGGCCGCTGCGCAGGTTTTTGGGCTTGCCAATCAGCCGGGGCTTGCCAATAACTTCTATTATTTGAATGAGATCAACCAGTACACGAACCAGGGCGACGGCCGCATCGACTTCTCGGTGTCTGACCGGACAAAAATGTTCTTCCGCTATTCGGTGATGGCAGCGACCCTGGAGAATCCGCCCACGGTAAACCCGTTCATCGAAAGCAGCGCCAATAGCAACACGTTCAACCAGAATATGGGGTGGACGTTAAACCATTCCTTCAGTACTTCGATGATGAACGAACTTCGTCTGGGGTACAACCGGACGGCGGTACACACTTCCAACAACACCTTGGGCAAGCCGTATAACGACATTTTTGGCATCCCCAACGGGAATCCTCCCGGCGCTGGAACGGAAACCGGTTTTGCGGAGTTTGTAGGTGTGGGTCCCTACTCGACTCTGTCTCAGCCCGACTGGATCGCATTTATCATTTCGAACACCACCTCCATGAGTGACAGTTTCACCTGGGTTAAAGGCAAGCACACCCTTAAGTTCGGAGCCATGATCAACCACGTGGAGGATACTTCCGCGGACACCATCGGCGGCGATGATCCGCGCGGAGGATTCTATTTTTCTCCTTCCATGACTTCGTACGATGGAAACACGGCTGACTTCGCCTTCCCTGCGTTTCTGTTGGGTACGCCGGTGGAAAGTGAGCGTACGCAATTTGACTATGGCTTTCCCTATCAGACCTATCTGGAGGAAGGCTTTTTCGCCCAGGACGACTTTCACGTCTCCCACTCCTTCAGCTTGAACCTGGGCCTACGTTGGGAATACTGGACTCTTCCCGTCGAGCGGTTCAACCGTCAGTCAAACTGGGATACCCAGACCAACGTCCTCGCCGTGGCTTCAGCTTCCGACCGCAGCCCGGCGGTTAACCCGGACCACGCCGACATTGAGCCCCGAATCGGCTTTGCCTGGAGCCCCGACCACGGAAAAACCAGTATTCGCGGAGGATGGGGCATTTCCTATTGGCAAAACTATTGGGGGTTCTCTCCCAATGGCCTCAATGACGGCGCGGTAGCCGGCGGTGGGGCGCAGTCGTTGCTCACCGTTTTGGGAGCGACATATCCCTTCTACGACCGGCAGGAACTATTAACGCCTGACTCCTTGACGCCCTCGTTGACAATCACGGGCAATGGCCTTCCTTCTGCCATCGCCGAGACCAACGGTCAAGGTGGCTATATACTCCCTCCTGGCCAGTTCGTTAGAGGCGTGGATCTCAACTGGAAAAATCAAAAAGTGTCGCAGTTTAGCTTCGATGTCCAACGCCAACTGACCCCCAAGCTGATTGTGGACGTGGGCTATCTGGGCGTTTACGGGGGGAATAACCCGCTGACCGTCAACATCAACGAGGCGCCTCCGAGCACGGTCAATGGGGTCAACTACCAACTCAATCGTCCCCTGTACAGCGAATACCCCAACCTCACCGATATCGATGTGTCGGAGTCGACTTCCAACTCAAGTTACAACGCCTTGACGGCCACGCTGCGTGGGACCGTGGGGAAGAATCTTCAGGTGTTCACGACCTTCGCCTACTCGCGGACCTTTTCCAACGGCTTTAACCTCGACCCATTCACGATCAACCAGTATTACGGACCCACTCAGGCTGACATTCCCATCATTCTTAACGCGCAGATTGTCTATCAACTGCCGTTTGGCAAAGGGCAGACGCTTCTCGCCAACGCCAACTCGGCTTTGAACGCGGTGGTTGGCGGATGGCAGTCGAGCGCTTTCATCACCCTCCATGGCGGCCCACCTTTTACGATTACGTCGCCCGTTAGCCTCTTGAACAACGGCCAGCCCAACCGGCCGAACGTGGTTTCAGGCTGCAGTCCCAACCTTTCCAACCGAACATTGTCAGAATGGTTCAATACGGCGTGCTTTGTGAACGACCTCGTTCCGGGCATTTACGGCACGGAGGGAACGAACATGGTGCGTGCCGACGGCTTGCAACAGGTTAATTTCTCCATGTTCAAGAACTTTAAGTTTGCTGAGCGTTGGAACCTGCAACTTCGGGCGGACTTCCAGAACTTCTTCAACCATCCCAACTACGGGCTCCCGGACTTTAACGTCGGAGACCCCACGATGGGAGCGGTCTCGAGCGCAACCATCAATGCGCGAATTATTCAACTCGGACTAAAGTTGAGTTTCTAGGGCAGGCTCGACTTGGCGCCCAAAGCCCCGCAGGCGGCGCGGCGTGTCGTGGTTAACGGGGCTTCTCCCTTCTGCATAACTGATCTTGCTTAATCCTCGGGGTTGTTACCCGACCAGATGTAAGCCGAATAAGCTAGATTATCGAAGCGCAGGCCGGCAAGGTCTTCAGACTCCAGGTTGACTTGCGACGCGCGATCCACCCATCCTGTTTCAATTCGTTGCAACTGACCTGCCTTCAGGGTGAATGTACGCTCCCGCATTTCCGACGGCCGAAGCGTCAGCGTGACGTCGTGCTCAAGGGGATTGTAGATGTCGAGACGCATCAGGATGCGAGGATAGAAGAAACGAAACTGTGCTTGAGTGGCTTTCGCGTCGGCGGCGCAAAGCGATAACGTGCTCATGCGCCCACCGGGCGCACAAACTTTCCAGGTATCTTGACCCCAGTCGATCACCCCGGACGGATACTGCCCTTGCAACGCCACATTCGCCCCCACATGCGGGTTGTCAAAGTCCACGATGGAAGCGACCGGTTCCGTTGAAGTTCCTTGCACGTCCACGTCGCGGGATCGCTCATGGCGGATGCGGAGCACCTTCGTGGCATCGTCGAAGGTGTAGCATTCCTGGCTCAGATCATTGTGGCGAGACAGCTTGTGGCCTCCGGCTGATACCGCATCGGGCACAAAGTTGAGGCGCAGCACGTCGGTCGATGACGCATCAAACGTCGAATAGGTGACCGAACCTTTTCCATAGGCAATCTTAGTAACCACCGAACTCGACCCGACCAGGTGGGACTCGTCCGCCGGCGCCCACTCTGGGACCGCCCAGAAACCGTCCATCATCCGCCGCGGGCCATCGGAAAACTCGTCGGTGAACCACCATTGCGTGCCCCACGGGGCATGAGCGTCGGCGGGCATGCCCTGAAAGTAGGTTACCCAGTTGAACGATCGGAACGCCGCCTCTTTGTAGGCCTTGTCGCCCGTGCGCGCGTAGTACAGGGCCTCGACTGCGGCAAGCCGCGACGTGTGGCTGTCGCAGCACTCATTGGGTTCACTACAGCAGAACGTCTTGCCGTCGCCCTGCTCGGTGGTCACGGTAGCGCCATGGACGATGTACTTGGGCCACTTGGGCGTGGTCTTCACCCATTCGATCAGCTTGCGGGCGTGCTCCCGCCACTCCGGGTCCTTGTCCGGGTTGACCAGCACGTAGCGCGCATATTCCAGCGGGATGACCTGGTTCATGTTCTCAATGCTGGGGGTGACGTCTTCGAAGTAACCGACCCATACGTTGGTCTTCATCGGATATGTTTGCAGCCATTCCCACGCGCCCTGGCGTACTTTCCGGTACGCGGCCACGTCGCCCTGGTCAAGCCGAATCAATTCGTCGAACAGCATGATGGGCTCAACCACATTGGCGGAGTACGGACCCATGCCGCGGCCCTCGACCTTGCCATCGCGAGCGTAGCAGCGCACCGGCCACGGGGAGTTTTGCGCGTCGCCGGTCTTGTAATTCTTCACCAGCGCGGCGGCGCAGCGGATGGCGGCCGCGAGGTACTTCGTATTGCCGGTCATTTCGTAAAAGCGCAGGTAAGCGTAGCCATCTTCGCCGACAATGGGTGGCTCAAGGAAGTCCTCGCCGTGATGGCTCCACCCGGTATACCGGCGGTCTCCAGGATTGGCCGAGGTGTAGGGCACGCGGGCCCACGTGTAATTTTCCGGCGTCAGGCCGTTCTCAAGCTCGTAGTCGATAAAGTCCTGGAGGAAGGTGATGGTATTGGGGTTGCCCGTATACGGATAGAGGTGCTCCATGAAGCCCTCGAGCATGGCGCGAAGGTAAGCCGTGGAGTTGGCCCAGTGCCATTCCGGCTGCATCTCGAAGGTGGTGCGGTCGAATTCGAAACAACAAAAAAAGTCGTAATTGCGCTGCCGGTTGTACTGGTCCCAAAGAATGCCCCATTGGGTGAGAAAGTGGGAGCTATAGGAGTACCCCGTGTTGTCCGGCATGGGCCATGGCAGTAGCTTACCGTCGGAATCGAGCTGCACCGGCCGCCCGGCAATGGTTTTGGCGTCGACGGTTGAAACCACCGGAAACGGCTTCTGGGCCGCCGCCGTCGCAACCAGCACAAAGCCCAACACGGTGCAGAAAACGAGACGCTTCATCCCTGGCCTCCTCGCCCGTAGCGCGGGCATCTTGCCCGCTGTCGCGGGAGCGTCCCGATCCCGCCAGCGCGCGGGCAGGATGCCCACGCCCCAGCGGGCGAGACGCCCGCGCTACTAAAAAGCACGTCCGGCTACTCTCCGCTTCGCGGGAACCAACGCCTCGACTCGAAGGAACTCTTACTGGAGCCGATGCGTTCACACCCTCCCCCGTTCGTCGGACCTCAGCTTTGCGGGGGAAGACCCGAGCCGAATCCCCCGTCAACCACCACCGCCGACCCGGTCATGAAAGAGGCGTCATCACTGGCAAGAAACACGGCCACGCGAGCGACCTCCTCGGGTTTGCCGATCCTCCACAGGGCGTGGAGTTTCCCGGCGGCCACCCGCGCCGCGGCGGGGTCGGGCTGCACTTCAAAGTAGCCCCAAGCCAGACCGGCGTCGATGTATCCGGGGCAGATGCAGTTTACGCGAATGCCATCCTTGCCGTGGTCGATGGCCATGGCCTTGGTGAGGGCAATGATGGCCCCTTTGGTGGCGCAATACCCCGCGCACATCGGTTCCATGAAGAAGCCGTTCACCGAGGCCATGTTGACGATGCATCCCTTGGTGCGCCGCAACTGCGGCAGGAAATACTTCGAGCACAGGAAAATGCCGCCCACGTTCACGGCCATTTCGCGGTTCCACTCCTCCACGGTTGTGTCTTCCACCGTTTTGTTCACCTGGATGGCCGCGTTGCTAAAGACCACGTGAACCTCGCCGTAGGCCTGGAGCGTTGCCTCGACCAAGTGCTGCACCGAGGTAGGGTCGGCGACATCCGTCGGGACCGCTATTGCCCGGCCGCCCTGAGCGGTGATGAGCTTTACCGTCTCCTCAGCCCCTGGGCTGTTGATGTCGGCCACCACCACCCGGGCGCCTTCTCGCCCGAACTCCAGCGCCGAGGCGCGGCCGATGCCCGAACCCGCCCCGGTAATGACCGCAACACGATCTTTGAGTTTCAAGGTTCCTCCAAAAGGGCTCAGGCCGTCGCACCGCGCGCGCCTCGCACGGATTCGAGCGCCTGCACCAAGGATTGGTCGATCAGGCCGCACATCTCATCGATCTCGGCCCGCGTGGCATTAATGGCCGGCGCCACGGCGAACCACGAGGGGTCGATCCGCATAATCAAACCGTTGTCGATCGCCGTTCGCTTGAGCGCATTGCCCAATTCTGGGAAGGGCTCCATCGTCAGCGTATCCTTCACCAGTTCGACCCCGAGCAGAATGCCTTTGCCGCGAACTTCCCGCACGACACCGTATTTCTTCAGCTCCTCCAGCTTGCCGGCGAGGTATATCCCTGTTTCCCGAGCTTGCTGGTCGAGTTTCTTTTCCACGATCTCGTCGACCACCGCAATTCCCACCGCACAGGCCAGTGGGTTCCCGGCAAAGGTGTGGCCGTGGGCGAATTGCAAGTTGTCCTCGGCGTTCCCCCAGAAAGCGTCAGCCATATCCTCGCGGGCAATCATCGCCCCGATCGGCAGCATCCCGCTCGACAGTCCCTTCCCGCAGCAAATCAGGTCGGCAGTGACGCCAAATGTCTGGGCCGCAAACATTGACCCGGTCTTGCCCATCCCCGTGATGACCTCATCGTAAATCAGCATGACGTTATAGCGCGTGCAGACTTCCCGAAGGATTTGGAAATATTCGTCGGTGGGGGTGATGATTCCGCCGGTATTTCCGACCGGTTCCACGATCACGCCCGCTACCGTCTCCGGGTCCTCGTTCACGATGACGTCTTCCACCATGCGAGCACAGAAGCGGTTGCATTCCTGCCACGACTCGAAACGGCTGCGATAGTAAAGGGGTGGGAAGACTTTCAGGAAACCCGGCATTTGGGGCTCGAACTTGCTTTTGCGCGCCCCCGTCCCGCTGGCGGACATCGCCCCGGCCGTACCTCCGTGGTAGCCGAGGTACCGGCTGATGAATTTGTATTTCCCCGGATGGCCGGTTTGCTTAAAGTACTGCCGCACGAACTTGATGGCGGATTCCACCGCCTCCGACCCGCCGCTAAAGGGCTTAACGTATTTCAAATTGCCGGGGGTGACGCTTCCCATTTTCTCGACAAAGTCCAAAGTGACGTCGGCGATTCCGTGTAGCGGAGGGGCAAAGGTCATCTTCGCCAACTGCTTTTCCAAGGCGGCCACCAACCGAGGGTGGCGATGTCCGAGCGTGGCGACGAATATTCCCCCGATGGCGTCGAAGTACCGCTTGCCGTCGGTGTCCCAATAGTAAAGACCCTCAGCCCGGTCGAGGATCAAGGGCTCTTGAATGAACTCGGATGTCTGTTTGAAGTCCAGAAAAGTGTGTTTGAGCAGATGCTCGCGGCGAGGATCAAGTTTCATGTTGAAGTACGCCCCATCGTAGATCGTTGCGGGCAAGCGTAACGCCGGCTTCCAGCCGGCAAGGGAGCCGGCAAGATGGCGACGCGACGTCGCCCCGCGAAGTTCAAATTACCCAAGCCCGGTAGGATGGTTGGAGGTCGCCCCCAAAGTCAAGACCAATGTTCGTCTGGCAGTTGCGCCCGGAACCGACCTTTAGCTCAGTAGCGAAGCACGGCCCCGCCCCAGGTAAAGCCACTGCCGAATGTAACCAGCAAGAGCAAGTTTCCTCGCGTTAGCCGTCCCGCATCGCGAGCTTCTACCATGGCGAGCGGGATGGAGGCCGCGGTCGTATTCCCGCGGACCTGAATATTATTGAACATCTTCTCGGGAGGGAGCCCCAGGCGCTGCCGCACCATCTCCACGATCCGCAGGTTGGCTTGGTGGGCGATCACCAAGTCGAGGTCTTCCATTTTCTTGCCCGCCTTTGCCAAAAGCGCTTTGGCCGTCGCGGTCATTTCCGTTACGGCACGCCGGAAAACGCGAATGCCATCCATCACCGGAATGTGCCGGCGGTTTTGGATGTCTTCCACGGTCAAAAACGGATGCCGGCTGTTATCGAAGACTTCCATTTTCAGGGCGTCCGCCCCCCTTCCATCCACGTGAAGCTCCGATGCCAGGATGGTGGGTGTGTCGCTCACCTCGAGTGCCACTGCGGCCGCCCCATCGCCGAAAAGAACCGCGACTTCATTGTTGGTTTCGGGCACTTCCAAGCAGTGCGAGTGCACTTCCGCCCCTACGACCACCACCCGCTGGTACTGGGCGCTGGCGATGAGAGCGTTGGCCACCACCAGGCTGTAAACAAATCCGGAACACTGATTACGCACGTCCATGACCGGGATGTTAGGGAGCCCCAGCATCGCCTGAGCGTAGCAACCCGAGCCCGGGAAAAAGTGATCGGGGCTCAAGGTCGCAAAAATGATGAAGTCAACATCCGAGAGGCTCCACCCGGCATCCTCGACCGCGCTGCGGATCGCCTTCACCGCGAGCGCCGCCGTGCCCTCACCTTGGGCGGCGAAACGGCGCTCGCGAATGCCACAGCGGTCGACAATCCAGTCGTTGGTGACGCCGAGAAAACGGCCCAACTCGTCGTTGGTAACGACTCGCTCAGGAAGGTATGCGCCCATGCCGGCGATTCGACAATGCTTTATCTCCATGATTGGCCCTTCCTTTTCCAGCGCCCTTCGAAAGGCGCCTCAGCCTGTCATTGACGCAACGTGCCGTCCAGGAATTGGCGGACAACGTAGCGCCACCCCTGAGGGCGGCAAATGCCGGGCTAAAAGTCCGGCGCTACTTGCTACGCCGGACTTGCCGCGGCGTATCAAGGCTGAGTCCGACCAGGCCGTCATCCTGTCAGGTGATTATGACCAGAATGATTATGGCAAGAACGGACGAAAACGGGAACTGCAAGCTTATGGTTTTTTCTCACAAACGTCATCGGTAGCGTGTCAAGCCATTTAAAAATGTTACTTTGGGCGATGCCGTCGAGACATTAAGAATGTAACCGGGAGCTCGTCGTCGTGGCTGTGGGAAAGTGGGAATCGCGGAGCGATTTCCAAGCTCGCCTCGCGAGCGTCTTTTCCACAGCCTGGGCGCGGACTCCTTTTTATTTTCGGCCCGGGTAGCTTGCGATTCTTCTGGATCGCTTCTGGGCTATGCTTATGGTTGGCCATCGCGTAGATGCCCTCGATCTTCCGCTCAATCACTTTCCCCAGCTGAAACGGATCCAGCGACGCCCGCAGTTTTTTCAGGACCGCGATCTGATCGGAGTGTGTCGAAGCCGAGACCATCACTCGCGCCAAAGGAGTTTGCGGAGCGTCATAGACACGCCGTACCTTCGATCCCACGCGAACCTTTTTCACCAGCTTCACCGAGGGGAGATAGAGGTTCAGCCACAGGCGCAGTTCCTGCCGGTAGAGATCGTTCATCGCCTCCACGGCCGCCCGCGAATCATAGCGTTCCCACCCCAGCAGCTTGCGCACGTGGGTCCAGTTCTTCTGTTCGATGTGGGCGTTATCGTCCTTCTTGTACGGCCGTCCCCGCGTCAGTTGGATCTGCCTCTGTTGACACCAGCGCTCCAGATGCCAGTTGATGAACTCCGATCCGTTGTCGGAGTC
>CAZCVY010000143.1:0-17524 GCA_964501985.1 uncultured Acidobacteriota bacterium | reverse complement strand
CCTTTGCCCAGAGGACTGAATGGAACGAACCCGATTCCCAGTTCCTCCAGCGTCGGGATCACCTCCGCTTCCGGCTCCCGCCACCAGAGAGAATACTCGCTCTGGAGTGCAGTGACCGGCTGAACTGCGTGGGCGCGGCGGATCGTCTTCACCCCAGCTTCCGAAAGGCCGAAGTGCTTCACCTTGCCTTGTTGAATCAAGTCTTTCACCGCTCCCGCCACGTCTTCAATCGGCACGTCAGGGTCAACACGATGCTGGTAGAACAGATCGATGGTGTCGACCTTAAGCCGCTTGAGCGAGCCCTCCGCGACCTCTTTGATGTGCCCCGGCCGGCTGTCCAGCCCGGCTTGTTTGCCCGTGTTCGGATCAAACTTGAACCCGAACTTGGTGGCGATCACCACCTGCTCACGGAGAGGCGCGAGGGCTTCACCCACGAGTTCCTCGTTCGTAAACGGGCCGTAGACTTGAGCGGTGTCGAAGAACGTGACGCCGCGCTCCACCGCCCGCCGAATGACCGCGATCATCTCCTGCGTGTCTCCGGCCGGACCGTAGCCAAAGCTCATCCCCATGCAGCCGAGCCCCATTGCCGAAACTTCCAAACCGCTCTTTCCAAGTTTGCGCTTCTTCATGATTGCTTATCCTCCTAAGCTGTTTCTCTCATCCCGAGAATAAAAGCATACGCCCTGGGGGCGGTAGCCTGATCCTTCCGATTTATTGCCTATTCCTCTCGTCTTAGAAAGAATCATTGGCGCCTCCAGCCCAGCGAGGTTATGCTAGCCACGAGACACGGAGATCACATCAATGAGAAACCTCAGTAAAAGCGCCACTGCCTCGCCAGATCGAGTCGATGAATTGCGAGCGGAACTGGCGCGCAAAATTGCCTCGTTCATCGGGTCCGCAGAGAAACGGGTAACGGACGTCCCCGGCTTGCTGCTGACCCGCAGGACCGCCCCCACGGCGCCCGCCTCGGCGGCGTATGAGCCGAGCTTGGCCGTGGTCGCGCAAGGCCGCAAGCGAGCCACCCTGGGCGGAAACACGTTCATCTTTGACCCGTCGCGATACCTGCTGACGTCGCTCGACTTGCCCGTCATCTGCAACGTGATTGAGGCAAGCGAGGCGGTGCCCTATCTCTGTTTCGTGCTCAAGCTCGAAATGCCCGTGATCCGCGAGCTTCTGAGCCGTGAGGAGATTCACGCGCCGGAGGCGGCGACAGACAGTCCTGCCATGGCCACGGGTGAGACCACGGCGGAGTTGCTCGACGCCTGCTGCCGGCTCATGGACCTGCTGAACACCCCGCGGGACATTCCGTTTTTGAGCGGCCTGATTCAACGCGAGATCATCTATCGAATTCTGCGGGGGCCGGAGGGGGCGCGCCTTCGAGCCATTGCGACGCTCGGAGACCAAAGCCAACGGACGGCGAAAGCGATCGCGTGGGTCAGGGCGAACTATGCGAAGCCGCTGCGGGTGGAAGATCTCGCCAAAATCGCGGGCATGGGCGTCTCCACGCTTCACCATCATTTCCGCGGGCTGACCGCCCTCAGTCCGCTTCAGTATCAAAAGCAGCTTCGGCTGCATGCAGCGCGCGAACGGATGCTCATGCACGGTCTGGACGCCGCCAGTGCGGCATTCGAGGTTGGATATGAGAGCGCCAGCCAATTCAATCGCGAATACAGCCGCTTCTTCGGCCAACCGCCCATGCGGGATGTTCGAACCCTTCGCTCTCCTGGGGCTCCGGTGCTCGAGTCCGTAACTAATCTTCAGAACGCTGTCTGAGCGTCGACCTGACGAATGATCGGCCGCTCGCAGACAATCCGAGTGTTCACTCTTACCTCGCCTGAACTGAAATCTGTAGCCAGCCAAGAAGGGAGGATTGCTTCGACTCTATTCCCTCTTGATGGTAGAGTCATGGCTCGCGCAGTCAAAAGACGGAGGCAACGTATGACCAAGTTCGGGAAAGCGAAAGGCATGCCCCTTTGGGGGTACCTTTTTTCATTAACAATTGTTCTCGGCATTTTAGGCAGTAGCTTCGGCCTCCGGGCGGCCCAGTTTCGCGCCTCGGTGGTGAAGATTGACATTACCCCCGACAAGTCCGAATGGCTTCTGGGCTACGGCCCGCGGCAGTCCACCGGAGTGCACGACCATTTGTTTCATCGCATCGTGGCCATTGACGACGGCACGACGCAGTTCTATCTGATTTCCACCGATATCTGCCTCTATTCCCCTTCGGTTTACGACCAGGTGACGGCGGAGATCGAGAAACAAACCGGAATCAAACCGCTTCAGATTTGGTGGACCGTGACCCACACGCATGCGGCGCCGGAACTCGGCCCCCCCGGGCTGGGCGCCGTCTTCATGGGCGAGCGCTACGAGCACGACCATAACACCGAGTATTCCGCCTGGGCCGAAAACAAGCTGATCGAAGGAGTAAAGGAAGCGCAGGCCAAACTCGAACCCGCGCGGCTCAGCGTGGGCTGGGGCATGGCGATGGCGAATATCAACCGCCGGGCTCGAGATAAGGAAGGTGAGGCGTTCCTGGGACTGAACCCCGATGGCCCGGCGGACCGCGCTATTGGTCTTCTGCGATTGGAAAAAGCCGATGGGAGCTTGCTCGCGCTCGTTGCCAACTATGCCATGCACGGCACCGTCTTGGGGGACACGAATAAGATCATCAGCGGCGACGCCCCGGGAATCGTCGCGGATTATGTGGAGGAGAAACTGGGCGCGCCCATGCTCTACATCAACGGCGCCGCCGGCAATTTGGCCCCCATTTACACCGTTTACCCGGACTTCGAGAGCGGCCACCTCAGCCAGTTCCGGGCGCTGGTGGGCGATAAGATTATTGCCGCATACTACTTGATGGGCCCCACCACTGCCGATGTCAAGCTCGCTTTGGGAGAAACAACGGTCGAAACTCCCCGCCGCGCCGGCTTGGGCTGGGCCAAAGACTTGGCCAAGTATGCGCGGACGACCAGCGGCGGACAGAACATCGTGCTGCTTCCGGTCAGATTCCTGCGAATCAACAACGACATCGCCATATGGTCGGCGCCGGTGGAGCTCTTCTGCGAGATCGCCATGGACGTTCGCAACCTCTCGCCGTTCCCCTACACGTTTTACTTCGGATATTCGAACGGATGGCTGGGCTACTTCCCCACCAAGGTTGAATTCGCCTACGGGGGATATGAACCCAAAACGTCGCCGTTCACAGACCAGGCCGAAGGCGACTTGACCCGCGCCGTTGTGGGCTACCTGCAGGGGCGGGTGCGCTGACTTGGTATCGTAAAACGGCGAATTCAACCGGCGGTCGTCGCGCGGCATCCTGCCCACTGTCTCGGGAGCGCGCCGCTGCCGTCGGCGGGCAAGATGCCCGCGCTCCCAGCGGGTGAGAAGTGTTAGGCAAATTCCCCAAAGCATCTTGTTCAATGGCAAACCTAATGAATGAGCAAAATCGAATTGCTGTTGCTCAAGTGAAACGCTCTGGGCGATTGATTGCCGTCGGCGTGATCGCTTGGCTCATCCATGGAGTTTCGGCGGTTTGCGGAATATCCACAACGACCCCGCCCGAATTGGCGCGAGGCCAGAAACTATATGCGGAAAACTGCCTTGGCTGCCATGGAGCGGATTACCACGGGACGGACCAAGGTCCGGCGCTAAAAGAGAATCCTCTCGTTCGCGAAATGTCTCTTCGGCGTCTGCAAAACATCATCGGGGGCGGTGTTCCGAATGCCGGCATGCCTCCGTTTAATCTCCCGTCTGACGACCTCGATGCGCTCGCGACCTTCGTGAGCTCGCTCAATTCCGTGGCGGCACAAAGCAACGTGGCCGACAACGCGACCATCGGAGAACAAATTTTCTTCGGCAAGGGAAATTGCAGTTCTTGCCATATGGTTTCGGGTAGAGGCAGTTCCATTGGCCCCGATCTCTCGAACCTCGCAAACGAAAGAACCGTGGCCGAAATAGAGTCTGCGCTGAAGAACCCAAGTGCGGATATCACTCCGGGTTACGAATTGGTCACCGTCAAGCTGCAGGACGGGAGCACCCTACGCGGTTTCGCCCGCAGCCGGAGCAATTTTGATATTCGGGTGGAGGACCTTCAGGGAAAGCTGCACCTACTGGAGGAAAGTGAGATTGCTTCGATCGTGGAAGACCCGCTATCAGCAATGCCGCCGGTGCAAGCCTCTCCGGGAGAGTTCCAAGACCTGCTCGCATACCTAAGTCAACTCACAGGCGTCAAGCCCGGAGCCCTCAACGCACAGCCGCCGCGAGAAGCGAGCGACATTGATTTCAACCGCATCCTTCACCCCAAACTCGGCGACTGGCTGAGTTACGATGGGAAGTTAAACGCCAACCGTTACAGCGACCTTGCGCAGATCAACACCACAAATGTTAGGCAGCTAAGAGTGCAATGGGTGTTCACGGTGCCGCTGTGGAGGAACCTCGTCCCGGACACGTCATACTTCGTTCAGAACTATGCCTACTTCGGCTTGGAGGTAACCCCGCTCGTTGCCGACGGCGTCATGTACATTACTGGCCCGGGTTCGGTGTACGCATTGGACGCTCGGTCGGGACGTGAGATTTGGGCATACACGCGCAAGCGCACGGCAACGGTTGTCGGCGATGCAGCTTTGGGCACGAATCGCGGCGTGGCGATCCTCGGCGACAAGGTGTTCGCGACCACCGACAACGCTCACCTGATTGCCTTGAACCGCATCACCGGGAAAGTGGTGTGGGAGCAGGTTATGCCGGAAGAAGCTCAACACTATGGCTCAACCGTGGCGCCGTTGGTGGTTAAGGATATGGTGATCGCCGGCGTCTCGGGGGGCGACTGGGGCATCCGTGGATTCATCGCGGCCTTCAAGGCCGACACGGGTGAGCGCGTTTGGCGTACGTACACCGTGCCCGCCAAAGGAGAGCCGGGCATTGAGACGTGGGGTCCCAATGAGCCCACGATGGGCGGTGGCGCCACGTGGTTGACGGGTTCCTACGACCCCGAAACCGACACCCTCTATTGGCCCACAGGCAATCCGTGGCCCGATTCCGACGACCGCGACCGGCTCGGCGACAACCTATTCACTAACTGCATCCTGGCGCTCGACCCCGCCACGGGTAAGGTGAAGTGGTATTACCAGTTCACGCCCCACGACTTGAAGGATCAGGACGCGAATCAGCCGCCGCTTCTGCTCGACACCAAGTATCAAGGGCAAGACCGCAAGCTCATGCTGTTTGCCAACCGCAATGGTTTCTTCTACGTACTCGATCGCACCAATGGCAAGGTCCTGTTGGCCAAGCCGTTCGTGAAGAAGTTGACGTGGGCCAGCGGAATCGGCGCAGATGGGCGTCCCCAGCTTCTCAAGGAAGGGGACCTGAGTTGTCCCGACACGGCGACCAATTGGAACGCCACAGCCTTCAGTCCGAAGACGCGGCTCTATTACGTCGTCGCGGTGGAGAAGTGCTCGATCAACCCCAGCAGGGGAGATTGGAGAAAGCCACCTCCGAAGGAAGACGCTGGCCAAAAATATCTCCGCGCGCTCGACATCGATACCGGGAACGTGGTTTGGGAAAAGCGCGAAATCGGGCCCGTTGACGGCAAGCGAGAAGCAGGAGTGTTAGCGACTGCCGGCGGGCTGCTCTTCTATGGTGACCCGGCTGGCGACTTCGTGGGCATGGACGCGCGGACTGGGAAACCACTGTGGCACTTCAACGCCGGCGCGGAAAACAAGACCTCCCCGATGACCTACATAGTTGGTGGCAAACAATTCGTGGCAATCGCGATTGGTCCCAACATTCTTTGCTTTGGGTTGCCTGGCGGGAGCGCGACGAAATGAGGCGACTCCTTTCCGTTCTAGCGTTTCTTGTCCTCGCATGCAGCATCTCGCTCGGACAGGACTCTCCGGCTTCGGTTGATACCGAGTGGCGGAACTATGGCCGCGATCCCGGCGGAATGCGCTTCTCGCCCCTGACGCAGATCAATCCATCGAATGTCGAGCTCTTGCAGCGAGCCTGGACCTATCAACTGCCGCCAACCCCGAATAGCGGAATCAGCGCTTTTGAGAGCACGCCCTTGATGGTAGACGATGTGCTTTACTTCACGACTGCCCGGGGCCAGGTGATCGCCGTCGATGCGGAAACGGGAGAACAGCGATGGTTGTTTGATCCCCATCCGGCAGAGAGCGGCACGCTCCGCACCAATCCCAGTCGCGGCGCCGCCTACTGGGAAGGACAATCCGCCGTTCCCTGCGGCGCAGAGAATGCCAAAATCGACCAGCGCCTGTTCTACATCACGCTGGACGCGCACTTGGTCGCTCTCGATCCCAACACTGGGCAGCCATGCCGAGGCTTCGGTGCAGAGGGAGCCATCAATCTTCGCGCCGGGGTGGCCGACAAATGGCCAAAAGGTAGGTACGACGCAACCTCGCCCCCCACCATTCACAAGGACTTGGTGATTACCGGATCGGAGGTTCAAGAGTTCCCCTCGAAAGGCCCCAGCGGAGATGTTCGCGCCTTCGATGTCCACACCGGTAAGCTTGTCTGGACATTCCACACTGTCCCGAGACCCGGTGAAGTTGGGCACGATAAGTGGGAATGTGATTCCTGGAAAGATCGTTCGGGGACCAACGCGTGGTCCATCATGAGCGTGGACGCAGAGCGGGGGATGGTATTTCTGCCCCTGGGGTCGCCGTCGTACGACTTCTACGGTGCGGACCGAAAAGGCCAGGGCCTTTTCGGCAACTCCTTGGTAGCTTTAGACGCAAACTCGGGAAAGCTCATTTGGTATTACCAGATGGTGCATCATGATATCTGGGATTATGATGTATGTTCTCCGCCCAATCTTATGACAGTGCGGCGCGACGGGAAGGATATCCCCGCGGTGGCGCAGGTCACCAAAATGGGATTCGTTTTTGTTCTCGATCGCCTCACCGGCAAGCCGCTGTTTCCGGTGGAAGAGAAGCCGGTGGCGCCAAGCCAGGTGCCGGGGGAGGCGGCCTGGCCGACGCAGCCTTTCCCGCCCAAGTCGATGCAACTCGCCCGCACTTCTGTGACGCTTGACGAGGTCACCACGGTCACTCCCGAGTCGAGAAAATACTGCCTCGACAACTTCGCGGATTCGCTGCCTGGGGGGATTTTCACCCCGTGGGGCTTCACGAAATTGACCGTGGAGATTCCCGGAACTCTGGGAGGCGGCAACTGGTCGGGGAGCTCCTTTGACCCGTCTCTTGATTATCTCTTCGTCAATGTAAGTGAGGTTGGCGCCGTTGGTTTGATGCAGCCTCAGCCGGCGGGCGCGGAGGAGCCCTACATTCGCAGCAGCAGGTGGGGAAACTACGCGCGCTTTTGGGACGACCACCACTATCCGTGCCAGCAACCCCCCTGGGGCGACCTGAATGCCATCGATATAAAGACAGGAAAACTCGCCTGGAAAGTACCGCTCGGCGTCATGGACGATTTGGAAGCGCGAGGCGTTCCCCAGACTGGCACTTACAATCTCGGCGGCTCGATTGCCACCGCGGGCGGACTGGTGTTCATTGGCGGCACCGTCGATCACCGCTTCCGCGCCTTTGATTCACGCACCGGCAAGGAGCTCTGGGTCGACAAGCTGGAATCGAACGCCCACGCCACCCCCATGACCTATCTGGGAACGAAGACGAAAAAGCAATTCGTGGTCGTGGCGGTGGGGCCCGGCGGGTATTTCAATCCGGACACGTCCGCGCCCACCGTCCTCGCAGCTTATGCCCTGTTCTCCGAAGGACAAGGGCCGGCGCGGCTCCGTGCCGAGGCTTATCCCAAAACGATTTCCGCCAGCCCCGGGCGCGAGCCCCAGGACCTCCCCGCCCCAGCGCAGGCCACTACGCAGCCGGTTCCGTTCAGTCACCGGCAGCACGCTCAGGCGGGATTCAAGTGCGACGTTTGTCATCAACCCGCAGCAGCCAGCGGCAAGATGCAGATCCCGGGAGTGGCGGAGTGCATGAACTGCCACCAGACTATCAGGGCTGACAGTCCTGCAATTCAAAAGCTGGCAGAAATTCGAAATGACGATGGCCTGATCGCCTGGAAACGGGTTTATACGCTTCCTGACTTTGTCCACTTCCGCCATCAGCAGCACCTCAGCGCCAACGTGGAGTGTGCGGTGTGCCACGGCCCGGTGAAAGACCGCGACCAGCTTTGGCAGGAAAAGGAAGTCTCCATGGTCGCCTGCGTGAATTGCCACCAACTGCGAAAGGCGGCTGTGAACTGCGATGCCTGCCATAACATCGGGCACTGAAAGCGCAGTGGCCAAGTGGTTCGTCGCGTGTGCCCAGCTAACAAGCGGGGGTACCGCGGGCGTCCCGCCCCGGTGCGGGCAGGATGTCCGCGGTCCCAAGCGCGAGGCGAGCTTCGGATAGATTGACGAGAAGGCCGTGCTAAACCGTAGATCCTTTCTCAAATCGGTGAGTGCAAGTGGCGCTATGGCGCTTGTGCAGGCTAAGGCGACAGAGGCAACTGGCGCTGCGGATTCCGGCGAAATCCTGCGGATCTGGGACCAACACTCCCACCTCGCTGCTATCCCTGGCGATACTCCCGAAGAGCGCATGGCGTTTCTGGTGAAGTGCATGGACCGAGTCGGAGTTGAACGGCTCATCCTTTCTCAAGGCTATTCGGATGACCAGCACCCGAATACTTCCGAACAGTTTCGCCTGGAAAATGATCGCGTCATGCGCGCGGTAAGAGCCTTTCCCGATCGAGCTTACGGTTCCGTCTATATGTCTCCAGCGCTGCTCGACTTCAGCATGCAAGAGCTGAAGCGTTGCGTGCTGGACGGCCCGATGGTGATGATTGGCGAAATCGAGGCCGACGCGCGGTGCAATGTCCCGGCAATGGATCCCATCGCCGAGTGGGCGGTCGCGAATAACGTCATCATCCTTCAACACGAATGGATTAACGCCCGCGGCAATCAGCCGGGCGAATCTACTCCCTTCGATGTCGTCGAACTGGCTCAGCGCCACCCCAAGCTCCAGATCGTCTGCGCCCACACAGGAGGAAATTGGGAGTTGGGAATTCGAGCCATTCGCGCCACGAAGAACGTGTATTGCGGACTCGCCGGTTCGGATCCAACGTCGGGGTATGTGGAAATGGCGGTGCGCGAGTTGGGCGCGGAAAGGGTGATCTACGGCAGCGACGTCGGAGGCCGAAGCTTCGCCTCGCAGGTCGCGAAGGTTGTCGGCGCGAATATTTCGGAAGCCGAGAAGCGGCTCATCCTGGGTGGAAACCTCCGCCGTCTTTTGACCCCTGTGCTGCAAAAGAAGGGATACAAGGTATGATCGTCGATACCAACGTATACCTTTCAAGATGGCCCTTTCGACGCCTGGCGAGCGATGAGCCCGAGGCTCTGGTAGCCAAGCTGCGCGAGCGGAACGTAGAGCAGGCTTGGGCAGGCAGCTTCGATGGGTTGCTGCACCGCGATATTGCCGGCGTCAACATCCGGCTGGCTCAGGTCTGCCGCGACTTCGGCCATGAGATTCTCGTTCCCTTTGGATCCATCAACCCCAAACTTCCCGACTGGCAGGAGGACGTTCGCCGCTGCCAGGAGGAGCACAAGATGCCGGGGATCCGCCTGCATCCCAACTATCACGGGTACACCCTCGACGATCCGGTATTTGCCGAGTTATTGAAATTGGCAACCACCCGGCAGCTCATCGTGCAGTTGGCAATCTGCATGGAGGATGTGCGCACCCAGCATCCGCTGATGCGCGTTCCGCCCGTGGACATTGTCCCCCTGGCAACGGTCGTTAAGAACAGGCCGGGTCTGCGACTGGAACTCTTGAACTGCACCTCAAACATCGATCGGGAGCAGTATGAGTCGGTTCTCGGCGCGGGCGATGTCTATACCGAGATTTCCATGCTCGAAGGCGTTGCCGGCGTCGCGCGATACATAAGAACTGTTCCGCTTTCACGTGTGCTGTTTGGCTCCTATTACCCGTACTTCGATTTTGAGTCGGCGCTCCTCAAGATGCGGGAATCCGGCCTGGACGAGACCACCCAGAAGGCCATTTTCGCAGACAATGCGCGGCGGCTGGTGGGCGCAGCAGGCAGCTTCGACCGTCAGGACGTGCAACAATAACGATGAAACGTGTGGAGCCCGGTTAACAGCCGCGGACCTAACGACGCGGTCCGCGCAAGGAGGTCGCACCATAGCGCACGCCGTCGCGAGGAAAAGAATCATGAAACCTACGAAAATTGGTTTACTGGGTGCAACATCACTCTGCGCGATCTTATTCACGAGCTGCTCCGCCCTTGCCCAAGAAGCCATTCACGACCCCCTGCTGAAGTGGATGAACCAAATTGCGCAGCGGCAACTGCAAGCGCGGCAGAGGGCGATCGACCAAATCCACACCGTGGCCGACGCGGACCGCCGCAAACAAGAAGTGCGGGCTAAGCTTCTCGAACTTCTCGGCGGTCTCCCCAATTACCACGGGCCGTTGAACGCCAAAATTACTGGGCAAATAAAAGCCGACGACTACACGATTGAGAAAGTGCTTTTCCAGAGTTTGCCGAATTTCTATGTCACGGCTGATCTCTATCGGCCCAACCAGCCGGGCCGGTACCCGGCCATTCTGTATCAGTCCGGCCACACACAAGAAGGAAAGCCCGAACCGCAGCGAGCAGCGGCCAACCTGGCCTTGAAAGGCTTTGTGGTGCTCGCCCCCGATCCGATTGGCCAAGGCGAAAGAGAACAGACCTACGATCCGCACATCTCGGGAGCGCTCGCGGGGTGGTCCGTACCCGAGCACATTCAAAGCGGGGCGGAGAGCATTCTGGTTGGTGAGAGTGCGGCCCGCTTTTTCATATGGGACGCGAAGCGCGGCATCGACTACCTGGTCAGCCGGCCGGATGTGGACCCCACACGGTTGGGCGCTGCGGGTTGCTCGGGTGGGGGAGCGCTCACCACCTTCATTGGTGCGTTGGACCCGCGCCTGAAAGCGGTAGTGCCCGCCTGCTACCCCAACTCCTATCAGTTGCTTTTCGCCGGCCCCGATCCCGACACTGAAATGAGCTTTCCCAACTTCCTTGCGAGGGGCCTTGACGTCGCGGATTTTGTGGAAGTCACCGCGCCGACGCCATGGCTGATTCAGGAAACTGAGGAAGACTACTTCACGCCCGCGGGCGCTCGCATGGTTTATGAAGAGGCTCGACACTGGTACAGCATCTACGGGGCCGAGGACAAGATCGGTTTCTTCGTTGGGCCAGGCCCCCACGGAACTCCCCTGGTCAGCCGCGAAGCCGTGTACCAATGGATGATCCGCTGGCTCAAAGATGGCCAGGGGGATTTTCATGAGCAGCCCGTTCATCTCTACAATAATTTCGAACTGCTGGTCACGCCCACGGGGCACGTCGATGATATTCCCGGAAGCCGCAAGGTCTACCAACTGATCCTTGATGATTTTCACGCGAAAGAACACCAGGGAACAATTCCCGAACTCGAAGCGGAATTGCGCCGCCTGGAGATTCCCGCCGAGGGCGGTTCCCCGGAAACTACCGTGCTCGATGAGTCGAACACGGCGGAATATCGGCGCCAGCACATTAAGTTTGTGACTGTGCCCGGCGTGGAAATTGAAGGAAGTCTCTATGTGCCGGCATCGCCTGAGGGCCGGAAACCCGCAGTGCTGATGGTGGAGGATAGCGGTCCTTATTTCCAGGCTGCGACCACGGAATCGCTTGCCAGCAGGATGGCCAAGAAAGGCCGCGTGGTTCTGACGCTCGAACCGCGCGACTCTCCCGGCGAGAATACCCATGCGCCGTTTGTGGGGAATTGGATCACCAATTCACGGGCCAACCAGATCGGGCTCAATTTGCCGGCCATGCGCGCCCATGACATCCTGCGCGGAATTGATCTTCTTGCCGCACGGAGTGACGTGGACCCAGCCTCGATTCACGCCAGCGCCCGCGGGGTGAAGGGAATATGGCTGCTGCTCGCGGCGGCGGCGGACCCACGAATCGGCAAGGTCTGGCTGGACCGAACTCCCTACAGCTTGCGAGCCGCCCTCCAGAACACACTCGATATGAATTTGTTCGATGCGGTAGTTCCGGACTTTGCGTTGCATTGGGATCTCGACGATCTGACTAAGGCCATGGGAGCGAGGCCCGTGATGTGGACCGACCCGGCGAACTGGATGAACAAGATTGTCTCGCTTCACGGTCCGTATGAGTATCGATACATCTTGGGTGACACAACGGACCTCGCCGACGCTCAGGACGACGCGTACGTTGAAGAGTTTTTGAAATGATCTCTATCATGTGCGACGTTACGCGTATGTAGAGCGGGCATCCCGGCCGCTGGCGCGGGAGCTTCCCGCTCCCGCCTCCAGAGCGGGGAAGATGCCCGCGCTCCCAGTTGTGCTTGCGCAGCCGCAAAAAGTTAACGCCGCGGTTCGCCCCAATTCAGGAAGCGATGAAGGAACTCAATCGTCCCGACACCATGCAGGGTGTGCCCACCATTGAAATACTCGATGCGCGTCCGCTCCGGTAGATTCAGCTTGTCGTAGTGATACTGAACCTTCGCGTACTCGTACGCGACCCACGAGTCAGGTCCGACTCCGTCGTTGTGACCACGTTCGACCATGAACGGGCGCGGCGTCATTAATTTTGCCATTTCACTGTAGTTGTACGTGTTCCCGAGATTGAACGTCAGAATGGAATATTCGTCATCATACAGGAAACTCCACGGGGCATCATCCCGGCAGATTTTCCAGACCCCTTCATTGAAGTCCGCGGAACAGATCGAGAGCGCGTACCGTTCGAGAAGTGGCGGTACACGCGACGCCGTCTTGCCGCCATACGAAAGGCCGTAGAATGCAATACGGCTGGCATCAACGTTGGGAAGCGTTGTGAGCCAATCCAGCGTACGCACGTGTTGACTCAGGATGAATGAGAAGAGGGAGAGCTTCAGCGGATTGGCCAGCCGCTGGAGGATCTGGTAGTTCTGATGCCCGATGTACAGATTCTGAGGGCAGTACACGATGAAACCGTGGTCGGCGAGATCGGCGGCGAATTTGCGATAGTAGCCCACGGCCGCTATGTTGTCTGGTTTGATCAGATCTTGCGGTCGGCCCTCCGATCCGTGCTGACACACCACGACCGGGCGGCGCTCATTGGGTTGCATGGCTTTCGGCAGCAGCAGAATGCCGTAGGCGAAAATCTCCGGCCAGAGCGGGAGCAACACCTCATAGCCCGTCCACGTTTCTTCGTCATAGATCTTGCGAGTCTGTGCGGCCAATGGTTCAGAGGGCGGCGGCAGCTTGCCAAAGACCTCTTCCCAAAGATGGCGGCGATAGAATTCCGTGGACTGCTGCCACTTCTCGACCGAGGAGTCATCGGCCCGTGTCCAAAACTTCTCGCGCACTGATTCGCACCGCATCGCCGCCGTCTGGGTGAAGTCGACCAGTTGCTTGAGCTGGCGATGGAGACGCACGTCGGGGTCAAAGCCCTCGCGCAGATCACGTGGAGCGCGGCCCGCGGGTTTCAACCGCTCGCGCACGCCGAGTCCCCGCAGAAATGTTTCGAGCGCTCCCGCCGACCCCGGCTGCCCCTGCCCATCGCCGCTCGCGACGCAGCGCAGGCGTTCGGCCACCCCGAGCTTTTGGAAGAAAGGTTGGGCCCGTTTCACTTCGGCCTGCACGTCGGAAAGTTGCGGGACTGGCAAGTGGCCGGGAGCTACAATATCCAAGCGGCCAACCGGGGAGGGAAGTGGGGTGTGGTCCATCAGCGTCCCTGCCGCCTCAACGGTCAGCGAGCGAGGGGCGATTAGTCCCGCCAATTCGGCGTCTCCGAAGGCCTCCAGCAGCGACCATACATTTCGATCAAGAGGCTCCTGCCACAACCCCTCTCTTGCCTGGAAGTATCCACTGACGCAGGCGGCCTCAATTCGGGTATCGGCGGCGGCACTGTAGAGCGCCAGCAACCCGCCTTCGCCGTAACCCATCACGCCGATGGGTCGCGCCGGTTGGCACGCGCAAAACCAGTCCACGGCGGCCAGCACTTTTTGGACTTCATATCCGATGATGTGCCGGCCAATCTCATACGCCATGCGGTAAATGTATTCCCGATGTGAAAGGTTAGTCATTTTGCCGATTTGTTCGTTGCCGGACCACGTGCACGCGCGATTGATCAGCGTGGGAATCAATACGACGCAGCCCTGCTCAGCGAGGCGCCGGGCGAATTGAGCGGCGGCAGGCATGCCGGGCGAGAGCCCCGCGAGCATTTCCGGCGTCCAATCGCAATCGGGCAGAGCAACAACCCGCGCCCGCGGCGGACCCGCCGGTTCGAGCAAAAGGCCTTCCGCGTCAATACCATCCAGCACCGGCCAGCGTACACTCGAAACCTTGTATCCGTCCCCCTCCGCGACTACTGGCGGTCCTCCCACGGCGATTTCCAGTTAAGGGCTAATGAATGGGATGCGTGGGTCAACCAGTCCGATGATGTGGCGAAACCGTTCCCGTTGGGGAGCTATGGAAGCTTCGTAGGCGGCTCGCGAGGAGTAATCCCGATTCCAAATCGTGCCCCGCTGATCGATCGATGCGGCGGTCCGGTCAGCTAAATAGCTGCGGATGCCCGCGACCATCTGTGCGGCAAGATCGCCCTCGCGGGTCAGAGGCTCGGTGCCCGGTAGCCGGCTCGGCGGCACGGCCGACCTTTCCTCCGTACCTTGCGCTTCCGCCATGATGCCCGCCGCCGAGGAGTTGGCCAGCGCCCCCGTGACCGCGGATTTGCCCATGAGCTCGAACATTTCTCGCCGTGTCATAGATCCCTCGTGCCGGTGGGCGATCTCTGAAGTTCGGATTTATTGATTTGCCACCGTCGGCAAATTTTCTCACCTTTTCACCCCAAGCGCCTGATAACCGGAGCGGGGCTGTGTGGACTGCGGCATCACTATAGACCTGTCACATCCCGGCGCTCTCCAAGGGGGCTCGACTACTCTCGTGAGTCCATTTATTTTCAGTCGCTTGATTCTTGGCTGATCCATCGGGATCTCGTCGTTTCGTAGCTAAGAGGTTTATTCTAAAAACTTCCAGGTTCAATAGGGCCATGACCGGCCGACCTCATCGTGGCTTGGAGGCCCATCTTCAGCAACTCGTACGAAACCGAATGGGCCTGACAACCTGTCGATCAAAATCTGCAGTTTTCTGCAAAATGACTGTCGATTCGACGTAAATGTCGAAAATTAAGCCCTAAAAGTCTGTTTTGTTTCGGGCATTGTGTCTTGTGATCCTTTGTTTTCATGCACATTCCGGCTTTGAACGTATATCTTTATTTTTTTGCTCGCAGGAGCCGGGCAAGCGCGACGGTGATCCCGGTCTGCCGCGTTGCTCCTTCGGGGCCTCCGTTCCTCCGCGCGGACGTTCGGCAATCGCTCGTTCTCGCAAAAAGTGAAGCAATTTTCTCTTTTTTCTTTCATCTTCTGTTTCATACCGCCTCGTTTTAGCGTACAACTACCTGTGTTTTCATTAATATCGTGGCTTTTTCGAGTTAAGTTGCTTGTTGTCATAAATATCGTGAGATAAGCCAAAGCCCTCCCTGTGTTTTCAATAACATCGTGGGATTAGCCTTCACTTTTTGATCCTCTTGTTTTACACCGCTCGCGCCCCAGGAATTGACTAAGCCATTCTGTATCATACACATACATTTTTCAGAATTTCTTGAGCTCAGCGCCTAAGTACCTTCGTTTTCTAGAAGATCGTGGCAATCTCTTCAGCCTCAACGGCGCGAACGAACAAAGCCCAGGCCAACGGCCTGGGTTTAGAGAGGACCCTCGCGCCTGAACCTTGAGTCCTGTAAGGGCGAACTGCCGCCTGTCGCGTCGAGCGTGGCGCGCCCCTTCAGGGCTTGACCGCTCCTCCATTGCAGACCCAGGCCTTTGGTCTGGGCTTTGTTAGTTCGCCCCGTTGGGGCTCAAACCCGGCTGCGTCCGCCTCAACGATCTGGTGAGAAATCCGGGCTTGGGGTACCGGGGCTAGTTGCCGAGTTACCGAGCCTTCCTGGGTAGCCAGTCGCCTCCCCAAAACCCGCTCTGCGGTGCGGCATTTTACCCAAACGACAATACTCCTCTGGATACATAAGCGCGATGGTGGCCAGAGGCTATGGGAATAGGGGGAAATTTTGCGGCAGAGGGGGATTTTCTGTTGAATATGTTCGAATCTTGCAGGAAATCCCCCGCGGGTGCCTCTGACACCCTTTCTTCCCTCTCCGCAAGTCCCTTCGGGAAATCGCAGACCCCAAAAGAAACAGGGTCTGCGCAAGCCGGCCTAAGAGGTAGCGGGCGCATCAGGATTCCCTCTGCCTGCGGGCGGGTGCTTCCATCCACTTGGGTGATTAGAATTCGGCCGGCTCAAGAATTTCTGAATGTCGTCAATCTCTAAGAATGCTACTGATGCCTGCGGTTGGCCGTGTAAGTGGAAAACCTGTCTATCGAAATGTTCACGGTACGGGGCATACGCGTTGCTTCCTCCATACGTACCATTGTTGGCGACGATAATCATCTGAAACATATGGTAATGCAGTGCCAAGGCCATCTGGTCGAAAGTATTTACGTCTCGATTCAGCGATGGCACAACAAATACATCAGATTTCCCGCTAAGATCAGCTGCCAATCGAATATCAGTGGCGTCGTAGCAGACCGATGCGGTGAGCCAAAGGGGACGATTGCAACTCGACTGATTCCATTGATAACCTACAAGCCATTGACACGGACGGAATCCCTGCACTCTGGTCGTCGGCTTATTAAAAGCCTGTTCGCTTTCTGAGAGGTAATACTTTCCTTGTCGGACGCGAAATACCTGGAGCCCTAATTCTTGGGACCAAACTCGGATCAGCCACATTGCAGAATTGACCAACGGCTCTCCGGGGAATAACTCCTCGTAGGTCAGTCCTGCCAAAATGATCGACTTGTGGGTGCGCGCAAAAGGCACAAGATGTCTCTCAACGTCACTCGGATGAACAGACAGCTCCGGAAGAACGAGCAAATCAAGTCGGGCATTACTTCCCTTATGAGTTTCACGGAGATCGAGCATCCTGTCGACCGCAGCCAGGGCTGCTGAGAGGTGTTTGCGGTGTTTCTTACGAAGGCCAGCATTAGAAAAAGTGAGGTCGGCTCGGCTAATGTCCTTCGGCTCTGGGATTACCGTTTGCACGACGCAGACCCGTAGTGGACGGTTCGACCTTGGTTTTTCGGGCCACTTCGAGGTAATGGGCAAAATAGAGACATTTGCCATGTTTCCGTACAGTCCGGACAGATAATGGAGTCGGTTCTTTATCCGACTGAGGGTCTCGAAAATGCCCTGGTCAACCCACTTGCTGAACTTAGAACGGCGGCACCCGGGCCACCGTAACAGGGCATACAAGAAGTCTTCCATCCAGTCCGTAATCGGCAGCCAGTCATCGCCGAACGCAGAGCGTCCACTGTGCAAACCATATCGGCGTTGGTACCAGTGGCTTTCGGGAACTCGATAAATGACGCCACCTTTCTCAGACGCCCCAAGGTAAACGCTCCTTGTGAAAT
>CAZCVY010000142.1:0-17574 GCA_964501985.1 uncultured Acidobacteriota bacterium | reverse complement strand
GAAGACGGCACCACGCGCGAGGTGCGCAACTACGTGAAGGAGCGCTTCACCTCGGCGATTCAGCTCATCAAGAACATCGAGCAGCGCAAGCAAACCATCATCCGTGTGTGTGAATCGATCATCCGCCGCCAGAAGGAATTCCTCGACCGGGGCATCGACCAACTTCGCCCCATGATGATCAAGGAGGTGGCGGAAGAGGTGGGAGTGCACCCCTCCACAGTCAGCCGCGCCGTCGCCAACAAATACGCGCATACACCTCAAGGCGTTTACGAGCTGCGTTACTTCTTTTCCGAGGCTGTTCAGGGACCGGCGGGCGGCCTGACTTCTTTGATCAATCTGAAACGGCTGGTGAAGAAAATGATCGAAGAAGAGGAACCCCTGCATCCCCTGACCGACGAGGAAATCACCCATCGTCTCCGCGATGTGGGCTATTGTGTGACGCGTCGCACGGTGGCCAAATATCGTGAGGATATGCGAATCCCCAGCACCCACCAACGCCGGGTCAAAGCGTAAAAGCCGGGGTACGGGATACGGAATACGGGGCGAAAGCTAATTATGAATTCTGAATTATGAAAACAAGGCCTTTTGGATTTACCGTAGCGCGGTTCAGATTTGAATTATTCGGTATTCCGAATTCAGAATTACTAAACTCCACCCCTGGATTCCGAGTCCCTCCCCCCGTGTCCCGTTTACCGTATCCCGAACAGGAGGTGGCGTCATGGCCATTGATTACACGGGCCGGCAAGTGGAAATCAGTACCGACCTTCGCCGTTATACCCAGGAGCGTCTTAGAAAAATCGTTCGCTTGGTCGGCGGGCAGTTCGACCTGCACGTTATCCTCACGGCCGAAAAGCACCGCCGGATCGCAGAGCTCACCCTGAAATTCCACGATCATAAAGTGGTCGGTGTAGAGGAAACGGCGGACATCCGAACTTCGATTAACGGGGCAGTGGATAAGTTGGCTAGCCAAGCCGTCCGGCTGCTTGATCGCCGCCGTACCACCAAGCGACGCCCCAAACCCACGGCCGCGGTACTTCTGAACGTCCTCGGGTCGGGACGAGTGGATCACGATGAGCACCGCATCGTGCACTCCGAGCGCCTCCCGCTAAAACCCATGAGCGTCGAGGATGCCATCGAGGCGCTTGACCGCTCCCACGCGGGCGCCGTTGTCTTCCGCAACCCCGAGAGCGAACGTGTGAACGTCATCTACCATCGCCCCGACGGCCATCTCGGTCTCATCGAGCCGGAACCCTAAGAGCCGTGGAAAGTGGTTAGTGGGCAGGTTCGCGAAAACTGATTTCTTCCACATCGTGTCAATCACTGCGCCTCGAGCGTGCCGGGAGGGGAGCGCTGCATCCTGCCCGCTCTCGCGCGAGCGGGGCGCTCCCGCGCGAAGTTTGCACATTACAGCGTAAGTCGGTCCTTGTGCTTGTCTACCTCGTGTGGGATATAATCCATCCCATGTTCCGACGTGATTTCCTATACAGTTTGATTGCCGGGGGCGGCTTGGCGCAGCTTGCTGAATCTCGCCCACCGAGACCGCAGGCGGCAGGCGGGATTTTTCTTGAGCGGCCGCTGTCTGGACAACCGCACAAAGGGAAGGTCCTTCTTGCCATCGAGGCGCATTCCGACGACATATCCCTGGAGTCCTCGGGCACCGTGGCAAAACTGATTGAAGAAGGGTATACCGGCTATCTTGTCCGGGCGACCAACGATGATATGGGGGATGCTCCGGGGCTTGGCACCCCGGGGACGATTGGCGACAACGTCGTCGGCAATGAGCGCGACAACGCGGAAGTGGCGCGCGTTCTGGGGTGCCAGAAGCACTTTGACCTGAACTACAGCAACCACCGCATGGCCGATGTTTCATTAAACGAAGTGATCTGCCGCCTCATTTTTATCATCCGGCTGGTGAAAGCCGACACCGTCATTTGTTGGGATCCCTGGGCACACGACGAAGAGAACCCCGATCATTTGATGGTGGCCAGGGCTACGGAGGCGGCGTGCTGGATGGCCGGCCGAGACCACGACTACGCTGAGCAGTTTGCCGCGGGCCTGGCTCCCAAGGAAGTTCAGGACAAGTATTACTTCGCGCGGCGGCCGGAGATCACGCGCGTGGTTGATACCAGCAAGCAGATCGATAAGAAAATCGACGCGATCCGCGCTAACGTGGCGAAAGGACCCGGCGGCCACTCCGGATCACACTTGCGGGCGGAGTTGGCGCAGCGCCGCCAGACCCTGCCTTTGCTGGGTGACGACGATGCCACCGCCGATCATAATTACATCAAGGAATTCCTGTTGGGGCGCGACCGCGAGTTGGGCAGGCAATACGGCGTCGAGTATGCCGAAGCATTCCACTACATTCCCCCGGGCGCTTCTGGCGCCGACCTGGATCCGCGCGTTGAGAAGTACGTCAAAGAGCATGCCGTGCCGCTAAAGTAACTCATGAACAAACCGGCGAATCTGAGCCATCACGAACTGCCGCGCAAGCTGGGATGGCTTGACGCGGCCATGATCGTGGTCGGGATCGTTATCGGGTCAGGCATCTTCCTGCTTCCGAACCTGATTGCTCAAAACCTGCATTCGAGTGGAGCCATTCTTTCGGCCTGGGTCATCTCCGGCGTGCTTTCGTATTTTGGCGCCCTGGCCTACGCGGAGCTGGGCGCGATGATGCCCGCGACCGGCGGGCAATACGTGTATCTCCGCGAAGCATACGGCCCCGCGTGCGCATTCGTTTGCGGGTGGACGTTCATGCTGGCCGTGCTGTCTGGGGGCATCGCCTTCCTCGCTGTGACCTTCTCGATCTATGCCGGCCAGTTTGTGCACCTCACTCCCATGACGGCGAAACTCATTTCCCTGGTGCTGATTGCTGTGCTGTCGGCGGTCAATTATGTGGGAGTCCGGGAAGGCGCGACGGTGCAAGTCATCTTCACGTTTCTAAAGATCGCAGGCTTGCTGCTGTTGATTGGCGGCGCGTTCCTAAGTCACGCCGTGGCGCCGACCTTGCAGACGCCCGCGCCGTCCGCATTTTCGCTCCCCCAGTTTGGCACGGCCATGATTGCCTGCCTGATGGCGTACAACGGTTGGACCTATATCAGCTTCGTGGCCGGAGAGGTGAAGGAGCCGGCGCGGAATCTTCCTCGGTCTTTGACCCTGGGGATGGTCGGGGTGATGGCGCTGTATGTGCTCGCCAACATGGCTTATCTGAAAGTCATGACGATCCCGCAGATTGCGGCCACCGCCCGCGTGGGGGCCACGCTGGCCGAGCGCACGATGGGGCCAATCGGCGCCACGCTGGTTTCGGTCACGGTGCTGATTTCGATCGTGGGGGCCATCAACGGCTGCATCCTCACCGCCGCGCGCATCCCTTTCGCCCAGGCTCAGGACGGCCTTTTCTTTCGCCGCTTCGGCCGCGTTCACCCGCGATTCGAGACGCCGGCGTTTGCCATCGTGCTGCAAGGCGTGTGGACCGCGGTGCTTGTGGTCAGTGGGTCCTACGAAAATCTGTTTTCCTACTCAATGGTGGCCGCCTGGATTTTCTATATGCTCAGCGTGGCGGCGGTCTTCGTTCTGCGCCGCAAGCAGCCGAACCTTGAACGTCCCTACCGCATGTGGGGCTATCCCTACACCTTGGGCGCGTTCATGCTGGTTTCGGTGTGGTTTGTCGTGAATGCCTTCGTGACGACGCCCGGCCCGTCGTTTACCGCGCTCGGCATCATCGCCACGGGAATCCCGATGTATTTGATCTGGCGCAAACCGGCGCGGCAACTGGCCGCAACCGTTGAGGGAGAAACTGAATCGTGAAGCTCACCTCCCGTTCAGGCGAGGAAATTCTTGACCCCGGAGTACCGCTCTACGGCGTCCATATCGACCGTGACACCCAATCCCGGCAGCGCTGGAATCGGCAGGGTACCGTCGGCATTCAACTTCCATCCTCCGGCAGCGATCCTATCGATAAAGGGCGAACCGGGTAAGTACTCGACCAGGTCAACCTCCGGCAATGCCGAGGCGAGTTGCAGGTCCGCCGCCAGGCCCAACGCCGTGTTCCATCCGTGCGGAATCATGCGAACGCCGTTTTCTCGGGCCATCCAGGCGATGCGGCGCGACTCGCTGAGTCCGCCCACCTTCGTTGCGTCCGGTTGGACGATGTCAAACGCTCCCGCCTGCAACCAGGGTTGGAACGATTGCCGCCGAGTCAGCACTTCACCGCCCGCGATGGGCACGGGAGACTGCCGCCGCAAGGCCACATAATCCTGAAGGCTGTCCGGTAACAGCGCTTCCTCGAACCATGCCACTTCGTAATTGGCCAACATCTGCGAAGTGTTCAAGGCCCATTTGAAATCTTGCGGCCAAAAGGCGTCGCTGGCGCCCGCGTCGACCATCAGTTTGCAATCCGGCCCGATTGCCTCACGCGCGGCGCGAACAATGGCCTCGTCCGTGGCCTTATCGCGACGCCCAAAGGGTCCCCAGCCGATCTTGAAGGCCCGAAAGCCCTCCGCTTTGAGCGGAAGGAGTCGGTCCGTCATTTTCGCCGGTTCTTCCATAAGCACCGAAGCATAGGGCAAGACGCGTTCGCGGTAGCGGCCTCCCAGCAACCTGCCCACGGGCTGGCCGGTGGCCTGTCCGAGGAGGTCCCACAGGGCAATATCGATTCCGCTGATGGTGTGGGTGATCGAGCCGCCGCGCCCCATCCAGAATGTGTTCTGGTGTAGCTTCTCGCTGACTCGCTCGGGTTCCAATGCATTTTCGCCCAAGTAAAATGGACGAAGAACGCCCAGCGCGCCGCGCACGAGCTCGTCGTTGGTGAATGCGCTTCCCCATCCCACCAGGCCTTCATCCGTGAGCACGGCGATGAGGGTGTGGATGCAATCCTTCGGCTTCGGTTCGTTGGCCCAACCTCCGAGCGGCGTTTCTCCCCGCAAGCCCGCTGAGCGGATTTCTCGAATCTTCATTACTAGCCCCCCTTCTACCAAAGTCGATTCCAACCCTCCCCTCCCGATTGGCCACTATTCCAGAAATGGGCAGTTATCCTATCCCAATCTGAGCGGCTTTTCATGCCGATTCCACGAGATGTTGATCGAGGCATGACGCTGCGGACCGTCACTCTCCCTCCGGAGGCTGTTCCTGTGCTCTGGTAATTTCCAACACCACGGAAGACGGAGGAGATGCCCCCGCTACAATCATGACTACACCTTCGTTCTCTGAAGCATTGGGAATTGCCTTGGGGGAAAGAAAGTGGTCTTATTGACTTATCATCTTCAACCGAGGCAGTTTCGATGGAGGTGTTATCGCAGGTGACGGAGACTGGTCTTAAGAACGATGGCGGCTGGCCGTCGGGCAAGCTGCGCCTGATCTTGCTGATCAGTTTTGGGGGGTTATTGGGCCTGATGGTCATCGCGGGCCTGGATGCCTTTCATCTCGCAAGGCAGATGCACACTCAGGAAGAAGAGATTCGCCAAACCCTTCTAGCTCATACCCAGCCGCTCTTGGTCCTATCGTCGTCGATCTACGTTTACAATGACCGGATCGAGGAATACCTGATGAGCCAGGACCCGAAGTCTGACGGGCCCAGGGCCGAGGACTTTTCCCGGCTCCAAGCGGAGATTAATTCAACGCTAAGAAAGTACCCCGCGAATTGTCAGCCCCAGGAGCGAGCGCTGCTCGAGAGCCTCAAACAGTTGTATACGGACCAACAAGGCATGTTGGATCCGGTCTTGTCGTGGAGCCGGGAAGAACGCCGCCGGCAGGCTTGGCGTATCCTGAATGAAGAAGTTCTTCCGCAACGATCGCGCATCCAGGCAACATCGGAGAGAATCGAACTTTGGAACAGTCAACAAAAGGGTGCGACGGATCGGGAAATATTCGCCAGTTTTGCGAGCTTGCAAGCGCGGCAAACAAGATTGCTGACAGTCGTTCTCACCGCCGGATTGGTCCTATCCCTTGCGAGTATTATTTACCTTCTCCGTCTGGGAGAGGAGACCGAACGGCGGTATCAGGAGCTTGCGCTGAGCCGCGCCCAGCTCGAGGCCTTGTCGGCACAGCTCGTCGATGCCCAAGAGACCGAGCGGCGGTCGATCTCCCGTGAACTTCATGATGAGGTCGGCCAATCCCTCGGGGCATTGCTGGTGGAGGTCGGAAGATTAGCGGCGGCGGTTCCTTCTGATAACACATCGATCAGGGACCATGTGGACAAAATCAAATCGGTCGCAGAAACAACGGTCGAAACGGTCCGCAATATAGCCCTGCTTCTGCGGCCTTCGATGCTGGATGATCTCGGTTTGATCGCCGCTCTCGAGTGGCAGGGCAGGGAAGTCTCGCGCCGCAGTGAAATGGAAGTGGAGGTTCAATCCTCCGACATCTCTGAGAAAATCCCAGAGGACTACAAAATCTGCATCTACCGATTTGTGCAGGAGGCACTCAACAACGCCGCGCGTCACAGCGCGGCCAAGAACGCCAAAGTCGCTGTCGAACAAACTGTCAGCAAAATATCGGTTTCTGTTTCTGACGACGGCCGCGGCTTCGATCCGCAGAGGGTTCGCGGCCTTGGCGTCTTGGGAATGGAAGAGCGGGTGCGGCGCCTGGGAGGAACTTTTACCTTGGAATCGAAGCCTGGGAGCGGCACGAGGCTGAAGGCGGAGTTCCCGCTCCCGCACGCCTGATCACCAACGACCATGAATTCGATTCGAGTTTTGCTCGCCGATGACCATAAACTGATTCGCGCCGGCCTCCGCCTGGTGGTTGATCAACAGCCTGACTTAAGTGTTGTTGGCGAAGCCGACGACGGAAGGCAAGCGGTGGAATTGGCCAAGTCCTTGAAGCCGAATGTTGTGGTCATGGATATCGGCATGCCAAACCTGAATGGAATTGAAGCGGCGCGTCAGATTAGGGAGATTCGGCCGGATGCTGCCATAGTGATGCTGAGCATGCATGCCGATGAGGGTTACGTCCTGCGGGCGCTTGGCGCCGGGGCACGCGCTTATCTGGTGAAGGACTCCGCAACCACCGATCTTGTGCAGGCCATTCACGCTGTAGCCGAGGGAAAGTCATTTTTCAGCCCGGCGGTGAGCAAGGTCTTGCTCGAGGATTACGTGCGGAAGTTGCGGCGGAGCGGGGCGGAAGATTCCTATGACTTACTGAGTCCGCGTGAGCGCGAGATACTTCAACTAGTCGCGGAGGGCAAGTCTAACAAGGAGATCGCCAGCCTGTTAAACCTCAGCGTTTACACGGTAGAAACGCACCGGGCAAAGATCATGCAGAAGCTGAATCTGAAAGGCGTGCCCGAATTGATCTTGTATGCGGTGCGCAAGGGAATCATCTCCTAAAACTGAAGGGCTACGTCTTGCCGTACCAGATGGATTCGGTCACGGGACAAGAAAATGAGGGTACGGCAAGCCGTACCCTCCAAGCGGACAACAAGGAAGAGCTTCCACTCTTTCTCGATCCCAGTATTCCGCCAGTTACGCGGCAATGAACAGGGTGTTCCCCTGGCGATTCACGAGCAAAAGCGGATCCTTTCCCGCTTTGTGAACAGCTCGATCGAAGTCGCTGACGTTCGTAACAGGCTGGTGATTGACCTCCTGGATGACATCACCCTGCCGCAATCCGGAGTCGGCCACGGGGCTTCCGGGATCGATGTCCGTCACCACGACGCCCTTGGTATTGGCGGGCAGACCCATCTGCTGAACGGCTTCATCCGTAACGTTCCCCACGTTAACCCCTTCCAATGCCCCTTGGGGATTTTGAGGCTCAAGGCTAGCTTGCAGTTGATCAGTTGGCAACACGCCCAGCTTCACCGACATGTCGCGCTCACTTCCATTGCGCAATACCTTCAGGTTCACGGTGGTGTCGGGCGCCATCATTGCGATGCTCATACGCAATTGGTTGCTGTCCGCTATTGGCTTTCCGTTCAACTCCACGATGATATCTCCCTTTTGCAGGCCGCTTTTTTCCGCCGGACTCCCGGAGCTGACGTCACCCACGAGAGCACCGCGGGGTTCAGCCTCGCCGAACGCCTTGGCCAAGTGTGGACTGACTTCCTGGATCGAGACTCCCAGGTACGCCCGTGTCACCTTGCCATTTTTTATAATCTGATCCATAACGTTTCGGGCCAGGTTTACCGGTACCGCGAACCCAACACCCTGGCTTCCGCCGGACCCATGGGAGAGAATCGCGGTGTTGATGCCGATCAACTCGCCGCGGTCATTGACCAGTGCTCCGCCGGAGTTCCCAGGATTAATCGGAGCATCGGTTTGAATAAAATCTTCGTAGTCTTCGATGCCCAGGTTGGTTCGGCCCATGGCGCTCACGATGCCCGAAGTCACTGTTTCTCCGACTCCGAAGGGGTCGCCAATGGCCAAAACCATGTCTCCCACTTGCATTTTGGATGAGTCCCCGACCGTGATTGCCGGCAAGTTCGTTGCGTTTATCTTGAGGACAGCAATATCGGTCTTGGGATCCGTTCCGACTACGCGAGCCTGATACTCGTGCTTGTCGGATGTAGTGACTTGAATATCTGTCGCATCCGCCACGACGTGGTTGTTGGTGAGGATATAACCCTCAGGGCTGATGATCACGCCGGAACCGAGACTCCGCTCGCGATCCTCCCGTGGAGCGCGAGATTGACGGCCGGAGTTATCTCCGAAAAACTGCCGGAAAAAGGGGTCCATCTGCATCCCCTCGGGCAACTGTCCGGAAAAGCCCGTCGGATTCTTGACCACCTTGGAAGAAGAGATATTCACAACCTCCGGCAGCACCTTCTTTACGATCGGCGCGAAACTATTCCTGCTCGGGCCTTCGTTGGGGTCTGCAAACTTCAGCGATGCAGGCGGATTGGCCGATTGCATGTCACCGCGAAGGCGTGTGACTCCAAATCCGGCTGCCAATACCAGGCCTAAAGCCGTTGCGATAGCTATCCCCCCGAAGCGTCCATTAAATTGTCGTGTGTTCATGTGACCTCCCTTTCGCAAATCTCATCGCCAACATCCCGGCAGCTTGGCGTACCGGTTTGCGGGCTCATTGGTTGAGATGGCGGAGGTGGAGCAAACGCCTATCACGACGACTTGGTATTTACGATACCGGCGAATGGGGATGCCGACCCCCGAAGATCGATGGCGGCCTAACCGCCGACGGGCGCACGAGTTCAAGCTTCCCTGGCCGCCCCCATGAATCCTCTTCATAATTTAGCATTCATAATTCATAATTCACCTGACGGCTGGCAAAGGATTCCGGACCAGGGACGGCTGACAAGGTGCGATGGGCCAGGTGAAGCGGGCTTCTCCATGAAGAAGAAAGCCTCCACAAAGAAGCAGTCAAAGCAATTCGTGCTCATCACCGGGATGAGCGGGTCCGGGAAGGCTTCCGTTCTGAAGGCTTTTGAGGATCTTGGCTACCACTGCGTTGACAATCTTCCCTTCGACCTGATTCTGAAATTCGCCGAGATGTGCCACCAGCCCGGCAGCCGCATTGACCGCGCCGCGGCGGTGGTGGACATTCGTGGCGGCGAAGCTCTTAGCCAGCTTCCCACACACTATCGCGACCTCGCGCGCAATACGCTTCTGCGGCCTTCACTCGTCTTCTTGGAAGCTTCCGACAAAGCGCTGATCCGGCGCTTCGAGGAGACTCGCCGTCCGCATCCGCTCGGCCGAGACTTGCCCGTGCGCGAGGGAATCCGGCTTGAACGTATGTTGCTGAAACCCATGCGCCAGCTTGCCAGCGTGGTGATTGACACCACCCGACTCAACGTTCACGAACTGCGCGACCTGATTCAAACCCGCTTCGGCGGAATCGCGGCACGCCGCTCGATGTTGGTTTCCTCGATGTCGTTTGGCTACCGCTTCGGCGTCCCGGCGGATGCCGACCTCGTGTTCGACGTGCGCTTTCTGCCCAATCCCAACTTCGTTCCCCGCTTCAAGAACAAGACCGGCCGCGACGTTGGGGTTCGCCGATTCATGAACTCGCATCCGCAAACCCACGAGTTCATGACCCGGCTAATGAATCTGCTCCTCTACTTGTTGCCCCAATACGTCCGCGAGGGGAAAAGTTATCTCACTATCGCCATTGGATGTACGGGGGGGCGACACCGTTCTGTGTTCTTGGCCGAAGAGGTGGCCAGCGCACTCGCGCACGAAGGGTACAAAACCAAGGTCTCGCACCGGGACGTGGGAAGATAGGAATTAGGGATTTGGGGTTAGGGGTTAGGAACCCGGCGTCAGGGGATGGGGCTCGATGTGCCTTCCGGACTTGATTTGAAAACAAGCCTCGGGAAGTTAGCGCTCTTTGCGAACCGCGCGCCCCGATTTCTGAATTACATTAAGACACAAGCCTCGAAGGTAAGTGCAGGTTTTTCCCTAACCCCAAATCCCTAACCCCTAACTTCCGGAGGCATTCGTGAATAATGTTCTTGCCGTTGACATTGGCGGCACACATTTTCGCACCGGGTTGTTTGATGAGCAGGGTCGCCGGCTCGTCGTATCGGAGGGCGATACCGACCGTGTGGCCGGGCGCGATTGGATGCTCGACCAACTCGCTGTGCATTGCCGCGACCTGATGGCACAGACTGACGTCCCCGTCAAAAGTTGCGGCTTGAGCTTCGGAGGGCCGGTGGATTTCCCCCGCCAGACTGTGACCTCGGTGCACTCAGCGGGGTGGCGGGGTTTTGAGCTGGGAAAATGGATGGAGCAAACCCTGGGCATCCCCTGCCGCCTCGATAATGACGCCAACGCGGGCGCGTTGGGTGAATACTATTATGGGGCCGGACGCGGCGCAAAGTTGATGGTTTACATCACGATTAGCACCGGAATTGGCGGCGGTATCGTTTACGAGGGCAAGCTCCTGCGGGGAAAGGATTACATGGCGGGAGAGGTCGGCCACATTCCACTTTCTGATGCCGGCGAACTCTGCTCCTGCGGTGGCCATGGGTGCCTGGAAGCACTGAGCTCCGGCGGCGCCATTGAAGCGCGTGCGCGGGAGCATGCACAGCGCCGCCCCGACCGCGTTGGGCGCATGCTGGAACTCAGTGGAGGCAGCGAAATCACCGCTAAAGGTCTCGTGCAAGCAGCCGCGGAAGGCGATTCGCCTGCCAACATAATCTTGAACTCGGCCACTCGCTGGATCGCGCGCGGCCTTCTGATGGTTATCCGCATTCTCAATCCGGACGTCATCGTTCTCGGCGGGGGAGTGTCGCAGTCTGGAGTGGTGCTTCTCGACGCCTTGAAGGTCTCCCTCGATGAGTTTGCTTCGCCAACCATCACCTACTCCACGGAGATCGTGACGGCCGCACTGGGAATCTACTCGCCACTTTACGGTGCCGCGGCGCTCGGTCTTGACGTTGACTAGATCTAGGGCGGTTCGGTGAGACAAATACTCTATTACGCTCGACGGTGTTCAGAAATCAGCGGCCGTATATACTACTTAGTACATAAGCCGCCGAGAATCGCGATTGTCCGTAACAAAAAGTAAACAAAGGGAGTATTTCCCCCGCGGGAGCGGGACGAGGCGACAGATATTGCTATTTCCTTGACGAACGCCCCATCGCTATCTAACATCGTTAATTTTGAGGGGATTAGGGGTATCACCGCCTTGGGGCGGGGAAGGTGCAGCACCGACGAAGTCGGCGCGTGGCGGGCTATTTCCCGGCGCCATAACGATACGTAATGAATCAAGTTCAACGCCTGCTCGGTTTCATCCGGCCTTACAGCTTCCGCCTGTTCCTAGCCGTCTGCTTGATGGTCGTGGTGGGAGCCTCCGAAGGTGTCACCGCACTCCTTATCAAACCCATTTTCGATCAAGTCCTTTCGCCCAGCGCCTCGACTTCCGGAATTGTCCTTTTTCAAGTATCCTCCCTCCATCGCACGGTTTACCTTCAGGAGATCGTTCCCCACTGGATCCACAACGTTTGGGACGTGGTGGCGATCACCATCATTGGTGTAGCTCTCGCCAAGGGCATTTCGGAATTCCTCGCCACTTATTTCATCAATTACATCGGCCACTCCGTGGTTCGCGACCTTCGCAATCTGCTCTATTCCAAGCTGATCGAGCAATCCATCTCCTTCTTCGCCCGGAACCCTACGGGCCGCTTGATGTCAGCAATCACCAGCGACATTGAACGTATTCAGTTCGCCGTTTCGCAAACTGCCGCGGACATGCTGAAGCAATCGTTCAGCCTGGTGTTCCTGCTGGGCGCTCTCTTTTATTACGATTGGCGGCTGGCGCTCATCTCCATGGTCTTGATTCCACTCGTGGTCTTCCCCTCGGCGAAGCTCGGACGTTACATTCGCGCTTCCAGCCGCAGCAGCCAGGATAAGATGGGGGAGCTTAACAATGTCCTGCAAGAGACCTTTTCGGGCATTCGCATCGTTAAGGCCTTCGCCATGGAGTCGTTTGAAATCGAAAAGTTTAGGACCGCCACGCGTCGTTTGCTCAGGGTGAGTCTGCGTTGGGTGCGCGCACAGGCCGTATCGTCTCCGCTCATGGAAGTCCTTGGCGCCGCGACCATTGCCGGCCTTCTGTTTTACGAGCGCCGTTTGATCCTGCACCATATGCAAACCCCCGGGGGAGTTCTGGGCTTCTTCTACGTGTTGCTGAAGTCCTACGAGCCGGTGAAGCGGCTGACGGGTGTCAGCAACTCGTACCAGCAGGCTCTCGGCGCCTCGGAACAGGTCTTCCACTACCTCGACTCCGAACCGGAAATGGTCGATAAACCCAAGGCACTCGTTCTTCCACCCTTCAATAATGAGATTGCCTTCGAAGACGTGGAGTTCGACTACGAGGATGGGGGGGCCCTCCTGCGCGACATCAATCTTCGGATCCGCAAGGGGGAAGTGGTGGCGCTGGTGGGCTCGAGCGGCGCCGGCAAGACCACCTTGGCCAGTTTGATCCCGCGCTTTTTCGATGTGACCCAGGGGCGCATCACCATTGATGGCCACGACGTTCGCGACGTCAAATTGGGATCGCTCCGCGCCCAGATCGGCATCGTCACCCAGGAGACGGTCCTCTTTAACGACACCGTCTACAACAACATCTGCTATGGCAGCCGTTTGCCGACGGAGTCGCAAGTGCGGGAGGCCGCGCGCGTGGCGTTGGCGGAGGATTTCATTCTGGAAATGCCGCAGGGTTATGAGACCATGATCGGCGAGCGCGGCCAGCGATTGTCAGGCGGGCAGCGCCAACGCATCGCCATCGCCAGGGCTTTGCTGAAGAATCCGCCCATTCTGATTTTGGACGAGGCAACATCAGAACTCGACTCGGAATCCGAGATGCTGGTGCAGCGCGCTCTGGCCAACCTGATGGCAGGCCGCACCGTGGTGGTGATTGCCCACCGACTTTCCACAGTACGCCGGGCGGAGCGCATTGTGGTCATCGACCGCGGCGCCATTTGTGAAGTCGGGTCTCACGAGGATTTGGTTAGACAGGGGGGAATTTACCAACGCCTGTACGATATGCAGTTTGTGGATGTGGAGCCGTGAGGAAAGCCCTCAGATGTCAGCATTCAGCTTTCAGCTAGAGGCTGTTGGTTTTGGGTTGGCAGTCGCAGTGGTCATGGTCCCGTCTTGGCGAGAACTGGCGCCGGGAAAAGGGCATGGCACACGCGTAAGGCAGTATTGGGTTAGAGCTGTTAGCTGAACGCTGAGAGCTGATAGCTGAGAGCTTCTTATGATTCGCAGCATGACCGGTTACAGCCGGGTGGAAACCGAAGATGCAGGGTTCTCCCTGACGGTGAGCATCCGTGGCACGAACCACCGCTTTCTTGATCCCCAATTGCGGATGCCCTCGAGCTTGGAATCCCTGGAGCCCACGGTGCGCCGCCTGCTGAAAGAGCATGTTACGCGCGGTCATGTGGAAATCTCCGTGGGATTGACCGGCGCGGGGGCCACGGAGTTGAAGATCGACCGCAAGCTCCTGGCTGCGTACCTGCAAGGATACCAAACGCTGAGGCAGGAATTCGGCGCCGCGGCAGAGCCCGACTTGATGGCGTTGCTGCGCGTCCCCGGCTTGGTCGTGGCCGGCAACGGGGACATGGCGCCGGAAGAACTTGACCGCATCCGTCTGATGTTGGAACCGGCGATGGCAAAGGCACTGGCGCAATTAAATGAAATGCGCGCCCGCGAAGGGGAGTCGCTAGAAAAGGACTTGTTATCCCGGCTATCACGGCTGGAAGCATTGCGTCGGACCATATTCCACCTGGCAGAGAGGGCTCCGCAGTTTTACAAACAGCGGTTGGAAGGCCGCATCCGCGATCTTGCCGGCAGCGGAGAATTAGATAGCGGGCGTCTGGCGCAGGAGGTGGCGTACCTCGCGTCGCGCTCCGACATCGCGGAGGAGTTGACGCGCTTCCAAAGCCACCTGGACCAGATTCGCCACCTTCTGGCGGAGACTTCGGAAATCGGAAAGAAGCTCGACTTTCTGCTTCAGGAGATGAATCGCGAGGCCAACACTCTCCTCTCGAAGACCACGGATGTTCCAGAGGTTGGCCTGGAAATTACGCGGCAGGCAATTGAGATGAAAACCGAAATCGAGAAACTGCGCGAACAAGCGCAAAACATCGAGTGAAGAGAGCAGTGACGAGCGACAAGCAAACAACCCGAGTTCCCCTGACGCGTTCCGGCTTGCTTGTCACTTGTCGCTCAGCACTTGTCACTTGTCGCTAACTTAACGTGACTGCGAATCCCAATACCCCGCTTTACCGCGGCACTATTTTCGTGATATCGGCGCCCTCGGGCTCGGGGAAATCGACTCTGGTCAAGCACCTGATGGCCGTTTCGCCGGGCCTGTGCTTCTCGGTTTCTTACACCACGCGCGCGCCGCGAGCGGCTGAGGAGGACGGGCGGGATTACTTTTTTGTATCACGCAAGGCTTTTGAGGGCATGGTCCGGCGGAACGAGTTTGTGGAATGGGCGGACGTTTACGGGCAGCTTTACGGCACGGCGCACAAGCAGTTGCAGGCCGCTCAGGAAGCGGGCCAGGATATCCTGCTCGATATCGATGTGCAGGGACATCAGCAGGTCCGTCAACGGTTGAATGAAGCGGTCAGCGTGTTCATCCTGCCGCCCTCTTTCCAGGAGTTGTCACGGCGCCTTCGGGACCGTCATTCCGATGCGCCGGAAGAGATCGAGCGCAGGCTCCAAACGGCGCGCGAGGAAATTGCCCATTGGGGGGAATACGACTACCTGGTGGTGAACGACCACCTGAGGGATGCCACCCAAGCACTGCGGGCAATTGTTCGAGCGGCACGTTTCCGCCGCACCAGCGAAGCTGGGCGAGCGGAGAAAATCATAACGACATTTGGAGGATAACGTCGAATGGAAATACCACAGAACCTGGATAGCAAATTTCGTTTCATCCTGGTGGCTGCAAAGCGGGCAAGGCAATTACAGTCGGGAGCCAAACCGCTCATTCAGGCTCCCACGAAGAGGTCCACCCGCGTGGCGCAGCAGGAGGTCGGCGCGGGTTTGGTGCCGATCGAAATCGTCCCCTTGGACAACCTCGATAAGAATCACAAGAAGAGGGCGACGAAGTAGAGAGGCAGGAGACGGCAGACGGCATACGGTAGACAGGCGCGCGGATCCGGTGCGCTAATACTTTAGGCGTTGTCCCGTATGCCGAGTGCCGTCTACCGTATGCCGTCTGCCGTCTCCTGCTACTCACGAAGGAACCATGCGCATTGCCTTAGGCGTTTCGGGGGGGATCGCTGCTTACAAGGCGGCGGAGTTGGTGCGGCTCCTTCAGGACAACGGCCTGGACGTGCAGGTGGTGATGACTCGCAACGCATGTGAGTTCGTCACTCCCCTCACCTTCGCCGCGCTTTCAGGGCACAAGGTCATCACCGAGATGTTCGGCGAGACCCACGGATCTTCCAACGTGGAGAGCGCCATTGAACATATCGCCGTGGCGCAATCGATCGACGCCTTAGTGATTGCTCCCGCCACCGCCAACGTGGTGGCCAAGATGGCGCACGGCATTGCCGACGATTTCCTGACCACACTCTGTCTGGCGACCAAGGCTCCGTTGATTGTCGCTCCAGCCATGAACGTCAACATGTGGGAACACGCCGCTACTCAGCACAACCTTGAAACACTGCGCAGTCGTGGCGTGCGCGTGGTGGAGCCCGATGAAGGCTACCTGGCGTGCGGCATGACCGGCGCCGGACGGCTGGCTTCTCCCGAGTGCATCGCGAAAACGATGCTTGAAACCCTCTGCATCCGCGATGATTTGAAATATGAGGTGGTTTTGGTGACGGCAGGCCCGACAGAGGAACCACTCGATGCGGTCCGCTACATCAGCAACCGGTCGAGTGGAAAAATGGGTTACGCCCTTGCCGAGGCGAGCCGCCGCCGCGGCGGGCGCGTGGTGCTGGTCAGCGGGCCCACGCACCAAGAGCCGCCCGCTACCGACACGTTCGAGCGGGTTCGCACGGCGCAGGAGATGTCGGACGCCGTGGTGCGCCACGCCGATACCGCTACTGTTGTGCTGATGGCGGCGGCCGTCGCGGATTTCCGGCCCATCACGGTGCACGCGGGAAAAATCAAAAAGCACCAAGGCGCCCCCGTCGTAAAACTCGAACCCACGGCGGATATCCTCGCTGATCTTACGCAGCGGCGCCGGAACGGGCAAATCATCGTGGGGTTTGCCGCCGAGACGGAACAGTTGATTGAAAACGCCGCGGCCAAGCTCCACTCGAAAAGCCTAGACCTGCTGGTCGCAAACGACGTCAGCCAGAACGGCGCTGGTTTCGATGTGGATACCAACATCGTAACCCTGCTTTTCCCCGATGGGCGCAACCTGGCGCTGGAGAAAATGAGCAAGCGCAACGTTGCCAACCGCGTGCTCGATGAAGTGGTAGAGATAAGAAAGAAGTCCGAAGTTCGAGGCCCGGGGTCCGAAGTCGAACGCAAAAAGTGATTTGGACATCGGACCCGGACTTCGAAGTCTGTGCTATGGATGAGCAAACGAAGAAAGAATTGAGATCATGGCTGGAGTTCTACCACGAACTCGGCATCGAGGGTTTTTATCGACGCGAGCCGACGGTAGCGGAATCGCTGCCAAGTCTTGCGGCGGCTCGGCCAGCTCCGGCGCCAGCAGCCCACCCTACGCAACCTGCGACCGCGCCCAAACCCGTTCCATCGTCTCTGCCGCCACGCGTGGCGTATGCGCCTGCTCCGCCCAAGCCTGCTGCGCCCTTGCCCGCCGTCATTCGCCCTCCGGCACCATCGTTCAATCTATTTGAAGCCCCGCCCGCGCCGCGTTCCGGCCCGGAGACGCTTGAGCAGATTCGTCAGGACCTGGGCGACTGCCGGCGCTGCAAGCTGGCGCCCACGCGTAAGACCATCGTGTTTGGCGAAGGGAATCCTCACGCGGAGCTGGTGTTCATTGGTGAGGGGCCTGGTGCTGACGAGGACGAACAAGGGCTTCCGTTTGTGGGCCGGGCGGGAAAACTCCTGAACCGCATGATGCAAACTGTGGGTCTGAATCGCGAGGACGTTTACATCTGCAATGTTGTCAAGTGCCGCCCGCCGGGGAATCGCACTCCGGAAAAGGATGAGGTGGATGCCTGCTCGCCGTTCCTTTATCGCCAGATTG
>CAZCVY010000141.1:0-17702 GCA_964501985.1 uncultured Acidobacteriota bacterium | reverse complement strand
GGGTCATTATCTTGCCCTAATCCCTCCGCCAGTTCAACATTTATTTACGGATAAGATCTAAGGATATACTCCGGCCGGTCCTCGGGGCGCACAGCAATGGGCGGATAGCCGCCGCGAATCAAGATCAAGTTCATCAAGAGCCGGGCGGTTCGGCCATTGCCATCGTTGAAAGGATGGATGTCCACCAATCGGCGATGGGCCGAGAAAGCGGTCCCCGGCGTGTCGGAGGCTGCTCCCAGCCAGTCGGCAAAGTCACCCATGAGAGCCGGGACCTCAGAGGGAGACGGGAAGCTGTGACGGCCTGTTTCGGTGCGGACGTAACGAGGCAGGTCGGCATAGCGCCCCGCGGTATCCGGGGATGAGCGCTGCATGACCAGCCGGTGCAGATTGCGCACCTCGCCTTCCGTCAGCGGGGTTTCATGCCGGGCCAACTCGCGTACGTAGCGGATCGCATCGTAGTGGTCGAGCGCTTCAAGATGGTCCTTGAGAGGCTTACCGCTAATCGCGATACCCTTTTCAATAACGAGCGTGGTTTCGACCGGGCCAAGGGTGTTGCCCTCGATTGCGTTCGAGGTATAGGTAAGCTCGATGTCGTAGTAATGCTCGAGCTGCGCAAGCGCCTTGGGCGAAAGCGGCCGCCACGCGTTGAGCCGCTCTTTCTTTGCGGCGATAGAAGTCAGGAGTTCGTTCATACGCATAAAGAAATAGCTGGGAATCGTGCCACTCACAAACCATCCGTCAACTTTTGAGAAGAGCGAACATTTTACCCAGGCCTACTATAGTATTGAAATGCCAAGCTGAGACCCGAACACCCACACCTATTGAGGGTCGCAGATCACAGTCACATGCCCACGTGGCGCGGGCTCTTGCCCGCTGTCTCGGGAGCGTCCCGTTCCCGCCCTGCGTGGGCAAGATGCCCGCGCCACAGCGGGCGGGACGCCCGCGCTACGAAAACATCGTGTCACCATAATTCGTAAAACTCACAGTCGCGCTTGCCAACGGAAATGTGATACTTTAGTATCACTTTATGAAAACTCATTTGGTGACAACCCTGAAGAGGAAAGCGACCGAGATTCTCGCCGAGATGGCGAAGGATCAGACACCCGTTCTGATCACCCAGCACGGAGTTCCCACCGCGTATCTCGTGGATGTTATCACCTTTGAAGCCTCGCAGAATCGCATGCGCGTGCTCGAAGGTATCGCGCGCGGAGAGAGAGCCATTCAGGACGGGCGAATTTCCACGCACGCCCAGGCAAAGCGGCAACTCAAGAGATGGCTAGAATAATCTGGGCCGATTCGGCGATTCACGAGTTGGATGCGATTGCAGACAATATTGCCGTGGAGAACGCGACAGCGGCTCGCGGACTTGTCCGACGGGTATTTGCCTCAGTCGAGCGGCTCCGCAGATTTCCCCGTATGGGCTCTTTGCCAACGGAACTAACCGGTCTACCCTCCCGCCAGTTAATTGTCTCACCGTGTCGTATTTTCTATCGAGCGGAGAAGAAGACCATCTTTATCGTGCATGTTCTGCGCGGTGAGCCGCTCGTGCGGAGAGAACTGTTCCCGGCGCCACCACGGTCTTCGATATCGTCCGGCAAATGGCAGCCTGACGAAAACGAGAACGACGCTGAGACGCGAGGTTAAGAGAGGTATATGCTAGGCATCGGACGGCAGAAGCTGGATGGCGGAGGCTGGCCGACCGCCGCGATGATGTGATATCTCCCGGCGGTGAAAAACCAGAGAGGGAAACTATCGTGAAACGAAGATCATTCCTGTTGGCAGCACCATTTGCGGGATCGCTCGCATCCTTTGCTTGGGGTTCCGATTCCGAGCCGGCGCCTTATGGAGCGCTGCCATCCGCCCGCCAACTAAGCTGGCATGAGCTCCAGACGTGCGGCTTTCTCCATTTCACTGTCAATACATTCACCAATAAAGAGTGGGGTGACGGCGACGAAGATCCGAAGGTTTTCAATCCCACGGACTTCGATCCCGACGCCATCATTGCGGGCCTGAAGGCTGCCGGCATGAAGGGAGTCATTCTCACCGCGAAGCACCACGACGGCTTTTGCCTTTGGCCGACGAAGACCACCGAGCATTGCATTCGAAATAGTGCGTGGAGAGGCGGCAATGGCGATGTGGTTCGCGAGATCTCGGAGGCGGCGCGCCGCCAGGGGCTGAAGTTCGGCGTATACCTTTCCCCCTGGGACCGCAACAACGCGGCCTATGGCAAGCCGGAATATATCCCGATTTATCGCGCGCAGTTGACGGAGTTGCTCACCCAGTACGGACCGATTTTTGAAATATGGTTCGACGGCGCCAATGGAGGAACCGGGTATTACGGCGGCGCGAAAGAAAAGCGAGTGATCGACAGGACCAGGTATTACGATTGGCCCAACACGTGGGCGCTGGCACGGCGATTCCAGCCCGGCGCTGTAATGTTCAGCGACATCGGTCCGGATGTGCGCTGGGTTGGAAACGAAAACGGGATCGCCGGCGAGACTTGCTGGGAAACTTTCGATCCCGTGGGAGAGAAAGGCGGCCCCGCCGCGCCGGGTGATGTGGACACCAGCGTATCCGACAGGGGAACGCGCAACGGGAAGCAGTGGCTTCCTCCCGAGTGCGACGTCTCGATTCGCCCGGGATGGTTCTGGCACGAAAGCGAAAACAGCAAAGTAAAAACTCCGCGCGAGCTGTGGGACCTTTATTTCAAATCTGTGGGGCGCGGCGCGAATCTCCTGCTGAACGTGCCGCCCGATCGTCAGGGCCGCTTGAACGAAGCCGACCTCGCATCACTGAAGGAATTCGGCGAATTGCGGCAAAGGACCTTCGCAAAAAATCTCGCGGGCGATGCCCGGCTGACAGTCTCAAACTCCCGCGGCAACCGCCGAACCTTCGCTCCGGCGAACCTTGTGGACGCCGATCCTTTGACGTACTGGGCGACAGATGACGAAGTGACGACGCCCGAATTGGGGGTTGAATTCGCACAGCCTGTGACGTTCAGCGTCATCCGCCTGCGTGAAGCTCTTCCGCTGGGACAACGCATCGCCTCATTTGAAATCGATATCCGACCTGGCAATGCGTGGCACACGCTGGTCGCCGGAACCAGCATCGGAAATTGCCGGTTGATTCGCACCAGCGAGCCTGTGACCACAGCCAACCTTCGGCTGCGAATCACCAGTTCGCCAGTTTGCCCGGCGCTTTCGGAATTCGGCTTGTTCGCCGAGTAAGCGCGCGGGTTTGCGAAATAGGAGTGATGCGCGGATGTGGCGCGGGCGTCCCGCCCGCTGTCACGGGAGCGTCCCGCTCCCGCCAAATCGCGCGGGCAGGATGCCCACGCCCCAGCGGGCGAGACGCCCGCGCTACGCCCAGGAGATTTCCGTTGCACTCTCATTTCGCACTCCAGGCGGCACGGTCCGGGTTGCGCCGAACTCTCGTCTTGTACTATCGTCGCTGCTGAAATGCATCGCTTCAAACGCTTATTCGTAATTCTCCCGCTGCTCGTGTTGGGATGTTCCGGTCGGGGAGCCGAGCGGCCCACCTATGACGTTATCCTGATTACCCTCGATACGCTGCGTCCCGATCACCTCGGGTGTTACGGTTACACCGCGGTTCAGACTCCCCACATCGACCAGCTAGCCGCGACGGGGGCGCGCTTTGCCCAAGCTTTCACGCCGGTTCCCATCACCTTGCCGTCGCACACCTCGCTGATGACCGGAGCGTTCCCCCTCGCCACGGGCGTGCACGACTTCACCGGCAATCGAGTTCCTCCGGGAACCGCCACGCTGGCGAAGATTCTGCGCGACCGTGGCTATTCCACGGCGGCTTTCATCGGTGCGCCCGTGCTCGACTCGCGTTTCGGACTTAACCAGGGGTTTGAGACTTACTTCGATCATTTCGAGCTAGGGCGGATGGAAGAAGTCCACCTGGATGCGATGAAGCGTCCCGGCAATCAGGTGGTGGATGAAGCGCTGAAGTGGCTGAGCCACCGCCCATCCCAGCCGATGTTTCTCTGGGTTCATCTTTACGACGCGCACAGCCCTTACCGTCCTCCGGAGCCTTACGCGGGTCGCTATCCCGGCCGTCCGTATGACGGAGAGGTCGCCTTCGCCGATAGCCAGATTGGGCGACTCTTGGCGGCGCTCGCGCAGCAGCGGCGCCTGGAACAATCACTGGTCGTGCTGGTGAGCGATCATGGCGAAAGTCTCGGCGAGCATGGCGAGAAAACCCATGGTTTTTTTGTCTATAATGCCACTCTCCATATTGCCTGCATTGTGAAAGTCCCGGGCGCCGCCCCGCGGGTGGTTCCCGATGAGGTTTCGCTGGTGGATGTGATGCCCACGGTATTGCAGGCGCTCAGCGTCCCGATTCCCCCCAGCGTGCAAGGCCGCAGCCTGCTGAGCCTGGTGGAGGGCCGCGCCGCAGACAGCGCGTCGGACGTTTATGCCGAGAGTTATCCGCCTCTGCTCCACTTTGGCTGGAATCTGCTGCGCAGTTTGCAGTCGAAGGGGTGGAAGTACATTGAGACCACGCGTCCGGAACTCTACGATACCCGCACGGACCCGAAGGAATTGAAAAACCTCTACGCCATTCACCACGCCCAGGCGCAGGAGATGAGCGACCGGCTGCGCGCCCTGGTGAGTCGCTACACGCCGGCGACCGCCTCGGCGGCGACCGCCAGCGCGCCAACCGATCCCGCGCTTCTCGAGAGTCTGCGGTCGCTCGGGTACGTGGCCGTTTCCACCGGAACCATCACCGACGCGAGCGGCAAGGCGCTACCTGATCCCAAGGATCGCATTCAGATTTATGAACTGGTGTCGGCGGCGCTCACGGAGGACGAACAAGGACATTACGCGGAGTCGCTGGCAAAGTTGCAAAAGGCGGAAAAGACCGAGCCCCATTCGCGCACGATCAGTTTTCTCGCGGCAGGTGACTATTACCACTTGAAGGACTTCCCCCACGCTGTCACGGCCTACCAAGCTGCATTGGAACTCGACCCCAAAAACTCCATGGCCGCCTACTACCTGGGCCTTTCGCAGCTCGCGACCGGCGATCTGGCGGGCGCCGAGCATGCCTTCGACCGGACGCTCGAACTCGACCCGAAGAGCTTCGCCGCAGCCTACAATCTGGGAGTCGTCTACACCCGGCGGAAGCAGCCGGAGCCTGCCATTCAGGCTTTCCAACGCGCCGTCCAGATCCTTCCCGACTACGCGGACGCGCGCGAGGCCCTGGGAGAACTCTACCTCTACCTCGACCGCCCGCAGGACGCTGCGCGCGAACTGGAAAGGGCGGTGGCCGTCGCTCCCCACATGGCGAAAGCTCATTATGACTTAGGCCAAGCCTACGAGGCTCTCGGGCAGCACGAGAAAGCCCAACAGGAACTCGCCCGCGCCAAGGCCCCCTAATCCGACACCCTAATCGCAGTTCGGACGCCTAAAGGAGTGCCTCACTGGGCTTTTTGATCATACTATAATATTTCTCTTGACAAATTCATGTTCGCAGGTTAAACTGCGCTGTGAATCTGAAGGCCCGTATCACTGGTGTGTCTGAGTGCGTCTCGATTCGAGGCTTGACAGTCCATGACGAAGCAGGACGACAGGGTGCTAAAAATGAAGGTCGCTCCTGAGATGTTATTGAAAACAAAGGACCGCTGATCGACAGAATGTCGCCCACCCTGAGATGTTATTGAAAACAAAGGCGTTATTAGAAAACACTGAGATGTTATTGAAAAATTAACTAGATAGCTCAAGTTTACATCGCTCGGTTCTACGAAAAAGCCACTCCCTACCATCCATCCCGCCATCGTATTGAAAGATAGTCACTTACAGAGATTGATCGCGCTTGACCCCAAGATGTTCATAAAAATAGAGGCTTAACCGGGTGGGTGCGCGGGCGTCTGCACGGAGAAAAGCAGTTTTTCCATCGGAAAGGGTGGTGTTTGGTCAGCGGTAGGATTGGCCTGTTTAACCCGCAGAATTTCCTTGAGCTCGGCGACGGATTTCTCCTTATCCCCCATAGCTCGATAGACTCCCGCCAGGGTTTCATGCGCCTCGGTCATTTCGGGCCACAGACGTAGGGCAGAGTTGAGGTGCTCCACTGCGGCGGGATAATCCTTACGCAGATAGTCGATCTTACCCGCCAAGGACTGTACGTAGACATCGTCCGGAGTCAATTGAAGTGCCTTGGAGATGGCCTGCTGAGCCTCCTCGACTCGCTCGGGGTTGCTGTTGACGATGACTAACGCGAGGTAATAGTTGCTGATGCCGTTATCTGCTCCCAGGGCGATGGCGTTTTTCAGGACGGGTTCGGCCTCCGCAGAGCGCAGACGGATGGCGAGCGTTATGCCCTGGATCATATAAGGCATGGACCACTCGGGCCAGCGAGACTCCACCCGCGCCAAGACGCGCATGGTGTTGTCGTGGTCGCGAACCAGTTCGTAAGACATCGCCTGGAGTAATTCCAATTCGGGCACATTCGGAATCGTCTTGTTGGCAAGATCGAGCAATCCGATGGCGCGCTTATACTGCTCGTGCTTGATCAGGAAGAGCGTAGCTTGGTAATAGAGATCGGGCCGGGTCGGTGCGGTGGCAAACGCCCGATTCAGGGCCTCGGCAGCTTCCTGAGGCTTGTTCATAGCATCCAGAATCTGGGCCCGCAGCAGGAAGTAATCTCCCTGGCGCTGTTCGGGAGAGGTTCCATCAAGGATGGTGAGCCCGGCATCTGGTCCGCCCGAGTTGAAGACTGCAATCGCCAGGTCCAGGCGCAAGTCGGAAGCCGCAGGATTCGCCGCCAAGGCGGGTTCAAGAAACTCCCGTGACGCAGCGTACTGCCCGTCGTCAAGAAGAGCTTTTCCGCAGGCGGCCAGAATATCAGTGTCAGAGGTTAGTTTCTTAGCCACACGGAATGCTTCCAGGGCCTGTTCGGGCTTCCCTTGCTCAAGGTAGGTCTTGCCTAGTTGCATACGCAGTTTGGGATCATCGGGCCGAATACCGATATTCCTCTGGAGGTTTTCCATATACTTCGCATACTGCTTCTCCGGCGGAAGGTTGAGGTAGTCAAATAGCCCCTGGTTCGGCCGGCGCCCCTCTTCGGGAGCGAAAGTGCGAAAGTCCGCCAGCACTTTCTCCGCTTCCTCCTTTCGCCCCATTCGCTGGAGAATGTGGGCATAGTGAGTGAGCACCTTGGGATCCTTAGGCGCGAGTTTAGCGGCCCGGCCGAGCACTTCGGCAGCCTCCGGGTAGCGCTCCAAGCGCGAATAATCCTGCCCCAGAACGTCGAGCGCGTGGGGGTTGTCGGGCTCTTTAGCCAGCACGAGCTTCAATTCCGCAATGGATTCATCGGTCCGGCCCTTTTCGTAATAGAGGACGGCGCGGGCGAAGCGGGCGGGTTCAAACTTGGAATCAATAGCCAGGGCCTGATCCAGGTAATGAAGCGCCTCGTCGGGCAGGCGCACGGTTTCGCCGATGGCCAACTCGTAAAGTCCCCGCGGATCCCTCGGGTGTCTTTGGGTGTACCAGCGGAGGTCATCCAGGCCTTGATCGAGGCTGGTGGAGCGGATCAGGCAGAACCCGCGTTCACGGCGGGCGACGTCGTCGCGAGGTTTCAATTTGAGATACTGGTCAATAGCCGAGGCCGCATCCCCGTAAAAGCCGATATCTTGGCTGGCCTGCGCCAGGGCAAAGAGGATATCGGCGCGGTCGGGCGCCGCATTATGAGCTTGCATCAGCGGCATGATCGCGTCGTCCGCATGGCCAGATTGCATGTAGATGCTCCCGACGTTGAAGAGGCAATCAGGATCGTTCGGGCGCTGCTGAAGGGCTGCTCGGTACACCCCCAACGCGCGGGTGGTATGCGTGGCGTGCTGGGCGGCCAGGCCCAGGTTATAGAGGACATCGAAGTTGGTAGGATCAGCGTCCAGAGCGCGGGTAAATGCATTCTCAGCGTCGCCATAGTGCTGCCATTCGGCAAATGCCATGCCCACCGAGAAGGCCACATTCGGGTCGTTCCCGGAGTTGCTCTCGACTGCGACGAGGATTTTCCCGGCGGCCTGATCCTGACCGGTTAGTTTCAATGCCCGTGCGTGCAGAATCGCTACGGGAGGCGAGTCTTGGTTTTCCGGCGGCAAACGATCAAGATACTTCAGTGCAGCCGAACCCTGCCGGGCGGAGACACTGAGCTGAGCCAACTGCAAGTTGGCATTGGGGTGACGAGGTTCTGCCGTGACGACTTTCAGGAATGTCGCCCGCGCCTGGCCGGTCTTTCCTTGAGCCATGTAGTGGTTGCCCAAGTTGTTGAGGATACCGGGCGCGCCCGGTGCTGCGGCGAGCGCCTTCTGGTAAACGGACTCGGCTTCTGCATAACGCTGTTGAGCGTCGAGAATAACCCCCAATAAGCTTAGTGCGGCGGGGTCGTGGGGCGCTTTCTCCAAGGCCGCACGAGCCTGCCGTTCAGCTTCCGGAACATTCCCCTGCTGGAACTCGCCGGCAATCTGGTGCAGCACGCTGGACGGGACTTGGTCGGATGGAGCTTGCGCTGCCATCGGTGAAACAAGAAGGAAGAACGCGAAGGGAAGAATGATCGAGTGACGCATATTACTGCCGGTCAACTGCGAGGGGCTGGCCGAGGAGCAACGTTCATCTTACCTTACCCGCGGGACATTTGGGAAGGTTCATGTGGCACAGGCAGGAGTGCCTCTGCCACAAAAAAAGGAGGGGCCGCAAGGCCCCTCCCTAAGAGACTGATTACCAGATGGGTCTAGAAGTAGAGTTGCATGCCCAACTGGACTTGCCGAGGCGAGTTCACCTGGCTGTCAACCTCACCAAAACTGCCTTCGTTGAAAGTAGTTTGGATCCCGCCAAATTGCGGGTGGTTGAGAGCGTTAAAGGATTCCGCTCGGATCTGCAGCTTGGCCCCTTCCCGGAAGTGCAAGGGGATGTCTTTGAACAGGGCGAGGGTTGCGTTGTTGGTTCCGGGCATCCGCGCGTTGGGTTGTTCGCGCGGGGCGTTGCCGATGGTATAGGGGGGAGGCACGATCAAGGCATTGGCACCCCCATTGGCAAAGTAGCCGTTGGTGAACCACTGCGACTTGGGGTTGATCTGGAGCTTGCCTATCATGTCAGGATAGGAAGCCGAGTAGCCCCAAGGAGCTGAGGCGCCGGTCACACCGATGCTGATCGGCTGGCCGTTGTCGAAGCGCCACATACCGCTGGTTTGCCAGCCGCCCAGGAAGCCGTTAACCACGGAGTTCAAGTTGCTGCCCCAATGCTTGCCTCTTCCATAGGGGACTTGCCAGATATAGGTGAATTGGAGCACTTGCGGGATGTTCCATTCCGAGAGCGAGCGCTCGAGGCTCAGTTTGTTGGGATCACGCAAGGAGGAGAATCCACCGATCCACGTGGTGCTGGTGGACACGGACGCATCGTCGAGCGACTTGGAGTTGGTGTAGCTCACCATGGCTGACAACCCATGCGCCATGCGTTTCTCCACCTTGAGCTGGAAGGCCTCATAGATGGAGTTGGCCACGGGCAAGTCCGTCTCGGCGGCCGAGCTAAACTGGGGGTACGGTTGCACGAGGTGGCCAGCTTGGATGGTTGATCCGCAAATCCCGCAACCCGGTGTGCTGATGACGCCGGAATACGGGTTCGCGACGTAGGTACTCAGTGCGTTGACCAGAGCCGGGTTGGTGGCCTCCTGCTCCACCCAGGGCCCTAAGTACGACAGCGCGCCTGAGCCGTAGTAGTACAGGTGCGTGCCTCGGGTGCCGAGGTAGTTGGCGTCAACCAGCCAGCCCCCGGGAAGTTCATATTGGAAGCCCATGCTCCAGGTCTGCGTATAGGGGGGAATGTTTCCGTTGCGGAGCGGTTCGGTAACGCCGAGGCCGAGGTTGGTTAAGACCCCGAGCGAGGACCCCGAGGGATACAGCAGGCCGTTGGGGAAGGGATTGCTGACGCGTCCCCAAGGCGTCACGCCGTCGCCGTTCATGGTGAGGAGGGAACTGGTAGTCGCCTGGAAACCTTCGTTGCCCGTAACTCCGGCGCCCTGGCTGCCAAAGATGGTGGGATTGTAGAACAAGCCGTATCCGGCGCGAAGAACCAACTTGCTCTTCATCTGATAGGCAAGGCCCAAACGGGGACCAAAATCCGTGTAGGTGGTATTGACGATATGACGGTCCGCGTTGGTGACGTACACCAGTCCGCCCGTGGGTGACGTCACGTTGGGGATGGAACCTGGAAGCGCACTCGGCCACGTCGCAGCGTCGATGGGCGCAGGCGAGATAGGAACGGAAATAGTGGGACTGAAATTGACTTCCTTGTTGTACCGTTCGGTGCGGGGAATTTCCAGGTCGTAGCGCAACCCCACGTTGACCGTGAACTTCTTGGTCACCTTGAAGTTGTCCTGGACGAATCCACCCCAGCGATAGTTCTGGGTATCGAAGTGAGGCGAGATCTCGTACTCACCCCAGGTGGTGGGGTCAGGCACACCGGTGAGGAAGGTAGCGAGAGCATCGCCGCCGCCCGTATTCGGATACTCGGAGGTGCCGTATTGGTCCTCGATCTGCACGCCTCCCGGGGCTCCATCCTGGAACCAGTTCTGCTGCTGCACGCGCCACTCGCCGCCGAACTTCAGCTCGTGCCGCCCGGTAACGTGGGTGAGAGTTGCCAGAAGGTGGTAGACCTGGTTGCCATTCTTGTAAACGGACCACGGTTGCGCACCAATCGATTCCGCTCCGTTGACGCTGGCGTACCCGCCGTACATGTAGAAGTCCGGCGAAGCGATGGTGCCGTCCGTGGTGATATAGGCCGGAAGGCCAAGGTTGGTCACAGGACTGAAATTGGGGAAACTCTTTTGGATTCCTTCCGTATCGGACAGACCGCGGGTAAAGCCCGCCGAAACACTTAAAAGGGTGGTGGGGCTAAAGGTGTAGTTCATATTCAGAGCCACCTGTCGCGACCCGCCCACTCCCGGCCCCTGCGTGCAGGGATCAAGCGCGTTCCCGTAACAGTTCCAATTCTGATAGGGTCCCCAGCTCATTGAGTAGCGAGCATTGAAAGTCATCTTTTCGCTGAAGCGCTGGTCGATGCGGAGGTCCCACTGGTTGTTGCCGTCGGTGTTGGCCCCCGAGCCCGTCCAGTTATCGTAGGGGTTGGTCTGGCCGGGAGTGGGCATGGGGTAGTAGCTCATCATCTTCGAGGCTACAGGATCAATGAGGTTGCCGGCCACGGGAGCCGGTTGGTAGGGCGTTCCGGCCAACCCAGGATTGCCCGGGCTCGTGTACAGCGCCAAATTGTTAAAAGGGATTTGTGTTTGCAGTACGCGGCCGGTCCCGTTGTTCCCGTTCGGGGCCACCCAGGGCTGGTACACGCCGGAGTAGGGGTCCCAGAGCTGTCCGGCAAGAACGGAGCAAATTCCGCCCGTACCGAACGACCCGCCCGCCCGCGAGCAGAGTTCGCCGAAGTCACCCGTTCTCTCCGCCGCGTCGGGAACACCGCCGGTATGGGTGGTGCCGGCTGCCTCGCGAACACCATCAAAATCAAAGAAGAAAAAGGTCTTGTCTTTCCGGATGGGCCCGCCGACGCTACCCCCAAACTGGTTCTTCCGCAGGGAGGGAAGCATCCCACCTGAGGAGTTGGAGAAAAAGTTGTTGGCGTCGAGATCGTTGTTGCGCAGAAATTCGTAAATGTCTCCGTGGAATTGGTCGGTTCCTGAGCGCATCACCATGTTGACGTAGGTGTTGCCGGAGAAACCTTCCTCCGCGGAGTAGTTGTTCTGCTCGATCTTGAATTCTTGTACGGCATCCACATTCGGCTGGTACAGTGGCGTATAGATGGCCGTATTCGGCTCGTAACTGGACGCCGCGATGCCGTCCACCAGGAGGTCCGAGGTGTCATTGCGTCCGCCGTTAGACACGAAGTTCAAACTGGTGCTGGTGCCATAAGCGGAACCTGGCACTTGAATGACCCCGGGCGCAAGGAACGCCAGGTCAAGAACGCTGCGATCGACCAGAGGAAGGTCATTGATCGCCTCGCGATCCACTTCCTGGCCCGTCACGGCATCCTCCGTGTGGAGCACCGGAGCCGCACCTAGCACCTCTACAGACTGCGTCGTCGCTCCAATTTGCAGTTTGACGTCAATCGCCAGCTTGGCGGCAACTTCGAGGGTAATTCCTTCCTGAGTGGTGGACTTAAACCCGGCGGACTCCACCGTCAGCTTGTAATTACTGGCGGGGAGGTCTAAGAGCACATACCGCCCCACGGAATCCGTCACCGCGTTGTAGGTATATCCCTTGTTGGTATCGGTTAATATGACTTTGGCTCCCGGCACCACGGCCCCCGTGGGGTCGGTAACGATTCCCGATATGGAACCCACGATGGTCTGTGCCGAGGCCGTGAGAGAAACACACGCCCATAGAGACACGAGCAGAAGGAGTGAGCCCAAACAGCGCATACCGCTGCGGCCCACCCTCCCTACGCTTAATCGCATATGGAAAGCCTCCTCAGATTCGGGGCCCGACGCTTGAAAATAGAGAAACTAACAATCGAGCAGGTAATAAGGGAGGGTCACAGAGAATATACCCGGCGGACGGCGTGATTGAAGACCCCCAGTTGCCGCTCCCTTTATCGATGAGTAAAGACCACCAACTGGCGAAGCCTACCCCCGATATTGACGTGTGTCAAGAGAAAAGTGATGAACAGCAATAAAAAATACTACTTACCTCAATTAAAGGAGATTATTTCTGTCGCATTGCCCTCTGTGCGAGGTTCCAGTGGTTTCGGGTTCGGGACCTGGATGCTATCCAAGGTCCACGACCCATCGCCGTAGACATTTTCGAGCTTCAGTGCAGACAAAAAAAGGGAGGGGCCGAAGGCCCCTCCCTTAGAGACTTACTCCCGGATGGGTTTAGAAGTAGAGTTGCATTCCCAACTGGACCTGCCGAGCTTGGTTCACTTGGCTGGACACTTGGCCGAAGTTGGCGGGGAGCGGGTTGCCGAATTGAGCACCGATCCCACCAAACTGCGGGTGGTTCAAAGCGTTAAATGCTTCCGCTCTGATCTGCAACCTGGATCCTTCCCGTATGTGGGTGGGGATATCTTTGAACACAGCCAGAGTTGCGTTGTTGGTTCCGGGCACGCGCGTGCTGGGTTCCATACGTGACGCGTTGCCAATGGTGTAAGGAGCAGGAACCGCGAGGGCCGCGGTTGGATTGGCGAAGTAGCCCTTGGTAAACCACTCGGACTTCGGGTTGACATTGAATTTCCCAATCTGATCCGGGAACGATGCCGAGTAACCCCAAGGGGCGGTCGCGCCTGTGACGCTGAGGTTGACGGGCATGCCGTCATCAAAGCGCCACATACCGCTGGTCTGCCAACCGCCGAGGAAGCCGTTGACGACCGAATTCACGTTGCCGCCAAAGTGCTTCCCCTTTCCGTAAGGCACCTGCCAGATGTAGCTGACTTGGAACACTTGCGGGATGTCCCATTCGGAAAGTGACCGTTCGAGTTTCCGATTGTTGGGGTCGCGCATTTCGCCGAATCCGCCGATCCATCCGGTGCTCGTGGACATGGACGCATCGTCAATAGATTTGGCGTTGGTATAAGACACCATGAACTGCAATCCCTGGCGCATGTGCTTTTCCACCTTGATCTGCAAAGCATTGTAGATGGAATTTGCCCAGGGAGGATTGACCCCGTTGAGCCCGTTGAATTGCGGGAAGGGCTTCATAAGGTTTCCGGCCGCAATCGTCGATCCGCAAATCCCGCAACCGGGGGTGGTAATGACGCCGGCATAAGGGTTCGCGACATAGGTACCGAGCGCGGTCCGCAGGTTTGCATTGGTAGCTTCCTGTTCTACCCAGGTTCCCAAGTACTGCTCACCACCAGCGGAATTGTAATACAGGTGAGTGCCTTTGGTTCCGATGTAGTTGGCGTCAACCAGCACGCCACCTGGAAGTTCATATTGCCATCCCGCACTCCACGTCTGTGTATAAGGGGGGATGTTATCGTTATGACGCGGTTCGGTTATGCCAACACCAAGATTAGTCGCTGCGCCGAGGGAAGAGCCGGTGATCGGAAGGAGACCAGTGGGGTAAGGATTGCTGACCCGTCCCCAGGGTGTAGATCCGTCACTGTCCATCGTGGTTTGCCAACTGGTGGTAGCCTGGAAACCTTCGTTGCCGGTCGGGCCTGCACCCGTGGTTCCCCACTGCGTCGGGTTGTAGAACAAGCCGTACCCGCCACGAAGAACCAACTTGCTCTTCAGCTGATAGGCAAGGCCTACCCGAGGACCGAAGTCTTTGTAGGTCGTATTGATAATATGGCGCTGCGCGTTGCTCGCGAAAACCAATCCGCCCTCCGGTGAGGTGACGTCGGGAACGCTGCCAGGAAGTGCACTCGGCCACGTTGCCGCGTCGACCGCCGCGGGATGAATGGACTGGGCTTCGGTAGGATCGAAGTACGACATCTTGTTGTACCGCTCGGTCCGGGGAATCTCCAGGTCATAGCGCAACCCCACGTTGACCGTGAGCTTCTTGGTCATCTTGAAGTTGTCCTGGGCGAACCCGCCCCAGCGGTAGTTCTGCGTATCGAAGTGGGGAGATATCTCGTACTCACCCCATTCGTCGGGGTCAGGCACGCCGGTAAGGAACGTGGCCATGGCATCGCCGCCACCCCAATAGGGATACTGGGAGGTACCATATTGGTCTGCGATTTCCACCCCTCCCGGTGCTCCATCCTGGAACCAGTTCATCTGCTGAATGCGCCACTCACCGCCGAACTTCAGCTCGTGCCGTCCTTGAACTTTGGTGAGAGTTGCCAGCAGGTGGTAGACCTGATTGCCATTCTTGTACACGGACCACGGCTGCGCGCCGATCGATTCCGGTCCGTTCACGCTGGAGTATCCGCCATACATGTAATACATCGGCGCTGCGATGGTTCCATCCGTGGTGATATAAGAAGGAAGGCCAAGATCGGTTACGGGATTGAACTTGGGGAAGTCCTTCTGAATTCCTTCCGTGTTCGACAGACCGCGGGTGAAACCAAGAGAAACGCTCAAGATGGTGGTGGGACTGAAGGTGTGGTTCTCGTTCAAAGCCACCTGTCGCGACCCGCCCACGCCCGGCCCTTGCGTGCAGGGATCCAGCGCGTTTCCGTAGCAGTTGTAATTGTGATAGGGGCCCCAGCTCATCGAATAGCGAGCATTGAAGGTGTCGTTCTGGCCGAATCGCTGGTCAATGCGCAGGTCCCAGGCGTTGTTGCCACTGGTGTTGAGGCCTGAACCCGACCAGTTGTTGTAAGGGTTGTAGGCCGTGGCGCTTCCCACGTTGACATTGGGCATGGGATAGTAGCTCATCATCTTCGCGGCCACGGGGTCAATCAGGTTGCCGGCCATTGCCGGAACTTGGAAGCCTGTCCCGTTCAATTTGGGATTGCCGGCGCTCTGGAACAGAGCCAGGTTGTTGTTGGGAATTTGCACTTGCAGTTCGCGGCCGGTTCCGGCCACGTACATGCCGGAATACGGATCCCATAGTTGGCCGTTGGCATTGCTGCATATTCCGCCCGGGCCGAAGGTCCCGGCCGGAGGGTTCACGCCGGTTGAACGCGTGCAGATTTCGCTGAAGTCACCGGCTCTTTCCGCCGCATCTGGAACGCCACCGTTATGGGTGGTGCCGTCAGCTTCGCGAGTACCGTCAAAGTCAAAGAAGAAGAAAGTCTTATCCTTGCGAATGGGCCCACCGACGCTGCCGCCAAACTCGTTTCTCCGCATCGCAGGAAGCGGTGAACCGGCCTGGTTGGCAAAGAAGTTCTGTGAATCCAGATCCTTATTACGCAGGAATTCGTAAATGTCCCCGTGGAATTGGTCGGTGCCCGAACGCATCACCATGTTGATGTAGGTGTTGCCCGAGAAGCCTTCCTCCGCGGAGTAGTTGTTCTGCATGATCTTGAATTCTTGTACGGCATCCACATTGGGTTGAAAAAGTGGCGTGTAGATGGCCGTATTCGGCTCGTAGCTGGCGGCGGTGATGCCGTCAACCAAAAGTTCCGCTGTGTCGTTGCGTCCGCCGTTGGACACGAAGTTCAAGCTGGTGCCGGTGCCATAGGCGGCGCCTGGTACCTGCGTGACGCCAGGCGCCAGGAATGCCAAGTCAAGGACGCTTCGATCCACGAGGGGAAGATCATTGATCGCGGACCGATTGATTTCCTGGCCGGTGACCGCGTCCTGTGTGGATAGAACCGGAGCCGCACCCACAACTTCTACGGACTGGGTGGTGGCGCCGATTTGCAGTTTGACGTCAATCGCCAGCCTGGCGGCGACGTCCAGGATGATTCCTTCCTGGGTGGATGATTTGAACCCCCCCGCCTCAACCGAAATCTTATAGGTGCTGGCAGGAAGGTTCGTGATCACATACCGCCCAACAGAATCGGTTACGGCATTGTAGTTATAGCCCTTAGCGGTATCGGTTAATATAATTTTGGCTCCCGGCACCACGGCTCCAGTAGGGTCGCTTACCACACCCGTCATGGAGCCCTGGATGGTCTGTGCCGAGGCCGGTAGAGAAACACACGCCCATAGAGACACGAGCAGAAGGAGTGAGCCCAGCAAGCGCATGCCGCTGCGGCCTCCCCTTCTTGTGTTTGAATGCATGTAAAATGCCTCCTCAGTAATAGGGCCCGACGCTCGAATGAAAAGTGTTCAGACTTGCAGGCGAGGGGAGAGGGTCAATTGAGGGACATCAAAGAAACGATAAAAAGACCGCGGACGACGTTCTCTTCATCGCTGGATAATCACTTCCAACGGGCAGAGACTATTCTTTTGCATTATGCCTGTCAAGCGAAAAGATTACAAAGGAATGAAAATCTCAACTACTACCAGACATAAAGTCAGTATTAGTGACTTCTTGACCGTATTGTGGCTTTCGACTTTGTTTGAAGCGTCATGACATCGCCCTCGGTGCAACCGGCAATCGGCAATCACTCCTACTTGAGCGCCACGATGGGATAGAACTTGGTGGCCGCTCGTCTTGAGCCTCAGCGTCCTGGCCGTCGAGTGGCTGTTCCTGTGGTCTCTCTATCGCCGGAAGGTTTTCCTCAGAGTCTGACCGACGTTCACGGCGACGAAAGGAATCGCACGATCTCGCGCATCACGCGGTCTGCTTGATCCGTCTGAAAGAGGAATTGCGCGTGCGCCGAGCCTTCGAGGATGATCAGTTCCTTGGGTTGCGGGGCTTTCTCATATTGCTCGCGAATCCTCGGGAGCCTTGGTCCATCCTCGTTGGCGTCGTCGCGGGCTACGATGAACAGTGTGGCCGCTTTGAGTTTTTCGGCCGGTCCATCCGGCGACGCGCCCAACAAAACCAAGCGGCTGATCTCTCCCGGGGCGGAGGCAATCGAAGCATCGCCGGCGGCGCCGCCCCCCATGCTTCCGCCGACCACCGCTACGGTGTGGGCGCCACTTTTTCGCAAATAGCGGACGGCCGCCAAAACATCCAAGTAGAGGGGAGCGCTCAAAGGCTCGGCTTGGCCGGGACCTCGCGACTGCCCATAGCCGCGGAAGTCGATCGCCAGAACGCGAAATCCTGCTGCCGCCAGAGTCCGTGCCTGCTTCTCCCAACTTTCCTTGTTAAAGCGGCCGCCGTGGGCCAGCACCACACCGCGGTCACCCTTTCCGTACAGGTCGGCATAGACGGTCCCTCCGTCCGAAGTAGCAAAGGA
>CAZCVY010000140.1:6053-17702 GCA_964501985.1 uncultured Acidobacteriota bacterium | reverse complement strand
TGGGCGCAGAAATTCTTGCGTCCGCGCGCGCACCATTCGCAGCGCCCACACGTGGCTTGAATCCACGGGACTCCCACGCGGTCGCCGACCTTTCGGCTGATCACGTCGGGCGCCACGGCGACGATCTCGCCCACCGGCTCGTGCCCCAAGATGCGCGGGAAAGCCCCGGGAATGTGTCCCAGGGTTTCGTGGACGTCGGTATAACAGATGCCACTGGCATGCATTTTAACCAAAACCTGGTTCGTGCCAAGCTCGGGCTGAGGAACGTCTTTGATCTCCCAAGGCCCATTGACAGCAGTCACTACCGCAGCTCGCATAGGATCTCCTCCGAATGATTCAATGTGGATTACCCCAAATCGTTTGATGTGGAGGTGAGGAAGGAAGATTCAACCGGATGTAGCGGCGGGTTTACCCCGCCATTTCTGAGCGGCGGTTCGCCGCCTCGTGGCGAGGTAAACTCGCCGCTACGCTTCCGATTGACTACCGGGCAAGCCGGGCCTAGACTTCCAGCGAAGTCACGCATCGATGAAATGCGCCGACCCTTGGGTCAGCTCATTTTTTTCGTTGCCTCTACCAGGATGCGCGGAGGATTCTTTCATGCTCAATGCAAAAATATTGCCGCTGAGATCAGTGGCCGTGGGTCTGTTCGTTTGTGCCGCTCTCGTCAGTCTTCGGGCGCAGGGTGTAGGCGCGCCGGAAGGGCTGTTCGACGACCACGGCGACATCGGCACTGTTCTCCATGCGGGATCCGTGGAATACAACGCTTCCCAGAAGACCTACACGGTCGCCGGCAGCGGCGAGAACATGTGGTTTAGCAATGACGCTTTCCAATTCGCGTGGAAGAAAGTGTCGGGCGACGTCACCCTCGCGGCGGACATCGCTTTCCTGGGCGCGGGAGGGAACGCGCATCACAAGGCAGTGCTGATGATCCGACAGAGCCTCGATGCAGATTCGGTTTACGCCGATGTGGCGCTGCACGGAAGCGGGTTGACCTCACTCCAGTTTCGCGATGAGAAGGGCGCCACCACGCACGAGGTCCAGGCCAACGCAAACGCGCCTCACCGTCTGCGCGTGGAAAAACGCGGAGACTATTTCCACATCCTCCTTGGCGATGGGAAGGACCTCCAATTGGCTGCCGGATCGCCGCGAATTCCCATCCAGGGCGAATTCTACGTGGGGATCGGTGTTTGTTCCCACGACAAGGATGTGGTGGAGCGGGCCGTGTTCTCGAATGTCGACTTGGAACCCTCGAGCGCTGCCGATCCTGAGAAGTCGGCGCTTTATAGCTCGCTTGAGGTCGTGCCGATCGGGTCGGGAGACCGCCGGGCCATGTATGTCACGCCCGGGCGCATCGAAGCGCCTAACTGGACCAAGGATGGCAAGTGGTTTATTTTCAATCGTGAAGGGCGCATCGAACGGCTGCCTGCGGACGGTGGCCAGCCGCAAACCATTGACACCGGCTTCGCCACGCGGTGCAACAACGATCATGGTCTTTCGCCGGATGGAACTCTGCTAGCCATCAGTGACGGGTCGCAAGGGGACCATAAGTCCACGATCTACATTGTGCCGCTCGCCGGCGGCACGCCCCACCGCATCACGCAGAATTCTCCCTCCTATTGGCACGGATGGTCGCCCGACGGGAAAACTCTTGCCTTCTGCGGCGAACGGAACGGCGAGTTTGATGTTTACACCATCCCCGCTGCGGGAGGCGAAGAAGCCCGCCTGACTACGGCCGTGGGCCTCGATGACGGGCCGGAATATTCGCCCGATGGGAGCTACATCTACTTTAACTCCGTGCGAACGGGACTTATGCAAATTTGGCGAATGCGGCCTGACGGCAGCGGTCAGGAACAAGTGACTTCCGACGACTTTAATAATTGGTTCGCGCACATCTCGCCGGACGGAAAGTGGATGGTCTTCTTGACTTACGCAAAAGATGTCACCGGCCACCCGGGAGGCAAGGATGTGATGCTGCGCCTGATGGCGCTCGACGGCGAGAAGAAGATCACCATCGTGGCGAAACTGTTTGGCGGACAAGGTACCATCAATGTCCCATCGTGGTCGCCGGACAGCAAGCGGCTGGCCTTCGTCAGTTACCACTTGCTGTGGTAGGGGCCCTTCCCGGGGACAGGGCCAAGCAGCGCGCCGGGGACTCGTAGTCACGTCTCCCGGTGACCGCGGAACCAAAATTCGTCCAACTTCGTAGTGTTGTTTAGAGTGGGCAGCCGAGCGTTTAAGCGAAGGAGCAGGGAGATGAACAAACGTTGGATCAACCTTTGTCGTGGTTTGTTGCTGCCCGTGCTGCTGGCCGCCTGCGGGTGCAATATCGGGGGCGATCGAGTGTCCCCGGGGGAGACGCGCCGGGAATCGAAGACGGTCGAGCTCGGCACCGCGCATTCGGTGCAGGTGACGCTGAAGATGAAAGCCGGCGAGATGCACGTCGAGGGCGGAGCCATCCAACTGATGAATGCGGATTTCACTTACAACGTGGCGGAATGGAAGCCGCAAGTGAATTACGCGGTGAACGGCGGCGTGGGGAACCTGGAGGTTGAACAGCCCGGGCCAGGCTCTTCCACGGGCAATACCAAGAACGAGTGGAACGTGCACCTGACCGATAAGACGCCGATGGATATGACCGTGGATATGGGCGCCGGCCGCGCTATGTTGACGCTCGCCGGGCTGTCGTTGGGGAGGCTGGAACTCAATATGGGCGCCGGGGAAACCACGGTGGACTTAACCGGCAACTGGAAGAGCGATCTCTCCGCCCAAATTCACGGCGGGGTTGGCAAGGCGACGATCCGGCTGCCCAGAGACGTGGGGGTGCATGTGGTCGCGCACGGCGGATTGGGATCGATCAACGCGGAGGGCTTCTTGAAACAAGGCGACGCATACGTCAACGACCAATACGGCAAGTCGCCCGTTTCGCTTCGAATCGAGGTCGAGGGTGGAGTGGGCGAGATTGATCTGGAGCAAGCCGGAGAGCCACCGGCGGCGTAAGCACGTTTCGCGGTCCACTAAGCGGCGTTTGAGAGTGTTTCCGGAGTTTCTTCCGGGAGAATTTCAAACGTTGTCTCGATCTTGGCGGTCTTGGAAATCATGGCGCCAACCGAGCAGTATTTTGTCTCTGAGAGATGGATGGCAGCCTTCACCGCCTCGGGGTCGATTTGGCCGCGTAGGCGGTGTTTGATTTCCACACGCGTAAAGTACGCGGGCGGCTCGGAGTTTTGGTCAGCGCGCAGTTCGATGCTGTAGGCTGTCACCTTCTGCCGCTTTTTGCGCAAAATACTGATGACATCGAAAGCCGTGCAGCCGCCTAGCGCCAGCAGGGCTGCTTCGATCGGCTTCGGCCCGCTGTGGCCGTCGGCATCGTCCATCAAGAACGTGTGGCCCGTTCCCGACTGGGCTACGAATTGACGACCCGTCCCTTCCACCGTGGTCAGACACAGTTTACCTTCAATCATGGTTCACCTCATTTTTCGTAGGCGCGGGATGTACGGGGGTTCTTCCCCTGGCCAGGTGGCCTGATAGTTATTACCACCGTCCAGCCTTGGCCGGCGCTACTCCGCTCGCGCAGGCATTTCCCTCACCTCGCACAAATGAATGCAATTTATGCCGCGAAGTCACAGAAAAGTTTGCCGTCCTCCCGAATTGCGACTTAATGACCGCAAATCTGCGGGTTTAGGCCTAAAGTGGTCCGCCAAGCTCACCTCACCCACGTGCTGGGCTCCACTAGGGTGCCTATCGTTAATTCCTTCGAGGGTTGCGGTTCAGCCACACTGGGCAAAGTGGCCCATGCAGATTTGGGTTATACTGGCGGTGGTGTTGTCCAGCAGCATCGGACCGCTTGCCTTTCTGGCGTTCGAAGGGAGGGTGATTCCACGCCTCCCAGAAGCGCAGTGTAGGAGAGGACCCCCGCTTGGAATTGGAAATCATTGATATACGCAGGTTTGAGGCCAAGGAATTCTCGAGCCTTCTGGAAGCCGAAGCGCGCGCGTGGCATGACAAGTTACGGTGGGATTTCGCCTCCTCTGCCCGCATCATCAACAATTGCTTGCGCGACCAACGCCTCTCCGGTTATGCCCTTTTGGATATGGGGAGGATTCGCGGCTACTGTTTCTTCTTCTACGATGGGGAAAAAGGGATTATCGGCGACCTTTTCGTACACCCGGACCTCGCGCGGGAGGGCCACGAGCGCAGCCTGCTGGAGCACGCGCTGGAGACGCTCCTGGGCACGCCCGGTTTGCGCCGCATTGAAGCTCAACTTCCCCACTATGAGTTGGAGGACCTGGCCGCTTGTTTCCAACCGCGGAAATTTAAGAGCTTCCTCCGTCGCTTCATGAGTTCTTCCTTCAGGGAGCACTCGAACCTACCGAGGGCAGGCGAAGCGCGTTTCGAGACGGTGGCGGAGAAACCCTGGGCGCGGGAGGGGATCGAATTGATCCCTTGGGACAAACGCCTTCATGACGATGCCGCGGATCTGCTCTACCAATCCTACCAAAAGCACGTGGATGCGATGATCAACGACCAATACGCGTCGGCAATGGGGGCAACCCGGCTGCTTGAAAACATCTTCCACAATCAGGGGTGCGGGGATTTCCTAACTCACGTGTCGCGCATGGCGGTGCATCGCCCCACACAGCGAGTGGCGGGAATCCTCACCGTGACCGAGGTGCGCCCTCGCACCGCGCATATTCCCCAGGTGGGCGTGGGTCCTTCATTTCAGGGTTTGGGAGTGGGAACCGCGCTGATGGAGGCGGCGTTTCGAGATCTCTCGGAGGAAGGCTTTGAGCAGGTCACCCTGACCGTAACCGATTCCAACGCCGGCGCCGTGCGGCTCTACCGGCGGCTGGGGTTCGAAACCTTCAAGACCTTCGGCGCTTTCATCTACGATCAGGGATTAGGAATTGGGGGTTAGGGGTCAGGGAAGGTTGAAGGATAAAGTTTAAAATGTAAATCGGGAGTTCCGCGCGCCTTATCATTTATCCTCCACCCTTTACCCTTTCTTCACTTCCCCTTCGCCTTAAGCAGGTCCTTCAACTCCTCCATGAACTCGCGGACGTCCTTAAAATCCATGTAGACCGAGGCAAAACGCACGTAAGCAACTTTGTCGAGCTTCTTGAGGCGGGTCATCAGCATTTCGCCAAGTTCAGTGGCCGGGCGTTCACGATCGGGCGATTCCGCCACGTGCGCTTCGATCTCATTGACCAGCCCTTCCAGCTTGCCCATCGGTACGGGGCGCTTCTCGCAGGCCTTCAACAAACCCGCCAGCAATTTCTGCCGGTCGAATTTTTCGCGCCGCCCGTCTTTCTTAACGACCATGTAGGGGATTTCGTCGATGCGCTCGTAGGTGGTGAAGCGACGATGGCATTTCCCGCATTGACGCCGGCGGCGGATTGTATCGCCGATCTTCGCCTCGCGCGAATCCACAACTTTGTCTTCAACAAACCCGCAAAATGGACATCTCACGTTGGTTGTTTACCTCGGGAATCAAGGGATCCGGAGATCGGGTGATCCGGCGATCGGGTGAACGAAGGACAATCCATAGCGAGTTGGTTTCTGTTCACCCGGTCTCCCGATCCTCGAATCTCCCGATTAGGAACTCGTGCTAGGGTTTTTCCAAAGTCACAGCCTTCTCTTCCTCTTCGGTAATGGCTTCCAGCTTGCGGATTGACAACCCCTCGTGGATCAGCAGAGCGAGGCCCAGGGCCAAGGTGGGGACCAACTGGATGATCCACACCAGGATGCTAGCTGCTGTGGCGGGCTCCACCTTGACATTAAAGATTTCGGTCAAGGACAGGATGATGCCGACCTGGTAGCCCCCTCCCACTCCCGGGAGCTGTACCATGAGGCCCAAGGCGGCGCAGAAGAGCGTCAAGCCGGCGGCCAGCCAGGGCAAGTGGCCCATGTGATGCCGTACGCTCTTGAAAGTCAGCCAAAACATGGTGACATTAATCGCCCACAGGATGCCGGTAGTCACCAGGCTGCCTGCCAACCCTTTCCAGTCGCGAATCACGCTTAAGCCTTCGCTGAAGGAGCGCAGGAATCGGGCAAAGGAAGCCAGCGCGCGCTCCGGCAGGAAGGCAAACACCTTCAGAACTAGTGCGGTCGTCTGCGCCGCCTTCAGGCGAAAAATTACCAGGCCCAGAATCAGCAAGCCGGTAAACCCAAAGAGCACGTGCCCCCACGCGTGCATCTCGTGCAACACCGAAACTCCCCTGGCCGTGTCCGGATTTACCGGTTCAAAGTAAATGGCAGCGGCGAACAGCACGACCATGGCGATGATGTCAAACACCCGCTCGAGCAGCCAGATCGCGATCATGGCGCTCATCGGGACGTTCTCTTTTTTGGCGATGTAGGCGGGACGAACCAGCTCGCCCGGGCGGCCCACCAGGAAGATGGAACTGAAACCCAGGATCTGCCCCACAAACAAAACCCACAAGGACGCACCCTTGATGGGCCGCATGAAGAACTCCCAGCGAACTGCCCGCATGAAGAACGAAAGGTAAACGAGAACGATCGCCAGCAGCAGGTAACCGGGACTGGCGTCGATGATCGAGCGCCAAAGGCGGTCCCAGCGGAAATTGCTCCACTCGGGGTTCCGGCTCAGATTGTAAAAGATCAAGACGATGATGACGGCCCCAACGCCGAGCCATACCCAACGCCCCGAAATTTTTTTCATACAACAATCCCGCGATTCTTCCGAGCAAAACTATCCGAACGATACCAGGAAGTCAAGGAGAGGAGGCGCGTTACTGGCTCAACTCTGTAACGTGGAGGCGAGTTCATCTCGCCAGGGGGCGGCGTAAAGTCACCGACGCGAGAAGTTGCCCTCGATTAGGCGCGCCTACAAACCTTCCGCCAGAACTCTTTGATAGCAGTCGTGCGAATGGCGGTCGAAACAAACGAAGAGAACCTTCTCGATGCCAGGGCTTGTTTCCAGAAATGCGCGTACTTCCCGGACGGCAATTTGCGTGGCTCGCTCCAAGGGGAAGCCATAGATTCCGGTGCTGATGGCGGGAAAGGCCACGCTGCGCACACCGATTTGCAGGGCGACCTCAAGCGAGCGCCGATAGCAGTTTGCCAGCATCTCATCTTCGAAATCATGGCCGCCGCGCCAAACCGGCCCCACCGTGTGAATCACCCACCGAGCCGGGAGGCGATACCCGCGGGTGATCTTGGCATCGCCGGTTGGACAGCCGTGGAAAGTGCGGCATTCCGCTAGCAGTTCCGGTCCCGCCGCTCGATGGATCGCCCCGTCCACCCCTCCGCCGCCGAGCAACGACGTGTTTGCCGCGTTCACGATGGCGTCAACTTCTTGCTCCGTGATGTCTCCTTCAACAACCACGATTGCTTCGTGATTCATCTCGCCACCTGCTAAGCAACTCAAGCATACAGCACCAATTTGAAGAATTCATCTTCCATCGACCGGCTCGCTCGGACATGCTTGCCAATGGTCAGTCCTCGTAACCGAGGTTCCACAAACGACCCATTATGAAAACAGTCACCGGACGAATTGCGGCTGTTCGGGCATTGGCAGGGACTGAAAATCATCTGCAAACCTGCGCATCAGCCGCGCCAGGTCTTGAAGGTCGCGTTTGCTCCACTTCGCAAACAGTATGGTCGCCATTCGTTCTCGGGCGGCGTCAATGGCGCTGGTCATTTCTTTGCCCTTGGCAGTGATCCCGGCTTCGCGGACCCGGTTATCCGTTTTCGAGCGATGCCGCTTGATGAGGCCGAGGCCATCGAGTTTGGCGATTTGCCGGCTTACCGTGGTGTAATCCCTGCCCACTAATCCGCTCAATTCCACGACACCAATCGGGCCCTTTCCCTCTATTCCAATGAGCAACGGAAACAGGGCCCGGTCGAGTGAAACCCCCGCTTCGTGAAGCAGCGCACTGTCACGCTGCGGCCTGTTCATAAGACCCACGAGATCAACCAGCGTGTGGTGAAGCTGGCGGATTTCTTTCTTCATGATGAAACCTCCGTTGACAGCCTACCATTTTATATGTGTATAATACACAATGTGTAAAATACACATATCAATAGACGGGAGGGAAAACATGAAAGCCGCAATCGTCGTGGAAGCGGGTAAATCGCCTATCTATGGAGATTTTCAAAAGCCGGTTCCGGCGCAGGGAGAAGTTCAGGTCACCGTCAGCGCCGCTGCGCTCAGTAACGTGGTCAAAAGCCGGGCATCAGGCACGCACTATAGCTCGCCGGGTCAACTACCTTTTGTGGTGGGGATTGACGGCGTGGGCCGCCTCGATGATGGCCGCCGCGTCTACTTTGTGCTGCCGAAAGCGCCGTATGAAAGCATGGCGGAGAAGACGGTCGTTCGGCCTTCACAATGTGTTTCGCTGCCGGACGATCTGGACGATGTGACTGCCGCCGCCATAGCCAATCCCGGCATGTCGTCTTGGGCGGCGTTCAAGGAACGTGCCAAGCTCGCGGCAGGCGAAACCGTCCTGGTCAATGGAGCAACCGGCACGGCGGGACGTCTGGCCGTTCAGATCGCCAAATACATGGGCGCACGAAAGGTGGTGGCGACAGGCAGAAATGCGGAAGCTATGAAAGCACTGTCGCGCTTGGGGGCGGATGTGACCTTCCCGCTCGGTGACGTTGGCGAGGCCTTTGAGGATGCCTTAAAGGAGCAATTCGGCGGCGATGGAATCGATGTCGTTTTGGATTACCTCTGGGGGCAAAGCGCCGAACGCATCACCATCGCCCCGGCCAAGGCAGGGAAAGACGCGGTACCGATCCGGTTCGTCCATATCGGCTCGGTGAGCGGGCCGAATATTACGCTTCCCAGCTCGGCCCTTCGTTCTTCTGCGATCACGCTCATGGGAAGCGGCATCGGCAGCATTCCCATGGACCGCCTGTTGAAAGCAATTGGCGAAGTACTGCGGGCAAGTGTACCCGGCGGCTTCGAAATCGCCACCAAAACCTTTCCACTCTCCGAAGTCGAACGCGTTTGGGCTGCCGCCGGCAGCATGCCGCGTGCCGTGTTTCAGATGCCTTAAACCCGGCTTACCGGCGGCGCATAAATGACCCGTCTTGAGACGGAATTAGTCGGGCTTAGGAACTGGCCCGAATTCCTCCACGTGTTTGGAAACGTAAGCGAACAGCAACTCAGTGAGGTTATGAGGGTACTTCATGAATTCGGCGTCCAATACCTCAAGCTCGTTTAACTTGTCATCGGCAAGGCTTTCGGCTGCCGAGCAAATAGCCTCGGGTGTTGCGGGTAACCCTGCAGGAAACGCACACGCCATTGCACGATTACAGATATCGGCAGTACGAGGAGCACCGATGGTGTTAAGCGCTTCCACAACGAACGGCGCGGTTTCTGCGCTGGTGCTGTTCTGAAAGTACTGGGAAAATCCACCATTGTTGACCTCGGATTCAACCGCCCAAATGCTTGAGAAGACTTTTTGAGGCACCGATTGCGTGTGAAAATCTTCCTTGCCAAATTTGATTTTTTCAGACTCTGACAGATTAATAAGGATGTTGTTCTTGTCCATCGCGCCTCACTCCATGTTTCGTTTTGAAACTAACAACATCATAAAGCCAGCGATGTTGGCAGGTCCAATCGCGCCGCAAGCCAAGTGGCACTAGGGTGTCTCATCACGTTGCGGGAAGGGCCCTTTCTGAAAGAAGGAAACTGGCCGCTGGCCCCGGTAAGAGCAGTTCTCGCGGTGAGCTTTTCTGACGATCGTGTCCACTAAATCCTCTCGGCCACAAAGCGCTTTGCGTGTTCCTTCAGGATGCAACGGTCCATTATGACTTTAAGGCCGGCGGCGCGGGCGCGCTCAGCGGCCTGCTCGTGGATCACGCCTTCCTGCATCCACACCACATTGGCGCCCTTACGAATTGCGGCTTCCACGACTTCCGGCACAAATTCCGAGCGGCGGAACACGACCACCACATCGATCGCATCGGGCACGGCGTCGAGCGAAGCGTAACCCTTCTCACCCAATACCGATTCTTCGTGCGGATTTACGGGAATAATCCGATACCCATGACGCTGCATGTATTCGGCCACGCCATGGCTCGAACGCATAACCTTCGAGGACAGGCCAACCACGGCCAGGGCCTTGCCTTGCTCGAGGATTTCTCGAATAGGATCAGACATAGGTCATGGAGTAGACGGTAGACTGCATACGGTAGACCGGAGGGAAAACCCGCACCGAGACCGGGTAGTATCCTGTAGGCCGTCTGCTGTTTTTCTGCCCCCGCCTGCCTTATGCGGTCTACCGTACACCGTCTACAGTCTTTGCCAGCACGCGTTCCAGCGCTTCCAGGAACTTCTCGTTCTCCTCGTGTCTTCCCACCGTTACGCGCAGGCTGGTGGGGAACCCGTAAAGCTTCACGGGCCGGACGATGATGCCTTCGTGCAGCAAGCGGATAAAGTCTTCCTCGCAATCGCGGCTGGTATCTATCAGCAGGAAATTTCCGTGCGAGGGTGTGTAGCGCACCCCCGCGAGCGTCAATTCGCCGGTCAGGAACTTCATCTCCCTGCGGTTGCCCTCCACCGACCGTGCGACGTGCTCGGTATCGCCGAGCGCCGCCATACCCGCCACCTGCGCCAGGCTCGAAGCGTTGAACGGCGAGCGAATCCGTTGCAGGCATTCGATCAGTTCCGGATGCCCCATGCCGTACCCCAGCCGGATGCCCGCGAGGCCGTGCACCTTGGAAAACGTGCGCAGCACCAAAAGGTTCTTCCCCGCACGCACAAGGTCGACCGAGCGGGAATAATCCAGCCGCTGTGCGTACTCGAAATAGGCCTCGTCGAGCACCACTAGGACGCGCGGCGGAAGGGCGGCAAGAAAGCGGTCAAGCTCGTCGGCGGTGAAGATGGTTCCCGTCGGATTGTTGGGATTGCCCAGGTAAATCACCTTGGTGCGCGCCGTGACGGCCTGAGCAATCGCCGCCAGGTCGAAGGTCATCTCGCGCATCGGCGTCTGCACCAGCCCTGCGCCCATGTCCTCAATGGCCAGCCGGTACATATAGAACGCCGACTCAGAGGTGATCGCTACATCGGCGCTGCCGGAAAGAAACGTCTTGGCCGCCAGCTCAATCAGGTCGGTGGAACCCGCACCCAGGATGATCTGTTCGGCGGGAAGTCCGTTTATTTCCGCGAGTTTCTGCCGCAGGTAATAGCCGCTCCCATCTGGATAAATGTGGATATTGTTGAGGTAGTTGCGGATCGCTTCCTGCGCCTTGGGGGAAGGCCCTAGGGGATTCTCGTTGGACGCCAGCTTGATGGCCGTGTGACCTAGCTCGCGCTCCACTTCCTCAATCGGCTTGCCGGGAGGATACGGGCGAATTCGGCTGGACCACGGAGGGAGGATGTCGTATATCGGTGATCGTGGCATGGACGTTCACCCGGCTGCGCGAGCGCTAAGAGAAGGATAAAGTCTAAAGTGTAAATGGTAAAGGATAAAGGGGGAAATCGTGAATTCTGAATCACGAAGGCTGAAAAGCTAAGGACGTAAGACGAAGGGTGAAGGATGAAGTGTGAAGGATGAAGGCTGAAGTGCCCGAATATCGCTACTCACCCTTTTGTCGTTTAGCCTTTACACTTTACCCTTTTATCAATCCACCTTCACCGTTGATCTTTCAGCTTTCATAATTCAGAATTCAGCATTCAGC
>CAZCVY010000140.1:0-5953 GCA_964501985.1 uncultured Acidobacteriota bacterium | reverse complement strand
ATTCAGCATTCAGCCTTCACCCTTCATCCTTCATCCTTTTTTCTTCTGGCTTCCACGCTTTCAGTTTTGCTACTTCCGCGTTTTTCAGGTGGCGCACTTGGCCGGACTCCAGGCCTTTGTCGGTCAGGAACGCGATGCGCACGCGCTTTAGCTTGACGACTCCTTTTCCGATGCGCTCAAACATCCGGCGGACCTGATGGTATCGTCCCTCCACCAGGGTGATTTCGTACCAAGGTTTGGGGTCTTGACCGAGGGCGCGAATCTGGCAGGGCTCCGTGCGCCGGCCGTCGAGCGCGATGCCCGTCTGGAGCTTGGCGATGTCCGCGGGGTCGGGCCGGCCTTCTAACTTGACGTGGTACGTCCTGGGAACCGCCGAGGCTCGCGACATGAGGAAATTCGCCAGCTCGCCATCGTTGGTCAAAATCATCAAGCCCGAGGAGTGATAATCCAGCCTGCCCACCGGATAAACCCTCTGCTTGATTCCTCGCACCAACGAGACCACCGTCGGACGGCCCTGCGGGTCGCTGACCGTAGAGACGTAACCCACCGGCTTGTTCACCAGCAGGTAGACGTATTCGCTCGTGCGGGCGAGCAATCGGCCGTCTACCCGAATGTGGTCATGATCGGGATCAGCCTTCGATCCCAGCTTGGAGACCGCTTTCCCGTTGACGCTGACGCGGCCCTCCAAAATGATCTGCTCAGCCTTGCGGCGTGAGGTGATGCCGGCATCTGCGATGATCTTCTGAAGGCGCTGGTCCATAGTCAAAGTCCGAGGTCCGAAGTCGGAAATGGTCGTAGCAGACCTGTTTTTAGGTCCGCGGATTTTCCCTGACCTTCGCGGTTTGCTCCGTTAGCGAGAGTGCGCAGTCCTGAGTCCGAACCAAGTCGTTCATCGCGCCTAGGTGACGAGCCGCGGACCTAAAGAACAGGTTCGGTCTACGGTTCTCGTGAAGTTCGTCACGCATACCCACCTAAGGCTTCCGATCATGATCTTCCGAGGCCGCCGTCGATTCGCCTTCCGCGGGCTCTTCGGGAATTGCGGGGGTGGAAGCCTTCTTGCTTGGTGCTGACGGCTCCGTGGCCGGGGATTCTCTCGTCGGAACTTCAGTCGCAGCCGTATCTCCGTCGGCGAGAGGCACGGGTTCCGGCGGAGGAAGGGACGGCCTCTCGGTGCTCGCCGCGCCGCTTTCATCCGTAGCCGCGTGCGAAGCCTCCATCGCCGGTGAATCTTCTGCCGAGGGCGTGTTCCCGGTTTCCGCAGGTGTAGCTTCAGTCGCAGCCGTATCGCCATCCGCAAGAGGCCCGGGTTCGGGCGGCGGAGTTGGAGCCTGGGCCGGGTCTTCCGGGGGCGCCGTCGCCTCGGCGCTCGGGGTGCCGGTTTCATCCGACGCCGCGAGCGGAACCTCCGGCAACCCGCTTTCATCCAGTGCCGCGGGTGAAGCTTCCGCCGCGGACGCATCCCCGGTTTCGGCAGGCGCAGCGTCGGTAGCGGCAGGGCCACTCGGCGGCGCGGTCTCCTCGCCGACCGGAAGGGACGCCCGTGTCGAACTGATTGCCGCTGCACCCTCCGCCCCTGCCCCGCCCTCCGGCACGTTGGCGGACGGCGTCCCACCTTCGGCTTCCCCGCCGGCCCACTCTGAGCCCAGCGCGCGCTTCGCCAATTCCTCGAATTCCTTTAGGCTTGGCAGCTCTCCCACATCCTTCAGACCGAAGTGCACCAAGAAATCCTTCGAGGTGCGGTAGAGAATCGGGCGGCCAACCACACTCTTTCGGCCCGACGTGACCACCAATTTCTTCTCCATTAGCGTGTGAATGACTCCGCCCGAATCCACGCCGCGAATCTCCTCAATTTCCGGCACCGTCACAGGCTGGCGGTAGGCGATCACAGCCAGAGTCTCCAAAGCCGGTTTCGAAAGGCGCACGGCGGGCTTGAGGCTCTTCACGTATTTCCGCAGAACTTCGTGGTGCTCGGCCTTGGTGGAAAACTTGTATCCGTTCGCCACCTGCCGGATTTGGATCCCATGGGTGTTCAGCTCATATTCGGCCACCAACTCATCGAGCTTGGCCTTCACGCGCTCGCGCTCTTCGCCCTCCAGAACCTTGACGACGGCGTCAAGCGTGACGGGTTCCGGCGCCACGTAAATAATGCCCTCGATGAGGGCCTTGAGAATGTCGTCATTCAACATAATTGAAGTCGTCAGTCATCAGTTATCGGTCGTCAGTCGCCGGTTGTCAGTCGGCGGTCGCTGCGAATACGCCAACTGATGCCGTAGCGGCGAGTTTACCTCGCCGTATGGCGGTGTGAAGCCGCCCCTACATAAACTCGCTTCAGCCTGCGTCCGACTGACAACTGAATACTGATGACAGAAAACTGACAACATCTTCCTACGAAAAACTTTCGTCCAGTCCCGCGGCAAGGTCCGCAGCGGTTTTGGCCGCCAGAACTTCTTCGAATCTCTTGCTTCGAGCGACGGTTATGGAGGCGAACGTATCCTTCTGCCGAAGCACCACCGCTCGCAAGCGGACCATCTCCAGCACCGCCAGGAAGATGGCGATCAACGCCTGCCGCCAGACAAAGTCGCCAATCAAATCCTCGAGCGGGACCGGCCCGGGCCTTGTGCGCAAGACCTGTTTGACGTGCTCCACCATCTGCGCGACGCTGACTTCTTCCCGCCGGATCTGAAGCTGCGGACGCTTCTTGGCGCGCTCCAGGATTTCGCGGAACACGGAAATCAAGTCGAAGACGGACACCACCAGCCCCGGCTCATCCTCGGCCTCGGCAAACTCGCCAATGCCCGGTTGCGACCACATGGCGTCTTCCAAAAGGCGCTTCGAGTTGAGCATCTCCGCGGCGTTCTTGAATTGCTCGTGCTCCAGGAGCTTCTGGACCAGTTCCGTGCGGGGGTCTTCCTGCTCCTCGGGCGGCGCCGTCGGGTCGGGCGGCAGCAGCATACGTGATTTGATGTAAATCAGCGTGGCCGCCATAAAGATGAACTCACCCGCGACATCGATATTCAATTCCTTCAGCAGATGGAGGTAGTCGAGATACTGCTGGGTGATCTTGGCGATGGGTATGTCATAGATATTGATCTGCTGCTTGCGAATCAAATCGAGCAACAGATCAAGCGGGCCCTCGTACACGCCCACACTGACCGGCGGAGGCGGCGCCGCGGAGTGCGACACGCGCTTGACCTCCGGTACAGAAACTGCGCCGGGATCGACGGGCGTTTCCGGATTGGGCTCGCGAGATTCGTCAATCATGCGAAAAGGGCTTTCAGCTATCAGCTTTCAGCGATCAGCTTTCGAAAACCTTCACCTGCCAACTTGCGTCGACCGCTCTCTGCTCAGGCAGTCCGGAATTGCGTGTGAGAGTGGCTTGGGCTGACAGCTGAAAGCTGAGAGCTGACAGCTTTAATCACGCCGCCAGATTCACCGCCCGGCGAACTTCCGTCATCGTCTTTTGCGCGACCTCGCGTGCTCTTTCGGTTCCATCCTCGAGGATATCCCACACCTTCTGCGGATTCTGCTCGAAAGGCTTGCGGCGTTCCTGAATGGGCGCGAGAAATCCATTCAGATGCCCGGCCACGAGTTTCTTGCAATCCACGCATCCGATTTCCGCTTTCCGGCACTCGCGATTCACACGATCGATGGTCTCCGGGGCGGAGAAAATCTTGTGCAAGTCAAACACCGGGCAGACGTCCGGGTCGCCGGGGTCGCTGCGCCGCTTGCGTGCCGGGTCGGTCACCATCGTGGCGAGCTTTTTCGAAACCACCTCCGGCGCGTCGGTCAGAAATACGGCGTTGCCGTAGCTCTTCGACATCTTGCGGCCATCGGTGCCCGGCAGCCGCGGCGCGGAGGTCAGCAGCACTTCCGGCTCGGGGAAAAGGGGCTCGATAATTCCCACATCGCGATTCAGGTACTCTGCCCGAACATCCAGGGAGGCACGCTGGTAACTCTCCCGGATGAACTGCTCGACCTTGCCAGCCGGCGGCCGAGCGAGATTGTGGATGCCGGTTCCCCAGGCAATCCATTCCGCGTCGGAACGCTTCTTCAGTTGCAGCTTGCCGAAGGCTTGATTGAACCTACGCGCCACTTCGCGGGTCAGCTCCACGTGCGGAATCTGGTCCTCGCCCACGGGAACCGCGTCGGCCTTGTACATCAGGATGTCCGCGGCCTGGAGCAAGGGATATCCGAGAAAACCATAGGTGTTGATATCGTGGTCGCGAATGTTTTCGAGCTGTTCCTTGTACGTCGGCACACGTTCTAGCCAGCCGAGCGGCGTCACCATGGAAAAGAGCAGGTGCAGCTCCGCGTGTTCGGGCAGGCGCGACTGGACGAAAAACGTGGCCTTCGAGGGGTCGAGCCCGCAGGCCAGCCAGTCTGCCACCATGTCCCAGGTGTCCTTCCGCAGGTCGAGCGTATTCTCGTAGCCCGTCGTCAGCATGTGCCAGTCGGCGACAAAGTGAAAACTGTCATACTCATTCTGCAACTTCACCCAATTCTGGAGAGCGCCCACCAGGTTGCCGAGGTGAAGCCGGCCCGTGGGACGCATGCCGCTCAAAATGCGCCGGCGTTGAGGTGTTTCGTGATTGGTCATTCGCTTAGGATAACCCTTCGCAGGCTTCACCAGACCCAAGTGGCTGATTGATCGCGTGCCGCCGAAAAATAGCTAATGTGCCATCGTAACATAGCCGTTCCGAATCGTGAAGGCGCGGGTAGATCAAAATCTTCGCTAACTCCTTATAAATCATAGAGTCATCCAGAAAACGCGTTAACTCCTTTATTTTCATGAACTCATTGGGAGCACTTTTCTTGCCCCTTTGTTTTCAATCAACCATTGGGAGCAACCTTCATTTTTAACATCTCTTTAAGTTGGGTGAATTTCAGAGTGCTGGTGTCAAATGGGAGAGCTTTTCGGGGTGTGGCCGCAACGCGTCTGGCCGTCATTCCACCTCTAGCCTAAATCTATTGGCTCGATTTGTCAAGAGGAAAGATTGTCCCAGGGACAAAATGCCCCCCAGGGGGGGGTCTCGCCATTTCCCGCACAATCGCGGGGATCCTCGGTTTATCCACTTTAAACCGGGAGGCCAGGGCATTCACCGCCGAATATGCCAACGTCGCTGAATTTAAGGAATGTGCGCGTTTATTCTCCCTCAGCACCGAAGGAAAGGCCCATCTCACGCGCCACTTTCTGAATGTAGTGCCGCCCTTCGTCGTACTCCTCCGCAGTCTTTAAATGTTCCAGCATCAGGGGAGCATCCACCGGAAGCCCCGAGAGTCCTCGCAGATAGGCGCGGTAATCAAGCTGGCCGCGGCCGGGAATGACTTCGCGCAGGGAGACTTGGACGTAGTCCTCCCAGCTCAGGTCTTTGGCATGGCAAGATACAATCCATGGCCCCAGCTTACGGAAGCACTCGTCGATCTCCGCGCCGTTATTGTACATGCGCTCCGGGCTGTTCATCACGTTGCACGCGTCCAGATGAACCGCGAACCCCTTACGATCGACCTTCTTGATCAACTGCAGGTAGTCATCCGGCCCGGTGGGGAAATTGAAGGGCATCATCTCAATTGAGAATTTAGTACGAGTAGGTTTGACGGCATCGATGACGCGGCGGCAATTCTCCACGGTAGCGTCGATAAACTCCTCCGTCATGTTTTTGGGATCAGGGCCGCACCAAAAATGGGGATTGAAAGACCCGGCAATATCCACGCAGCAGCGCGTGCCCAGCAAATCTGCCAGGGCCAGCCGCTCCTGCACGTAGGCGAGGTTCTGTCGCCGCTTCTCCAAGTCCACGTCGAGCATGTTGCGCCACGCGCCCACTTCCGCCAGCGCCACGTCGCGGTCCGCAAATTCCTTGATGATGGCTTTGATTCTGTCCGTGTCCTTGATTTCCACTTGAGGAGCGTAAGCGGCTCGGTACCCGAGGCGACGATGCTCCTGGGCAAGCTCCGC
>CAZCVY010000139.1:0-17709 GCA_964501985.1 uncultured Acidobacteriota bacterium | reverse complement strand
AGGGTTTCGACTTTCTGGGATACACGTTTGGCGCGCAGTGCTATCGGAAGAAAGGCGGCCGTAAGTATCATCACAGCATCCGTAGTGCGGACCTGTTCTTGAGGTCCGCGGCTCCTCCCCCGCGCTCTGCCCGTCCGCTCACAACGAGCTGCACATGGCGGCTTAAGACAGTGACGAGTGACAAGTGGCGAGCAAACGAAAGCAAGAGCCAAGCAACGGCCGCGGGCCTACAGAATAGGTCGGCACTCCGTTTCGTCGTGGCGGCGGGGGCCATGTGGCGAGGTGAACTCGCCGCTACGAAGGAACGCCGTGACTGTTAACTGTCGACTGTCAACTATGAACTGTTCCCAGCGCTACTGTGGGGCCGAGAGGTTATAGAGGAAGATGAACTGGAGGACCAGGTGATTGCCGGTAAACTCGGCGGGCAGCGGGGGGAACGGCGCCGAGGCGTGGATGCCGTTATATGCGGCGCGGTCGAGGGGATCGGAGCCGGAAGAAGCCACCATGCGTTCCTGGGGCATGGAGCCATCCTTGAGGATTTCAAACACCACTCCCACGCGCCCTTTTTCGCCCAGCCGCGCGGATTCCGGAATCACGGCCAGCCAGTTGCGCCGGACGATGTAGACGATGCGGGCGAGGTACGGTCCGAAGTCCACTCCCCGCGTGTCGGAAAGGATGGTGGGCGCTTCGGTGGAGAAGTTGGGGTGCAGGTTGTTGAAATTCATGTCCGAGTCGCCACCGCCGCCTGAGCCGCTCCCAGAGGGGTGATAACCGCCCTTGGCGGCGTTTTGCATCGACTGCTGGATCGCCTGTCCGGGGGTCATCGAGGGCACCTTGAATTTCCCTGGACCGCCACCGTCGGGCGGAGTGACGTCATCCAAGCGCAGGCCTGCATCCTTTTCGGGCTCGGGTTTGGGCGGTGCAGGCTGAGCCGGTTGGGGCTGTGGCGGTCCGCCCGGGGGAGGAGTGGGAGCTGCCGCGGCGGCTGGCGGAGGTGCGGGCGGCGCTCCACGCGCGATCTCGGGCTCCGGCGTGTTGCCGCGCGAATAGGGCGCCTTCAGGCCCTTCGGATCGATGACGGGCGAGCGTCCCTGGGCGCGGCGGTTCTTGTCGGAAGGGCGCGCCTCGGGAGGCGGCTCCCGCAGCGACTTCAGCAAGTCCGGGGGAATGAATAAGGTGGTCACCTGTGGACTTTGCCGCGCGGTGACGGGAATCCCCATCATCAGCTTGCCGCGGCGAAGGAGGTCCGGGGCGAAAATGACGAACAAGATCAGAAAGATGTGGAAGAAAACGGAGGTCAGGAATAACGCCCGGCGCCGCCAACCCGCCAACTCACTTTCCGGGTCGAGGTCCACAAACAGTTTGAACTGGGGCTCAACGACTCGGGGTTCCACGGTCTGAGGGAATAGATCGAGCTGAGGGTCCTCGTGCTCGGGAACCTGGAGGTTGAGTTGGGATTGCAAACTCATAGCAAACTACGACTAGCTTTCTCCGCTTTGCCCCACGGAACGTCCCAGGGGCACGTTGACGAGGGCCGCATGTTGTTCGATGCAGTTCATAACGTCTTCGGCCAAGGCAAGAGCCTGTTTTCCCTCTGTGCCGCTGACCAGGGGGCGACTTCTTGTCCGCACCGATTCGACGAAAGCCTCCAACTCGGCCCGCAGTGGTTCCTGCGGCGTGGTGGTCAGTTTCCGGAACGCGATCTGCGGGGTTGGCCCCTGGTGGTCCACCCGAATTAGTGTCGCATCCCGGCGCGTGAAATCAATGGAAAAATACTCATTGGGTTGGAAGTACCGGAACTTGCGAACCCTTTCCGTGCTCACGCGGCTAGCCGTCAGGTTGGCCACCGCGCCATTTTGGAACTCCACCCGGGCGTTAGCGATGTCAACTTTGTTCGAAAGGACGGGCAGCCCCACCGCGCGCACATCACGCCAGGGAGAGTCCACCATCCAAAGGACGAGATCGAGGTCGTGAATCATGAGATCGAAGACCACATCGACATCCAGACTGCGAGGGCTGAAGACTCCCAAACGATGGATTTCAAAGAACATTGGACGCGTGGTTGCGCCCCTGGCGGCCACCACCCCCGGATTGAAGCGCTCGAGATGACCTACTTGAAGAATGCGCCCACTGCTCTCGGCCAGCTCAATCAGCTCGGATGCCTCCTCCACGGTCCTGGTTATGGGCTTTTCCAGGAGCACGTCCACGCCTCGAGCGAAAGCCTGGCGCGCCACGAAGGCGTGATCGGTGGTGGGGATCACGACGCTCACCGCACGCACCGCGCCCAGCGCGGCGTCAAGGTTTTCAAAGGCACGCACGCCAAGCTCGGCGGCGATTTCCTGGGCGCGCTCCGGACGCAAGTCGTAAACCCCAACCAGTTCCGCCCCTGGAACCTTCTTCAATTCGCGCGCGTGCTTCTTGCCGTGTTCACCAACACCCAGCACGGCGACCGGAATCGTCTCGCTCATGTAATTCGAAACTCGAAAGTCGAAACTCGAGAACACGGCCGCGAGTTTCGAATTTCAACTTTCGAGTTTCGCTCCTCACATCCCTACGATAGCTATTCCCGCGTCGTTGGCGTCCGCGATCAGGTTATGGCGGTCGAACAGCAGGGTCTTTCCCGCATCCACCGCGAGCACGGTAGCTTTGGACTCACGCATGACCTGGATAGTCTTTCTGCCCACGACCGGGACGTCGAAGCGCATATCCTGGTCGGGCTTACTTACTTTGACGACCACCAACCGCCGTCCGTTACTGAGGGTGGCGGCGCGCTGGATGGCGGCGTCGGTTCCCTCCATAGCCTCGACGGCCACGCAGGCGCGGTCCGCGACCACGATGGTCTGGCCGAGGTCGAGTCCCGCAATCTTCTTGGCAATTTCGCGGCCATAGGTAATGTCGGCCGCCTCTTCCGGATCGGGAGACCGGTGGGTGAGCGTGCCTTCTTCCGGCAAGAGCGGCTTCAGAAAGAGTGTGGAATCAACCACATGCATGCCCCGTCCCTCGATCATGCGCACGAAAGCGCCAATCAGCACGTCGGTGTTCTTGCGCGAAAGGCCCTGCAACATCCGGCTCATCATGCCGTCCGGCTTAATGGCGCTAAACAGTTGAGCGTGCTTAACTTGCCCCGCGAGCACCACCTTGCTGACCCTTTCCGACACCAGCAGGTCAAGGCACTTGGCCACTTCGCCCAGGCTGAGCCAATGAAGGTCCCGCACCTTTTCGGAAAGCTCCGGCGCGGCCTCTTCTTTGATGGCGACAACCAGGGGTTCCAGTCCCTGGTCGCGGGCCGCATCTAACACGAGAAAGGGAAAGCGCCCATTGCCGGCGATGATGGCGTAACGGTCAGGAGAGGCAGAAGATTGATTCATTGGTTCATCGGGTCAGCGGGTCATTTAAAGGCTGTCCTTAGTCCGTAGTCCGTCGCAAGTTGATTTGCAGAATTCGGAGAATGCCGAAATGGACAACGAGCAACTGACGACGGACAACTGACAGACTTTCGATGGTCCGATTGTCTCACTTCGCCACTCCTCGCTTCGAGTTGCGAATGAAGTCCACCAAGGCCTTGACGTGCGGGGAATGAAATCCCTTGGCCTCGATAGCTTCCAGCGCCTGCGTGGTATTGAGCTTCGAACGGGTCAGCAGCCGGAAGGCAACCTCCAGGTCCTTGACGTCGTCGGCTGAAAGTCCCCGGCGATCGAGGCCCAACTTGTTCGCGCCATACACGCCCAGCGGCCGCGGAGCTGTGGTTTTGGAATACGGGAGGATATCCTGATTCACCACGCTGAAAGCTCCGAGGAAACTGTATGCGCCGATGCGGGAGAATTGGTGAATGCCGCAGAACGGACCCACGGTGGCGTGATCCTCGATTTCGATATGGCCGGCCAAGGACGCGCCGTTGGCCATGATGACGTGGTTTCCCACTTTGCAGTCATGGGCAATGTGCACGTAAGCCATCAGCAGGTTGTGGCTGCCGACGCGCGTGATCCCATCGCCATCCGCCGTGCCGCGATGAATCGTCACGCATTCCCGGATGGAATTGCCATCGCCGATTTCGACGGCGGTGGGCTCGCCGTGATACTTCAAATCCTGCGGCGCGAGCCCGATTGCGGTAAACGGAAAGACTCGGTTGTTCTTGCCGACTCGCGTGTGCCCGTCGATGACCACGTGGGACATCACTTCGGTGCCGTCCCCGACTTCGACGTTTTCACCGATCAGGGAGAAGGGGCCGACCGTGACATTGCCGCTTACCTTGGCACTGGGGTGAATAATGGCTGTAGGATGAACATTCATGGGGTTGATTGACCTGGGCGATCGGCGATCGCGAACAATTCAAAGGCTTCCGCCGCCAGTTTGCCGTCTACCAGCGCGCGCCCCGACACTTTACCGAAATGATTGCGGCGATATACCAATTCGATTTCCAGGCGCAACTGGTCACCCGGCACCACCGGCCGGCGGAACTTGGCGTTCTCGATGCCAGTAAAATAGATAAGTTTCTTGGATTTGTCTTCCTCGGGCATATCACGGTAGAGCAGAACGCCCGCCACCTGCGCCAAAGCTTCCAGGATGAGCACACCCGGCATCACCGGCGCGCCGGGAAAATGTCCCTGGAAAAACTCTTCATTCATTGTGATGTTTTTAAGCCCCACAATGCGTTGGGGCGGGTCCATCTCCACGATCCGGTCCACCAGCAGGAATGGGTACCGGTGCGGAAGAATCTTCATGATCTCCATAACGTTGTAGACGACACGGTTCTCAGTTGTGGAGACGCTTGTCGGGTCAGACATTCTTCACCATCCAATTCAGGCATTGCGCGGCAGGACAGATTGGGATCCACGCTTCCAGGGTCCGCAGTTTGGTCGCGGGGAGAGTCACTGGGACCGGCTGCCATTATAATCGAAAGCTCAAATCCTTCCAATCGAAGGGGAGTTCTCAGTTTTCGGTTCTCGGTTGTCAGTTGTCGGTCGTCAGCACGCCCTTACTTTGGTGCTGAGAAACTTCGGAATTTGGCAATGCGACGAAGACCTTCTTCGTTTTTCGACCACCCGATGAGGGGAGGACTGAAAAGGTTGGCGAGCGGCTTCGCTCACTTGCCCGGCTCTTCGAGTGTGCTAAACTCGCACCGATTCATATAGTGAAGCGGTGAATCGCTATGCACTAACCACTCGTCACTGCTCTTGGGAGACTATCCTTGACGGCCATTATTCTTGACGGGAAGAAAATTCGAGATGAAATCCAATCGGAACTCTTGCAGGAACTCGCGGACCTGAAACGGATCGGCGTTACTCCGGGGCTAGCGGCGGTGCTGGTGGGCGAGAATCCTGCGTCGCAGATCTACGTCAGGAACAAAGTGAAAACCTGTGAGACGCTGGGCCTCTACAGTGAGAAAATCGAGCGGCCCAAAGAGTCGACCACGGAGGAACTGCTGGGATTAGTCCACGAACTTAACCGCGACAACAAGGTCGATGGCATTCTTGTTCAACTCCCGCTGCCGGCGCAAGTGGACACCAAGCGCGTGCTGATGGCCGTCGATCCGGCAAAAGATGTGGACGGCTTCCACCCCATCAATGTCGGCAACCTGGTGGCGGGACGGACGGGTTTTGTGCCTTGCACCCCGGCCGGAATCATGGAAATACTCAAGCGCTCGAAGATTCCGCTGAAAGGCACGCGGGCTGTAGTGATCGGCCGCAGCGACATTGTGGGAAAGCCGGTGGCCATCCTCCTTCTGCACGAAAACGCCACAGTCACGATTTGCCACTCCCGCACTCGCGACCTACCGGCTGTGGCGCGCGAGGCGGATCTTCTGGTGGCGGCGATGGGGAAGCCAGCCTTTGTCACTTCCGACTTTATCAAACCCGGAGCGACGGTCATTGACGTCGGGATCAACCGCCTGACGACGAAAGAGGAAGTGCGCAACATTTTCCACGATCCTGCGGGCCCTCTCGCCACCCTCGCGAAACGAGGATCAGTGTTGGTGGGCGATGTGCAACCGGAAGACGCACGGGCCATCGCCGGGGCGTTCACGCCGGTGCCGGGCGGAGTTGGTCCCTTGACCATCGTGATGCTGATGTCGAACACCATTCAGGCCGCCAGATTGCGGCGGGGAATTAAGAACAGTGGCTAGTGGTCAGTGACGAGTCGCGAGCGAGAAGCGTAGCGAGCGAGAAATTGAGCGCGGACCTGTTCTGTAGGTCCGCGGTTTTTCCTTACTCGTCACTCGTCACTAGCCACTGCTTTTCAGGGAGTGCCGCTTGCAGGATCTTGACCTCGGACCTCGGACTTCGGACCTCGGACTCTCCTTCGGCCTCACCGGGGGCATCGCCTGCGGAAAGAGCACCGTAGCGCGGTATTTCCAGGACCTGGGCGCGCACACTATCGACGCCGACCGGGTTGGCCACGAATTGATCGAGCCCGGCCACGCCGCGTATGAAGAAATCGTCGAGCGCTTCGGAAAAGAAATACTCGACTCCGGCGGCCGTATCGATCGGAAGAAGCTGGGCCCCAAGGTGTTTGCCGATCCGCAGCAACTGCGCGTTCTCAACGCCATTCTTCATCCCCGCATCGCTGCGCACATGCGGGAACTTGCAGCCGAGTACCAGAGGGCGAATCCACGCTCCGTGGTAATTATCGACGCGCCCCTGATCTTCGAATCAGGGATGGAGGGGACTCTCCGCAAGGTGATGGTGGCGTGGTGCCGGCCCGAGCAGCAATTGGAACGCTTGATGGCCAAAAGGGGCATTTCGCGCGAGGAAGCTGAGCAACGCATCAAGGCGCAAATGCCCCTAGACGAAAAATGCCGGCGAGCCGACTATATAATCGATTGCTCAGGAACCATCGAGGAGTCACGCGAACAAGCCCAAGCCCTTTATCCCGAACTTCGGCGAATTGCAGAAGAATCGACGAGTCGCACGTAGTTATTGGCCCTAACTCTTCTGCCATTCCTCCGCGCGGCCGCGCAACTCATCCAGCGTAGATTGCACTTGTTGGAGTTTGCGGGCTTGCTCGGCGCGATCGGCGTCGTGGGGAACGAAAATCGGGGGTGCCACAAACATCGCCGCCCGCGTGAAGGGGAGGGGAAGTTCCGTAAGGTCCCAACTCTTTCGAAACACAAAGGCGTGGCGAACTGCCGCGTGGAAGCAGAGGATGGCCGCCCCGGTGGCTTTGGCCAACTGCACGGAGCCGGCTTTCGCCACGAAGCGCGGGCCGCGCGGGCCGTCAATCGTCAGGACCGTATCCAGCCCCTCGCGATGACAGCGAATCATTTCCACCAAAGCCTTCCCCCCGCCACGTGAACTGGAGCCCCGCGCTGCGCCGTAGCCGTGCTTTTGGAGGATCCGGGTAATATACTCGCCGTCGAAGTTCTGGCTCGCCATGACAACAATGCCGAGCTTGCGCCAGAACCACGAGCCAGCGAAGATTTCGCGATGCCAGCACGTGTACACCAACCCCTTGCCCATCTGGCGCGCGGATTCCCAGTTTCCCCACCCGAAAGTTTCCCAGCGCAGGCTGCGGCCAATCAGCAGCAGGGCAAAGTAACCGACCCAGGTGGCTACGAATATTTGCACGCGCTGCCAGGGCGTGAAAGGGCGAGGGTTTGCCTGGAACTGGAGTTGCGAATTCGTTGACGGAGGCGGCTCACCTGCCGCTGTCAATCCACGTGTTTTCTCGCCCTGATCTGTCATGAAGGAGGGGTGACCGCCCGGCAACGCACGTGTTGATGCGAGGCAAGGTCACCTGAAAGAAGATTGCCACACGGGAACCGTGAGGGCAAGCGGGACGAAAAGGTGTAGCGCGTCCTGTTTCTTGGGTACGCGGCTTTCGCGTGCCAAAATGGGACGGGCCGCGGACCTAAAAAACAGGTCCGCGCTACGCTCTCTCCCAATCACGGTTGTGGAGAGGGCTGGCCAGGGGCAGTGGGCGGAAAGTTCCGCGAACGGAAACGCCCTAGCATCATCCACATCACATAATACGCGACACCGCAGACACAAAGGATGATGTCATAGAGGCGGCCACTTAACTTCCAGGCAAAGACGAAACCGTCCAAGGCGAAACTCCACATCCACGCTTCACCTAGGAATGCCTGGAACCATTTCGGCTGCATGCCACCGGCGGGCAGGCAGGGGCGGAGGGACGGCCAAAGGCGCGGGACGGCCGCGAGAAATGCTCGATAGCCGTCACCTTGGGCCGCCGTCAGATCGGCTTCTTCGCGCCCAATCAGGCGCAACACAATCAGCAGATTCCCTAGGATTATGACCACCGCGCCGGTTCGACTGGCCAGCATCGCCATGCCGACGGCAAGGAGCATGTTCCCGAAATAAAGGGGATTACGGACATGGCGGTAGGGCCCGTCAGCCACGAGTCGTTCCGTGTGCACGGCAGAATCGTGGACCACTTCCTGCAACAGATAGGCGCCTCCCCAGGTACGAACCCACGCCGTGGCGGTAACCAGCATCGCCGAAAGTACGAACAGCCCGTGAATGAAGTGGCTTGCGTCAAGAGAATTAAGATGGGGATCACTTTTGCTGAATATCCACCGCGCCAACGCTTCGACCACGTTCACGTGGTCGACCGCGTAAAAGCCGAAACCGACCAAATACGTCAGGCAGATGGTCCAGAAACGGCGGCGGAATTCGAATGCGGTTGCGCGCATGTGAGATTCCATCAGTCAAACCCTCGATGCATCCTGCTTCAGAGCAAGGCTCCGAGCCACAATTTCCGCGATGTCCAGGATTTCGACTTCTTCGCGCTTGAGTGCATTCGAGGCGTCGCGCAGCATGATGGGGCAATACGGGCACGCGACTGCCACCGTCGTAGCCTGGGTTTGCATCAGTTCGGCGAAGCGCCGCTGGTTCACGCGTGTCTTTCCCTTTTCGTGCGTATCATCCGCGACGAAAAGCTGCGCGCCACCTGCTCCGCAGCATTGGGTATTCTGGCCGTGATGCGCGGCTTCGGTGATCTCGACCCCGGCCGCACGGAGGATCTCCCGCGGCTCCGCGGTGATGCCACGTCCCCGCGCGAGATAGCAGGGATCGTGGTAGGTAACTGTAGTTATAGGGCCGAGCGGCGCTCGGCCATCCCCCCCCGCCGAAGATCGAGGCGGCAGTTTGGGCAGCACCTCCGCAATAAACTCCGTGTGGTGCCGGACTTCGATTCCAAGCTGTGTGTACGAAGCGTTTTGGCGGTAATCCTTGTCGAGCATTGTCGTGCAATGAGGACAGCAGGTGACAATCTTCTTCACGCGCGCAGCTTCAAAGGACTCGATGAGCTTGCTGGAAAGCTCCATAAAGAGGTATTCATTCCCGGCTCGCCGCGCGGGCTCACCGCAGCAGGTTTCACGCGGGAGCACGCCCCAGGAAACACCCGCGGCATCCAGAATCTGCTGCATTGCTTCGGCGACGGCCTGCCCGTGCGGGTCGAAGCTCAATCCGCAGCCCAGCCAGAAGAGCCATTTCTGCGTGCCATCGAAAATCGGGAATTGCTTCGACTCGATCAGTTTTTGCCGCGTATCGTGAGCGATGCCCCAAGGATTGTGCGGGGCGCGTTCCATGGTGGTAAAGAGTTGGTTAACGCGATCGTTCGAAATGCGGCCTTCGCTCGCCAGTCCTCTGCGGAGGTCAAGGATCTTCTTGCCCACGTGCTCAATGCCGACAGGACACACATACTCGCAAGCGCCGCAGGAAAAACATTGGAACAGGTCATCCTCGGTGATGAAGGCTTTGCCCTCTTTCTTTTCCTCCGCCGTTCCGGCCACCACATCTCCGCCGGACAGAAGGCCATGGCGCAAATCCAGGATAATTTCCTTGGGACTTAACGTACCGCCTGAGAGGTTGGCGGGGCAAACATCCGTGCAACGTCCGCACTCGACGCAAGCGTCGACATCCAGAACGTCCTTGCGCCCGAGGTCCTTGAAGTGGATCATCCCCAGGTCGTCGCCATCTTCCGCGAGGGCACGCATGGAACTGGTGGTCTCCGGACGGAAGAAAATCGTGACGGGCGCAAGCACCAAGTGGAGGTGCTTAGAGATCGGGATCACCACCAACAACGCAAAAAACGAAAGGGTGTGCAGCCACCAATTGACTTTCCAAGAGAGACTCCCAACCGGAAACACTCCCCAACCCAAAATGTAGGTGACCATGAGCGCCGAAATCAAAAAGGCGACGGCGCCGGAGGTCGGCGAGACCTTCCCGAGGGCTTTGGGCCTTAACACGAATCGGCGGAACGACAGGCCGATCATTCCCACGAGCACGGCGACCGCCCACACGGCGACGAACGCAGCATACCGGGTGCGCTCGCCCGCGGCTCGATCAAGACCCCGCAACCCCAACAGAAGGTGGTTGGCGCTGACCCACCCAAAGGCGAAGAATCCCCACAATACGAAGGCATGGAGCATACCCACGAGGGGACGGTCGCGCACCATACGGTATTGCAGAACGACCTCGACAAATACGCGCCAGAGGCGTCGGGGAAGATGGTCGTGAGGAAGATCCCCGTGCTTGGGAAATACCGAAAACAGCCGGCGGTTGACGGTTCGGAAAAAGAGCCCAACACCTACCAAGGCAACTACCACAAAAACCGCTTGCGCCGGGCCGCCCACGAAGAAGGCAGCGCATGCTACAAACGCGATGAGTGCAGTGATCCAGGAAATGTTCTTGCTTGAATTTAGGTCCATCACTTACCTCAAGGTGATTCCGAGGGCGGGGTGGGAGAGGTCTTGAAAAAACTCGCGTGCGCTGGCATTCAGAGGAGCCGCTCGCGAAAAGAATTCTCGCGCGGCATTAAACTACCCGCAGCGAGAATGTCCGTATCGCCCACGATGACCGCATTGACGCGTCTCTGAGCCGTTCGTTGACTACCGATCGGCCGGGGCGCCAGCTCGCGTCATCAGACTGCCCCGACTTTATGGTGTGAGGCTTGCCATCTGCTGCTTCACGGCTTGTGCCATCGCGGAGTTGGAGGCGAAATCTTTCCCCAGGCGCTCGTAAATCTCGCGTGCCTTGGCGGGCTGCGATTCGCGATAAGCGTCGGCGAGGGCCAGGAGGGCGCTCGCCTTGGGAACGGTCAGCGTGGGGTGGTCCGCCAACTCCTGATAGAGCTTTGCCGCGTCGGGGGTCTTGCCGGACTTCGCCAACTCACCCGCCAGAGCGAATTTCGCCATGGCCGCGATTTCCTCGTCGTGCTCGGCGCTGGCTACCTTCAAGGTTTGAATCGCCCCGGTTTGGTCGCCCAAAAGCGCCTGGCAGACCCCCGCCTGGTACAGTGCAATCTCGACCGCCTTCGGTCGCGGAGGCATCTTGTATTTAAGTACGATGGCGTCGAATTGCTGAAGAGCTTTTTTGTATTTCTCTTGCGCGGTTGCGAAAGTGGCACCACCGGGTTCGTTTTGGCCGGGCGTAGGTTGTCCTACGTAAGCGCGAAACGTCGCGAGCGCTTCACCCAAATCTGCGTTGGCCGCAGCCTCCTGGCGGTCGGTGTATAACTTCAGGCCGCCAGCCAACCCGACCACTACAATCACGATGATTGATATGTTGATGATTTCTTTGTAGTGCTTTTTGAAATATTCTTCGATCTGGACGATTGAGTCCTTAAAATCGTCTTGCTTCAATTGATGACGGGTCTGACGGTCCACAGTCTGGCTCCTTCCAAAATGCTGATCCCTGCCATCTTAGCAATCCACCTGAAGGGCGTCAATTGCCGCTTGCCATCTGAGGATGCTTATGCCCTCGACGTGCCTTCGGGCACTGGTGCACACATATACCGTCTACCGACCACCGACAACCCTCTTTACTGTGCCGTCCATCCGCCGTCGATTACGATGTCTGTGCCGGTGATGAATCCCGCAGCATCCGAGCTCAGGAAAACAGCGAGGGCTCCAATTTCTTCCACTTTACCCCAACGGCCAAGCGGGATCCTGGAAGTGAAGTCCGCCATTTTCACGGGGTCCTGGAGCAATACGAGATTCATTTCCGTGGCGAAAGGGCCGGGGCTGATGGCATTGGCGGTAATGTTGTAGGGGGCGAGCTCCAGCGCCAGGGCTTTGGTCATGCCCAAGATCGCGAACTTGCTTCCGCTGTACGCCGCGCGGTGGGGCAGGGAGACGTGCGCCATGGTGGAGGCCATGTTGATGATGCGGCCGAATTTCTTTTCCATCATGCCCGGCACGAACGCACGCGTGCAAAGAAAAGGGCCGTCAATGTTGGTTGACATCACCCGTCGCCACTCTTCGAGCGTGTACTCATGAAGAGACTTGCGAATGTTGATGCCCGCGTTGTTGATGAGAATATCGGGAACGGTCCCGCGCCCGCGCATTTCTTCGGCGAGTGCCGCTACCTCTGCTTCTGCACTGACGTCAGCAACAAACATGTAAGCTTTGCCGCCGCGACCACTAATTTCCGCGCGCACGCTCTCAAGCAAATCGCCGCTGCGAGCTACCATCACGACCGTGGCCCCGGCCTCGGCCAGCGCTTCCGCCATCTGCTTGCCCAGGCCCTTGCTGGCGCCCGTAATCACTGCCACTCTACCGTCCAGCCGCTGACTCATCGCCACCTCCCGCTCGATGGAAATGTAACACAAGCCGCGTTAAACCGCTGCGCCGTAGCTGCTTTTCGAATATAATGCCCCCGCCGGACTCGTCCCCCGGCTTCGTAAGGAATTGACCGTTCCTTCTCAGGAGTTAAGAGACGCCGTGAGAATCGTCGTGTGCATCAAGCAGGTTCCTGCTCGTGATTCGGTAATGCGACTGAACTCCGCAGCCACTTGGGTGCAGGAAACCGATCTCACCTTTGAAGTGAATGAACCCGATATCTTCGCGCTGGAAGAGGGCCTGCGCCTGAAGGAGAAGCATGGCGGCGAGGTAGTGCTGGCCACGCTTGGCCCGGCCCGCGCCCAGCAGGCGATCAAGGAGGCTTTGGCCAAGGGAGCGGACCGCGCCTTACACCTCGACGACCCTGCCTTCGCCGCGCTCGATGCTTTTGGGATTGCGCGCGCGCTCGCCAAGGCTATCGAAAAAGAGAAGCCTGACATCATTCTTACAGGTTTGCAGTCCGACGATTTTGGGGCTGCCCAGACCGGCGTGATACTGGCGGAATTCCTCGGGCTGCCGCACTCCACCATCATCATGGAGATTCAAGCGGAGGGCGGCGCGGTGCGCGTGAAGCGTGAACTCGAGGGCGGCTGGTTCCAGTGGATCAGCTTGCCCCTCCCTGCTGTGATTACCATTCAATCGGGCATCAACAAGCCGCGTTATGCCACGCTGAAGGGGATCATGGCGGCAAAGAAGAAACCCATGACGAAACTGACCTCGGCCGACCTCGGCCTAACCGCCGAGGACCTAGCTCCGCGCCAGCGAATCGCCAAAATCTACACCCCTGTGAAGGCTGCCCAAACAGAGTTCTTGCAAGGCAGCCCGAAGGAAATCGCCGCGCAACTCGTCGATAAGCTCAAGAACGATGCGCGAGTGATTTAGAGTCGCAGCGCCGGGCTTCAGTCCGGCAGGCGCCGCCCTAACGGGACAGCGCCGGAGAAAGGGCCGGACGCCGTTCCGCCCTACACTACAAGGAGGTTCACCATGTTTGTTCATATTTGGAGAATGCGGGCCCGCAAGAAGCGCGTGGAGGATTACGAGAAGTTCGGCCGCCAGGTGACGCTCCCTTCGCTCAAGAAAATCGATGGTTGCCTGGGCGCCCACTTCATCAAGATTTCCGAGGCGCGCAAGCCGGAGTACCTGTGGCTGGTCTTTTGGCACGACCGTAAGGCCTTGGAACAGGCACGTACCAACCCGCTTTGGCGCGAGCAGATTAAGCGCTTCGAGGCGGGCAAGTACTACAAGTCGATTCCGCTCGAACTCGTCTGCGAAACAGTGGAATCCTTCAGTGCAACCCTCGTCAAACCCAAGCGGGCATCGAAGCCGGCAAAGGCGTCGAAGCCAACGCCGCCTGACGAGTCGCAAGTAGAGGAGTCTGTCCCTGAGGAGTCATCCACGCCGGCAGCCACCGGTCCGGCGCCGGAAGGGGAATAGGTCGCCCATTTTGGATTTGCGAATTTGGATTAAAGGGGGATCTCGGTAGAGGGAGTCGTTAAGGGCTGGGGGTCGGTGTGTCGCCTTCCACTACCCCTAGTCCAGACACCCAGAACCTGGCGCCCGACACCTAATACCTGACACCTATTAATGGCCAATCACATCCTAGTTTTTGCAGAACACGTTGACGGGAAACTGACCCGTCCTGCCTGGGAGGCGACGACGGCCTCCCAGCGGCTTGCGCATGACTTGGGGACAACTGTCACCGCCGTGCTTCTAGGCGGCAATCTCGCGCCGCTGGCAGCGGAGCTTGCCTCAGCCTCAGTTCAGGAAGTCCTGACGGTTGATTCGCCCCTCCTCGCAGACTATACGGCGGATGGTTATACCCTGGCCCTGCGCGCAGTGATCGACCAGCAGAAGCCCGCCCTTGTGGTTTTTAGCCACACTTATCAAGTGCGTGATTTTGCCCCCAAACTTGCCGCGTCATTAGATCGCGGCCTCGTGAGCGATTGCCTGGGTTATCGGAATGAAACGGGTAAACTCATCTTCGTTCGTCAGGTTTTCCAGGGGAAGTACTGCGCTGACATCGAGTTGGTAGGTGAGGCGCCCCATTTCGTCTCGTTTCAGGCGGCGGCGTTTCGCGAAGACGCGGTCGAGCGCGGCGCGGGTCCAGCTCCCATCAACCCCGTGGCCGTGGACCTCGCCGCGGATGCCATTCGCGCCCAACCCGGCGAGCGCTTCCGTGAGGCCAAGCAGGCCGTTGACCTGACTCAAGCGGAACTGATCGTCGCCGTCGGACGCGGGATCAAGGCTCCGGAAAACGTTGATCTTGCACAGAAGCTGGCTGACGCTCTTGGGGCGGAGCTTGGCGCCTCCCGTCCCATTTGCGACAGCGGTTGGCTGCCCATGGACCGTCAAATCGGAAGCTCCGGCCAAACCGTGGCGCCCAAGCTCTACGTAGCACTGGGGATTTCCGGCGCAATTCAGCACATGGTGGGTATGAAGGGAGCAAACACCGTGGTGGCCATCAATAAGGATAAGGAAGCGCCCATTTTCGAAGTGGCTACTTACGGAATCGTCGGCGACCTCTTTGAAATCGTCCCCCCCCTGATCGAGGAAATCAAGAAAGTAAAAGCATAAGGCGGGCTGCGGCGAAAATCCAGAGCCTACAAGCGCCCTGGGAGCGCGGGCATCATGCCCGCTTTGGCATGGCCGCCGCGAGGTTAGGCGCCTGGGCTCTTGCATGCGCCCCGCTGGACCTGCACAGCCAGGAGTGGCTGCGTCGCGGACGTTATGGGCACATAAGTCCTAGCCCGGGACCCTCACGCTCACCTTGCGCAACACCAAGGCTGCTAAGGCAGTGATGAAGGCAGGCGAATCGTTCAGGCCTTCCATCGTTTCAAATTGTTGAATGCCAAGGGTTTCCGCCATTGCGCGGGCTTCGATGTTGATTTCGTGCAAGGTCTCTACGTGATCGGAAACGAAGGCGATGGGGACCACCAGCACCCGCTCCGCTCCACGTGCGGCGATTTCTTGCAGGGTTTCATGGATGAAGGGCTGGAGCCAGCGGCCGGGCCCGGAGCGGCTCTGGTAGCACAGGGAATGGGGGTTGGCCCAGCGCCCGCGCTCCATCACTCCTCTTGCTGTAGCCTCGATATGTGTCTGATAGGGATCGCCGCGATGGATCACGCTGACGGGTATGCTGTGGGCGCTAAAGAGCAGATGCACGTCGGACGGCACGCGCGCTGCGTGGCCATTCGAGCGCCGGAACTGTCCCAGGCCCTGCTCGATGCGCTCCACCAGGGCGTCAAGGTAGAGGGGGTGTTCGTGGAATTCCCGGACCACGTGCAGCGTCACCGACTTCTGCCGCGGGAACTGGCGCTCCCACTCGTTCAGGCTGCTTCCCGTCGTGGTGGATGAATACTGGGGGTAGAGCGGTAGCAGGACAATCTCGTCCGGACCAAAAGCCGAGAGTTCGCGGATGGCTGCGTCCGTCAGTGGGTGCCAATAGCGCATGGCCACCACCACTCGAGCTGTGAACGATTTGGTGAGTTCTGCCTCGAGGGCACGGGCCTGCCGCGCGGTCACGTCGCCGATCGGCGACTTGCCTCCAATTTCCGCATAGTGCTTGCGGACTTTGCCCGCTCGCCGCGAGGAGATTAATCGCGCGAGGGGCTCGCGCGCCAACCGCGCAAAAGGGAAGTCGATGATGTCCGGGTCGCAGAACAGATTGTAAAGAAAGGGCTCGATTGCATCGAGCGAGTCGGGTCCCCCCAATTGAAAGAGGACCACGCCGACGCGCGTGTCGCGAGTGGATTTCGTACCCGTCAATCGTTGGTAACCTCGCTAAAAGAGAATGTGTCCGCCGGAGTTTCACCCAGCCGCGAAGACTCAGGTAGCCCTTCGGTTTGATGTCGGGGCGACCAGGTCACCTTCAGGCGAGGTAAGCAGGCCGCGAGTCTGTCGAAATTGGAACCATGACCCGATCTGGGTCGCTCTGCGCATAAGGAATGATCCTACACATTGCTGAGGGAAAACCGCAAGAGAATCCGTGGGACCCGCTGTTTCACGTGAAACATCGTGGCGAAGAATACGGAGCACCGCAGGTCCTTCTCGACGAAGGCCCAAGACGCTGAGTCGCCGACACGGTTATGATGCAGCCGGTCGTCCGGGTATCGGTCCCCAAACTCTCCTTCGCCAGGATGTTCCACGTGAAACACACTTCTCGATTCACGCCTCTCGGGATTCGTTCTCACTTGTGTACCAACCCGGAAATCTCTACAATTCTCTCGCTATGGACGAAACCCGCCTCCGACAGCTTCTCGATCCCTTTGCTCTTGACCTCGCGTCCGACCAAGCTGACCAAACCCTCACCTATCTCCACCTGTTGCAGCGTTGGAATGAGAAGATTAACTTGACCGCTATCCGCGACCCGGAAGAGTGCGTGACCCGCCATTTCGGCGAGAGTCTTTTTATCGCCCGACACCTCCATCTCCATGGCGATCTGCTCGATGTCGGCAGCGGCGCTGGCTTTCCCGGCCTGGCCCTGAAGATTGCCTACCCGGAAGTCGTTGTTTCCCTGCTTGAGCCGGTGGCAAAAAAACGGGCTTTCCTGAAGGAAGCCGCCCGAGTCTGCGGCTTCCGACACGTCACGGTCCGCGGCGATCGCCTGGAAGACTTTGCTCACTCCAACCCCGCGGGTGTCTTCGACTTTGCGACGATGCGCGCCGTGGGGAACCTGCAAATCCTCGTCCCGCTCGCGGCCCAGTGCCTCAAACCTGGTGGCAACCTTCTCTTATGGCTGACCCATGACCAGCTTCCGCCTCTGGCTGAAATCGCATCCGGCCTTGCTCGTTCCGAAATTCTCTCCATACCCTTGACCAGTGCGAGTGTAGTTTGGGTGGGGACGAAGCCGGAATCGCAAGCGATGTTATGATACTCACGGGTTCTCAAGGCAGATTCCTTTGAGTCAGGAAGGCGGGGCTCCTGAGCGCGCCAGTACCAAAACCCGGGTTGCAGCTTCCGGCGATGTTTCGCGCCCTGCGGCATCGCAATTACCGGCTATTCTTCATTGGCCAGATCATTTCGTTGATCGGCACGTGGATGCAGTCAATCGCTCAGGCGTGGCTCGTTTATCGACTTACGAAATCGCCTCTATTGCTGGGCCTCGTAGAGTTCTCGGGACAGATTCCAGTGTT
>CAZCVY010000138.1:15491-17826 GCA_964501985.1 uncultured Acidobacteriota bacterium | reverse complement strand
TTCGGCGAACAGGCCTACTTTGTAAATATTCCGTCCAAGTTTATCAGCGCGGATGGCCGGACGGCGTGGCTCTGCTATGCCGCGAACTTTTCCAATGGCAACCCCAACTGGGATACCCACTACCGCGATATCCCTCCAGGCAGCGGCTATGGCATGACTTTGCAGGAGATTAGACTGTTACCCTGATATTTGACGGACCACGGAGGCTGACGATGAACGGAAGTACGCATCGTAGGATGGCGCGATCGAGCGTTGTAGGCGGAAGGACAACAAAGATCTGGGGAACGCACCTCATGGGGTGGCTGCTTGTGGCGGTCGTGGCCATCGCTCTGGCCGCTCCGGGGCGGCATTCCGCCGCCGAATCGCCTGAGACAATCGCCGCCGCCCTGCAACCGTTCATCGATAACCACACGCTGGCGGGAGCAGTGACACTTGTGGCCTCGCGCGACCGGGTGCTCAGCCTCGAGGCCGTCGGCTACATGGACATCGCTGCGAAAAAGCCGATGAAGACCGACGCGCTGTTCTGGATCGCGTCCCAGTCCAAAGCGATGACCGCTACCGCCCTGATGATGCTGGTGGACGAGGGAAAGGTCAACGTGGACGATCCTGTGGAGAAATACCTGCCGGAGTTCAAGGGCCAGTGGGTGAAGGCCGAGCAGGACCCGGACCACATCCTGCTGAAGCGGCCCGCGCACCCCATCACCGTCAAGAATGTGCTGACCCACACCAGCGGACTGCCGTTCAGCTCGCCGCTCGAGACGCCGACGCTCGACCTGCTGCCCCTCGCCGCGCGCGTCCGCAGCTACGCTATGCTGCCGCTGGAGTTCGAGCCGGACAGCAAATACTCGTATTCCAACGCCGGGATCAATACCGCCGGGCGCATCATCGAGGTCGTGAGCGGGATGCCCTACGAACAGTTCATGGACCAGCGGCTGTTCGAACCGCTGGGGATGAAAGATACGACATTTTGGCCGAATGCGAAGCAACTGCGGCGGCTTGCCAAGTCCTATAAGGCGAACGCGGCCAAGGACGGGCTGGAAGAGACGACGATTACCCAGCTCCGCTACCCGCTGAGCGACCGCACTCGCCAGCCCATGCCTGCGGGCGGCCTGTTTTCAACCGCCTCTGACGTGGCCCGGTATTGCCAGATGATCCTGAACGGCGGCGTGCTCGACGGCAAGCGCTACCTCTCGGAGGCCGCGGTCAAGCGAATGACCAGCAAGCAAACTGCTGACGCCGTAGACACCAAGTACGGCTTCGGGTGGAACGTCAGCGACGGGGCGTTCGGCCACGGCGGCGCATACGCCACGAACATGACCGTCGATACCAAGAACGGCCTGGTCTTCATCTGGATGGTCCAGCACGCGGACTTCCCCGGCGACGGCGCCAAAAGCCGGGACGCGTTCATGCAGGCGGCAAAAGGTACTTTTGTCCGATAATCGCGCGCCCTCGGAGACCCACGATGCGCTGTAGCCATGATGTACCGCACGAGTCCCAGCCGCAAAATGGCCCCTGTGAATTCACGGGTGAGGTGTATACTGCTGCGCCGGAGGTCTCTTATGCTTAAGATTACCCGTCGTGGATTTCTCGGTTCTGCCGTTGCTGCCGGCTTGTGCTCGCGCGTGGGCTTCGCCCAACAAGGGAAGCTGCGCATCGGCGTGACGGACTGGAACCTGGAGCAGGGCGCGAGCCCGAGTGCAGTGCCGCTCGCCGCCAAGCTTGGATTCGATGGAGTGCAGATGTCGTTCGGGCGAAAGCTCGTCGACGGCAAGATGCCCACCGACAATCCGGACGTGATCGCCCGCTATCTCAGCCTCTCCAAACAGTACAACATCCCCATCGACGGCACCTGCGTCGACAAGCTTCATGACAACGGCCTGAAGAGCGACCCGCTGGGCCCCAAGTGGGTGCTCGATTCCATACGCCTAACAAAGGCCCTGGAGACGAAGGTGCTGCTGCTGCCCTTCTTCGGGCGCTGGGCGCTTCAAACTCAAGCGGAGATGGACCACGTCGGCGATGCGCTGCGCGACCTCGGTCCGGAAGCTGCCAAGGCGGGAGTGATCCTGGGCCTTGAGGATACGATATCCGCCGAGGATAACGTGCGCATCATGGACCGGTCGCGGTCGTCGAGCGTGCTGGTGTACTACGACGTGGGGAACTCCACGCAAGCCGGGTTCGATGCGGTGAAGGAAATCCGTTGGCTTGGGAAGGACCGGATTTGCCAGTTCCATCTGAAGGACAATCCGCACTACCTCGGGGAAGGAAACATTCAGTTTGCCCCCATCATGCGGGCCATTCGGGATATCGGTTTTTCCGGCTTCGCGAACCTGGAGAC
>CAZCVY010000138.1:0-15391 GCA_964501985.1 uncultured Acidobacteriota bacterium | reverse complement strand
CGGGATGGCTGGTCGGGATGTGGTTGCAAAGACTCTCAAGCTGGACCCTGGCGCAGCCGATGAATAAAGGTAGAGGGAAACGCGATGGATCATCCCATCGAGGCCACCTGTGCGCCTGATGGACGATGGGTCGCAACGATGTCACGCATTCCAGGTCTGGTCGTCTATGGCGAGACTCAGGAGGACGCGGTGGTTTCGGCGCGAAAGTTGTCCGCCATCTTGCGCCACGAAGGCATGCGGAGTGACGGCAGAATTCTTGCGTTCCACCCGTGGCGGATTCCGGAAACCGCTCGGTAGGGAGTACCGGTTGACAGCACCAGTTCTTAGCGCCCACCGATCCACAACCAATCGGCAGATCCACCTGATGCCAGCGACATGAAAGGCGATCTGACAAATCGCATTTGCCGATCGGGCAGGTCCATCGAATGAATGGACGAGTCTTTCGTCTCGGGCTACTCGATTGGAAACCAGGTGAATTCACCCCAAGTGGTCTGTGACATGTGACACTTGTTGGCATCGAACTTCTTCGGGCTTTCCGAATGCCCCGTGATTTTATCCGGCGTAATCGAATCGACCTCGAATTGCAGGGTGAGCTGACAATACTTGCTATCTTTTCCTCCGCGCGCTTTGCGGAGGGGAAAGGCCGTGTTGCTGTTCGAAAGGCCCACCCACTTTGTTCCCTTGCGGCGACAGTCGGTGCGAATGTATGCACCCTGTCTGGCGTCCGCGGGAGGAATATTCACCCATTCCGCGCGGAAAGCGTCGTTGGCGATATGTACGCGGAAGTCGTATAGCGTGCCGACCGAGTGCCACATCTGCGGAATCTGCCCCGGTTCCTGTTTGACGGGTTTAGGGGCAGTTGGCTCCTGCCTGGTGGGCGGCGGGGAAACGGTCTTGGGTGCGAGTCCGCGCAGGGTCTGGATCAGCGGCTCGGTTGCGCCCGCGGTTCGCAGGTCGCTCTCGACGGCGGGGGTCATCTGGAACGTAATCCCATATTTTTCGGCGAGGGCAGCAACGCGTTCCGGAGCGACACCCCCATGAAGCAGATTGATGATTGCGCCTTCGGTGAGCGGTCCGTGCTTCGTCTCCTGCGCACCCAAGGCCGATGGAGCAAGGGTGAGAATGAAGATCGCAAGGAGATAAATCTGTAGTGAACGAGGCATCGCTCCCCTCACTCGAGCGTTCCAGTTTCTCGCCAAGTGTCTTGGGTAACTGCTGGCTTCCTACTCGGCCCATTCTCAGATGCGGAACCTGGGCAAGAGTCTCTACTCTTGTAATCGAGTCTACGGGTAATATACAACCGACGTCCTGCGCACGCAATGCTTCAACCTCATACTCATCGCGTGGCGAGTAAAACTATAGGCGAACGTGCAGGTGCGGTAAGAGATGAGAGGCCAGGATTGAAGGTTGGAGATGATCGTTAAAGGAAGGCAGGGGCGACGGCTAGGTTGAGTTGAGGTGCCTGCCGCCAGCCCCTGTTGTAGGCGAGCTTATCGTCTGTGTCCACCACCGCTGGAAGCGTGGCCGCCACCACCACTGCTCTTCGGCGCCGAATAGCTGTGACCGCCACTACCGCTGTTGCCTTTGGGGGCGGAGTAACCACGGTTGCCGCCGGAAGGCGCTGACCCTCCGCGGCTCCCTCCGTAATACCCTCCGCTGGGAGCGCGTTGGCGCATGATCGGCCGATTCAGGTCAAGCGAGGGGCGTGAACCGCCGCCGTAGGAACCGCCCGAGTAACCGCGCTGGCCAGAAGAACCTTGCCAACCCCCACGCGAGGACTGCCCGGCTCCCGACCGCCCTCCGTAGGGGCTGGGGCTGGCGAAGCGTTGCCAACTGGGGCTACCACCCGTGGCGCCTCTCCCCTGAACTCCCGAGCCCGCGCCATTACTCGCTGGAGACCGGCCCGCGGCGCTACCGCTCGCGTACCGCTGCCAGTTGTAGCTTTGGCGTCCAGCGCCGGCTTGGCCCGCTTCCGTGCGCCCTGGGGCCATGGAATTCGACCGTCCAAAGCCCTCTGTGCCTCCGCTTACGCGTCCTGCTGAGGTCGAGTCGCTCCTCGAGAAGAAGTGCTCGTTGCCCCCGACTCCCGACCGGCTGCCTGCGAAGTTTCCAGCTCGAGTACCAAAACCTGCCTGAGTGTGTGCTGCGGGAAGTGATCCTCGCACCATGCTTGCGTTGTGCATCATGCTTTCACTCACCGGCATCGAGCGCCCCATGTGCCCGCTGGCGAAGTCTGTCGCGGACACGTTTCTAATAGCCCCACGAATACGCGCATCGGTCATCGCCCGCTCCAGGTTCGAGCCAAACGCGGGCCCTCCTGGATGGATGAAGCCTGCACCATGCAGTCCATTCAAACCGATCGCGCCAAAGGCGTGGCCCGCTCCAAACCAGGGATGGAAGATGTCGCGGGGACCGAGCGCTAGCCAACCAATCGAGCCAAAGCCAAGCCCAAAGCCAACTCCGATCCCCCGGCCGCCAAATCCGAAGAAAGAGACATAAGCAGGCGCCCACATGGCCCGGAGACCGAATGCGCCTACTGCGGGCCACCAAGCCCAACGGCCGCCATACATGAACCAGCGTCCGTAGTGGTAAGGCGCCCAGCCCCAAGGCTCGGCGGAAATCCAGGTATATCCCCAGTAGGGCTCATAACCCCAAGAACCGGCACTGTAGGGTACCCAGCCAGCATCCACCTGCGGCGTCCAGCACCAACCGTAGTCCGGCACCTGTTGCCATTGGCCGTACGCATCAAGATCGCTCGATCCGGTGTACTGCGGATCGGTGTGTTGCCATGCTTGTGCGCTCTGCATCTGACGGTCGCGATCGCTGCACCACTTGTCGAATTCATCGCCGCCCGGGGCCGGATCGACTTTGTACTCGGGATTGTCCGAGCCGTGAATTTGGATCATCTGCCCCGCCTCAACTTTGGTGCTGCCTTGGTTGGTCAGGACTTCCGCTTCACCCTGGAGTACGATCAGTTGAGTCTCGGTTGGAGAGTTCACCAGGATACGATAGGCGCCTGGCGACAGTGGGTGCACACCCATATTGGGGGTATCGATCTCCGCGTCCGCCTGGGTGTTCTTGAATGCGCTGAACACGATCATGCCCGATGCCAACTGGACTTGAATCTTGTTCTGCTCCAGGTCCGCGAGCTTCGCTTCCGTGTGCTCGCCAAGCCGCATCACGTTGGCAAAGTCGATCTGGACTTCCGCCCGCGAGCGATCCGCGGTCGCCACCTTGTCACCCACCACGACAGGAGTGTTCACTGTGCCTACCATCCACTCGCCGGCGTCGCCGTGCATGGTGGTAACGTCTCCATGAATCACGCTAATGCGCGCGGCACCCGATTGCGCCTGTGGTGGTGCTTGCGGTTGACCTTGCGGTGGCGCCTGAGGCTGATCCTCGTCGTCAGCCCTTATGCTGGAGGGGACAAGCAGTCCCATCGAGAGAATTACTAATGCGATCAGTAAGAATCGGTTCTTCATGGCCCACCTCGGTCCTAAGTCGACGGTCATACTCCCTACTCGCGTCCGCTCCTATTAGGGCAAGACCGATGCCAAACTCAGAAACCGTTAATCTCATTTATCTCCCTTTAGATCATCCGCTTAAGAGAAATCATCCTGCTGGGACTCGATTTGTCCTCGGCCGAACCCTGCCTAAATTCAGCCTATTGGTGGCCGTTTTCGGCCAGCAGGGGGGCACTCGGCTCGGGGATAAGCCCCGTCACCCCCCGGCCAATTCAAGAAGGCCACAGAGTAGCAAACAGTTCTTGCAGCCGTCGAGCACATCGGGTGGTCGTTCCCTATCGTAGATATCCCTGACCTTCGCAAGCAGCGCGGGGACCTTGCTCATCGCCAAGTCGACGGAACGGATATGGGCGCTGAACTCCATGAGGAACCCGGAGTTCGACTGATGGGAATCCTTCTTTACTGTTTCATCGTCGGTCACCGGCTCCGTGTAGACCAGTGCCAAGCCTGAGACGGGAGCGAGCCCGTTCTGTTCTCCAATCACGGCGTAGGCATTCAACTGGACCTCGTACATGGGGAACAGTTCGTCTTGGTGCAACGTGAATTTGGCGGTCTTGTAATCGACAATGAGGTGCGATTGGTCCTGCATTACCAGAATGCCGTCCGGTGTCCCGCGCAGGACTACGTTGCTCTCCCGGCCATGAATGTTGAACTTCGTATAGTGCGGGGGATTGATGTATCCCGCGATGCCGCCGAGTCCCGCGAGCCACGGAGGCGCGCACCGGTGGCGATCGAACCATCCGTGCACGAGTCGCTTGCCATAGGAATCGATCGAGCTGAAGATGCCGGGGAAAATCTGATAAGGCATTCCCTCCGCGTGCATCTGAATCCAAAAGCAGCGCGGGCAGAAGCCTGGCATCGCCACTCCACCGAGGTTCTTTGCCGATATCGTGATCGGTTCAGACATAACTAATCCCACGTCGACCAGTGGCCGGTGGACGCATTCTACGCCGCCTTGCCCTGTGCGCGGAGGAAAAGGGAAAAACGGGACACGGTAAACGGGAGACGGGATACGGGAGATCCGATCATCCAATGATCCGATCTCCCGACCACCCGATCGCCGGATCACCCGATCACCCGATCCCCCCGTTGTCATTTCTCAGCCATTGGGGGAAAATGCAGGTCGTGTCCACACGCCGAGACACGTGCTTGGCTGCGACTCCGTGTGGGCGCGACGCTGAGGCCTCTATGCCTGGTTTTGATCTGAAGTTCTACCTCGATCGTTTTCCCGAGGTTTGCAAGCACAAGTTCGGGCGCACCTATTCCTTCCGCGCGCTCGAGAAGAAGTTCGAACCGCTCTGCACGGGCAACCGCTGGCTCGCGGCGAAAGACGTGATGAACATCTTCGACCCCGCCGCCACGCCGTTTGGACACTACTGGCCTAAACCCAGCGAAAAGGAGCTTGACCAGGTTCTGAGGAAGGCGCGACTTGTCTTGGGCCCCTCGCCCGCCGACCCGCGCGGTCTGGTCCGGCGCGCCCTCGATGTCCTGCACAGCATCGGGATCGTATCCCTTGTTCTGCGCTTTGTTCATCCCGATCGCTACGGAGTCTTCTCCACGCCCATCATGAACCTGCTCCAGGTCCACCGGCCGCGCACGATCGATCTCTACCTGGCCTACTGCGAGGAGTTGCGGGCTTGGAAGGAACACTTCCGGCTGGAATCCGTGGCCGAAACCGAAACCGCCCTGTGGACCTACCACGAACTGGTCTCCGGTGAGACCAGCGAAGTTTCCACTACGCACTTGGAATTCGGCGCCGACGTGTGGATTCAACGCCGGCGCGTGGCGCAGGTGCTGCGGCCCTTCCTGCGCAACTACGGCCCATTGGAACTGGCGCGCATTCTGCTGGAGGAGGAACCCAAACTCGCGGGCAAGATCGCCGGAGAGGAATACGAGCGCCTGCTCCGCGTCGCCGCGCGCGAACTCTGCGGCGGCATGAACCTGAACGTTCGCGGGGCAATTGAGATCCTCTTCGATCGCCTGACCGAGGACGGCTACACTTCGCTTGAAGACAAGGCCCAACTGGATAAAGCCTGGAGAGTGCGCAACGCCGCCGTCCACGCCGGGCGCCCGCCCGACCCCGAACAGGTGGAGAACATGATCGATACCATTGAGCGCATCTGCCGTCCGTGGGAGAGGCCACGATAGGCAATTTATGTAGTCTATCTACTGTTCGACCGCAACCGCCTTGGAGGTTTCCAGGTCCGGCGGGGTCATGTCCACCACCTTGTAATCCGGGGGGACGGCGAAGAGACTCACGTCCGGCTCATTGGGATTGATCCCTGCGACCGTTATCGTCAGTTCGCCGGTGCGCGGGTCGTTGTGTTTGGTCACCAGGTTGATGTGCAGTTCTTCCGTCTCATGCTGCCCCACTAGTGAGCACGGTTGTTAGTTGGCCCTTAGCCAATGTCGTGATATCATGATATCGAGAGGAGAATTCAGTGGCGCAATTAGTGGTCCGCAATCTCGAGGCAGGGGTAAAGCTGCGGTTAAAGCGTCGCGCCAAGCGGCACGGCCGCAGCGTGGAGGAAGAGGTGCGCGATATCCTGCGCGACGCCGCCAAAGATGAAGCAACTCCCGGGCGCGGATTGGGCACCGAAATCGCGTCCTTGTTTAGTAAAATCGGCCTGGACGCGGATATCCCGGAACTTCGCGGACAGCGGATCAAGCCTGCCTCCTTCGAGTGATGATTATTCTCGACACCAACGTGCTTTCGGCGCTCATGAGCCGAATACCGGACGAGCGGGTGGTCGCTTGGCTGGACAAACAGCCAAGCACCTCCATCTGGACAACCTCCGTGACGGTCTTCGAAATCCGGTTTGGGCTGCAGACGATGCCGGTGGGGAAGCGACGCGTCGCATTGCTGCAGGCCATTGAAAGCGTCATGGCCGACAAGATCGAGGGGCGGGTTGCCCCCTTCGATGCAGCGGCGGCCCAACTTGCAGGGGACCTCATGGCCGCCCGCCATAAAAAGGGGCGCCCCGGCGATCTGAGGGACACCATGATCGCGGGCATCGTGCTTGCCTCTCGAGCTACTTTAGCCACCCGCAACACATCGCATTTTGAGGACCTACCCCTCCCCATCGTCAACCCTTGGGGCGGCGCCTAATAGACGATCGGTTCAGGCCCACGCGGCACCTGCCGCGCAAGTAAGATCGCTCCCTGAGCCAGAGGCGCTGCATGGACAAAACACCGATGGCGATCGCCACCGACCACCGGCTACCGACGACTCGCACCCGACTACCGCTCAATTCGATCGAACTCGCGCGGGAATCCTGCATTTTCGGTGCGAGATCCCCGTCCGGATGTCGTCAAGCGGTGCTCGATTCCTGCATTTTCGTCAAAAGCGCATGTATTCTGACCGACGTTTTGTCATACTCTCCTTTGTTTTCATACACATCCCCGGAGGTTCCTTCATTTTTAACATCTCTTTAGGTGAAACGCCTACCGCCCGCCAACTCCGGCCTGTCGCCAGCACGCGACACCAGCAAACCCCTTCCTTTATTTTCATCAACATCCCCGGATGAACCTTCATTTTTGCACTTTTCCTACGGCCATTCCCCCTGTAGCTCGACGACCCATGCCCGATGCGCGCCCTGACACCTAGCACCCGACATCTCAAACCTGCCTTCCTTTATTTTCACCAACATCCCCGGATGAACCTTCATTTTTGTACTTTTCCTACGGCCATTCCCCCTGTAGCTCGGCAACCCGTTCCCGATTCGCGCCCTGACACCTGGCACCCGACACCTGAAACCTGCCCTTCTTTGTTTTCATCAACATCCCCGGATGAACCTTCATTTTCGCACTTTTCCGTGCGGCCGGCTCCCTCGGCCTCGGCAACCGGTTCCCGATTCGCGTCCTGACACCTGAAACCTGCTCTTCTTTATTTTCATCAACATCCCCGGATGAACCTTCATTTTTGCACTTTTCTCGCCAGCCGACCTTCACGGGCACCGCAACTCCAGGGCGACGTCAAAGTCCTCGAGGTTCCCCGAAGGGGAACAAGATCATTAGCCGTAGGTGAAACCTACGGACAAGGAGAGGCGAGATATTCGACCCCGTAGGGGTCGAACATCCCTCTGGCCCGCTTGCCACGGCTTCCACCCGTGACTATTGACCTTCGGCCCCTGCGGGGCCGACACCCTACCTTGACTTTGACGGGACCCTAACCGCAACTCATCCCGTGATCCCCGCGCCCTGGAACCTGGCACCCCACACCTGACATCTGCCTTCCCTCCAGCGCGTAGAAACGCATGTGCTCCGACTCGCCGGGCCAAGACAGAGGGATAGGGATTAAGGGCAGAAATGCAAGGTAAGAAACGTGAGGAAAGACTTCGTTCACGTATACTCACATAAGTACGATACTATGGAGTAACTATTTTGTCAAGCTTTTTTTCGCCCCTGTCAATCTCCTGCTGAGAGTTACAAATTATAGTGAGCAATGCCGACGTAGCGCGGGCATCTTGCCCGCTGTCTCGGGAGCGTCCCGCTCCCGCCCAGCGTGGGCAAGACGCCCACGCCACAGCGGGCGGGACCCCGGGTCATCGGGGCAGGCTGCCCGAGCTACGGAAGCAATTCGTCCCTCTATTCCGCAAAACTCAGTGATGCCCGCAGGGGATATGTCGAGGTTGCGCTTCGCGGCCGCTTACGCGGGAAATCTCTGGGCGAAATCGATGCGCTTTTGGATGGAGGGGTGACTGTGAAAAATGAATTCAATCCAGGGGTGGGGCTGGCGTTCCGCGAGGTTCAGTTCCGCCAGCTTTTCCATGCTGGAGATAAACGGGGCGCGGGAGGAAATGGCACGTAGCGCGTAAGTGTCGGCTTGGCGCTCCATGGCGCGCGAGTATGAGTTCACCGCCGGCAGGAGGATGAGCGAAAGGAACGTTGTGACCAGGGCGAGAAGCGGAAGGTTGGCGAAATCGGCTGCGCCTTGAAATCCAAAACGGGGTCCCAGCCAATCGAGGGTGCGGTGGATCAGGTAGAATCCCAGAATTATCGCGGCGCCCTGAAGCGCGATCATCTGGAAAATGTGGTGGTGGACGTGGTGGCCCAGCTCATGCGCCAGCACCGCTTCCACTTCCTCATCTTGAAACTTTTCGAGGAGCGTATCGGACAGGATAATTCGCCGCGTGTTGCCGAGTCCGGTCAGGGCCGCGTTGGCCTTCTTGCTCTTATCGCTCAGCTTCCATTCGAACACGCCCTTCACCCGCGTGCCTGCGCGCCGCGAGAGTTCCAGCAACCGCTCCGTCAAGGGTGCATTGTCAAGCGGCTTGAACTTAAAGAAGATGGGCATGATGATGACCGGAGCGAGGTTGGCCAGCAGCACGACGAACCCGATGAAGACGATGGCGCACACAATCCACCAATGCTCCGGCCAACGGCGTATGCCCGCGTAAAGAAACTCCATCGCCAGCACCCCCAGCGTGGCGCCCACAGCGAGTCCCTTCAGTTGATCTTTCACCCAACCCGCCAGCGTCAGGTTGGAAAGCCCGTAGCGATGCTCCAGCCAATAGCCGCTCAGGAAGTCGAGAGGGAGGCTCACGACCTGGGAGATGATTCCGAAAAGGGCGAGGTAAATCAGCAGGGCGAGCCAGGGACGTGAGCTGTAGCTCGTCCCCACATTCCGCAGCGTGATCGTCCACCCGGTGAAAAGCAAGATCAGCAGAAGGGCGAGGTCAATGAGATAGCCTGTCACGCTGAAAATGCGCCCGGTTCGGTGGTAGCGTTTTACGCGGTCGGAATCGGTCATGGGTCCAATAAACCATGCGGACTAGTTGAGTAAGATTGCCGATTTTCGATTGCCGATTGCCGATTGCCAAATCAGCCATTCGAGCTTTGCCCATCGTAATTGGAAATACCGCGATTGGTTCATTCGGCAATCAGCAATCGACAATCGGAAATTGGGAAAAAGCCGCGGACCTAAAGAACAGGTCCGTGCTACGACGTCGCGCCGGAGTTCGTCGAATCGGGTCTTGCGAATTCGGCAATCGGCAATCGAAAATCGGCAATAAGCAATCGGCAATCACTTCGCCGTTGCGACGCGCTTCATTTCCTCGAGCAGCATCTTGACTTGCTCGCGCGAGGGCGCTTCAGAGTAGAGCCGCAGCAGGTTCTCCGTGCCGGAGGCTCGGACTAACAGCCATGCGGAGTCTCCAAACCGCATCTTGGCGCCGTCCATGTCCTCTACCGCCGTGACTTTCAACCCCGCAATTTTCTTGAACTTTCCCTGGGCCACTTGCTTCACCAACTGTTGCGCTTTCGCGAGTTCCACTTCCAAATCGATGCGGCCGTAAAAATGCGGTCCGAACTCCTGGGTCAATTCTTCCACCAGTTCACCCAACGTCTTTCGCTTTTGCGCCATCACTTCCGCAAGCAGAAGCGAGTTCAGAAGGCCGTCGCGCTCGGGCAGGTGACCCTTGATTCCTATACCGCCGCTTTCCTCGCCGCCGATCAAGACGTCGTGGCTCAGCATCAACTCGCAGATGTATTTGAATCCGATCGGGGTGACGTGCAGCGGTAGTTGATATTTGCGCGCCATCTCGTCAACCATCTGGGTGGTGGAGAAGGTCTTGACCACCTCCCCGCGCAATCCCAAATCCTCCACTAGATGCTTGAGGAGAAGGCAGAAGATCTTGTGCGAGTCGATAAATTCGCCCGTGCGGTCCATGGCGCCAATTCGGTCGGCATCGCCGTCGGTGGCAAAGCCGCTGTCGAACTTGCCTTCCATCACCGCGCTGCGCAAGCCTTCCACATGCGGTTCGATGGGCTCGGGGTTCAAGCCGGGAAACAGCGGGTTGTGCTCCGCGTGAATCTCGCGGAAAGGAATTCGCGCCTCAATGAACAAGCGCGAAATGCAGCCGATGCCAGCTCCATACATGGGATCGATAACGAACCTTTGGGCGGAGGCGCGGATCTGGCCCAGGCTGGCTAATTGCTTGAGCCGTTCCAGGTAGGAAGCGGTCAGGTCAACGACTTCAATCGCGGCGGGCCTGACTTTGCGCGGCGGGGTGCGCGTGCGCTCGAGACGATGAAGGTGAGCTTCAATGCGCTGGATGATCGCCGGATCCGCCGAGCCGCCATACGGCGCTTTAAACTTCACTCCATTCCATCGCGCGGGATTGTGGCTGGCGGTAATCATCACCGCGCCCGCAGTTTTCCGCGCTACCACGGCGTAACTCACGGCCGGCGTGGGCGTGCCCTTGTCCGCCAGCCAGACGGGAATCCCCGCGGCAGAAAGCACTTCGGCGGTGGCGCGTGCAAACTCCGGCGAAAGGAAACGCATATCGTAGCCGATAACCAGACCGTGAGTTGGTTCACTTTCCTCGCGGATGTACTGAGCGATGGCCGCGGCCACCCGCCGCACATTGCCAAAGGTGAAGTCCTCAGCGATAACGCCGCGCCACCCATCCGTGCCGAATTTGATTTTATCCATTTTTCCCCGCTGCCATTTGGTGTTTGGGTTGGTACAAGCCGAGTTTGCCGCCTCCGGGCAAGGACAAGTGCGTCAACAGGCCCCAGCCCAGGTCCGCCACGGGATCACATTTGACCTTTTGCCTTTCCAAGTTTTGAACTGTCGCCGATACGTCGTCACAAGTGAGATAAACCTCATGCTTGCCGTTTTCTTCCGCGGGGTGAAAAGCGATTTCGGCTGGAGGCAAGGCAAAGATGAGCCATCCTCCGCCCGCATCCACGGAAGGGAAACCCAAAACGTCGCGGAAGAAAGCTCGATCGGCTTCCGCATTCGTAGTGTAAATAATCACGTGTGCGCCCGATATCATTGCCCGCCTCCTCGGAAGCAGTCTTGCCTTGATGAATCCTATAGTAGGGGCACCCCTCGTGGGTGCCCCTACGAGACGCGCTACAACAATTTTTTGAGTCCTGCCTTCTCTAGTGCCTGAACCGCCTTGCCGACATCTTGCGACCGTCCGCGCCGAGTAACAAGAATTGCGTCATCTGTCTCCACGATCACGAGATCCTGAACGTCGACCGTTACGACAAACTTCTTTTTGGAAACAATCATGTTGCCGCGGGAATCGAGGCACAGGCTGCTTTCCGGCCGGACGTTGGCGTCGCTATCTTTGGCGGAGAGATCGTAAACCACATCCCAACTGCCGACGTCGTTCCATCCAATCTCGGCGGCCACAGCGTGAATGTCTCGAATCTTCTCCATGATGGCAAAATCAATGGAGATTTTCTCGAATTGCGGGAAGAGGCGGCGAAAGGCGTTTGGTGACCGCACACCGCCGGCCGCGGTCAGCTTCGCCAAAAGGTTCGCCATTTGGGGCTGATGCTTGGCGAAGTTTTCGAGCAACGTGGTAGCCCGCCAGATGAACATGCCTCCGTTCCACAAATATTTCCCGGAAGCAACGTAACGGCGGGCGAGGTCGAGTTTTGGCTTTTCCGTGAACTTCTCAACCCGGTAAATTTCTTGCCCCGCAATGCGCGCCTCGCGAGCTCCCACGCGCACGTATCCAAAACCCGTGTCGGGGCGCGTGGGCTTGAGTCCGATCACCACCGACCTGCCTTCGGTTTGCGCGGTTTCGCAACCCGCCCGCAGCACGCGAAGAAACTCCGCCGTCTTGGTTATCGTGTGGTCAGCCGGAAGGACCAACATCAATCCTTGCGGGTCGCGGCGGCAGATCTCGTGCGCCGCCACTCCCAGAGTGGGCGCGGTGTTTCGAGAAGCCGGTTCCGCCACGATTTGCGCGCGCGGGATCTGCGGCAGGCGCCGGCAAACCTCCCGCCAGATCAGTTCGTTGGTATAGACGCAAATGCGCTCGGGAGGAAGGATAGGCCGGAGCCGCGCCACGGTCTGTTCCAGCAGCGTGCCGCGGCCAAAAAGTTCGAGTAATTGCTTGGGGTGCTGGCGGCGGCTCAGGGGCCAGAAGCGTGTTCCGCTGCCCCCGGCCATGATGACGGCGTACGCGTGATCGAAGAACGATGTTCGTGCCATGGGATCTTACTCGAAAGCAATCTGGCGGATTTTCTCCGCAGGAATTCCTCGCTGCTTGAGCGGATCGCGGAAATCCTTCTGGAGGTCGGGGACGTAGAACTTCAAGAACTTGGTGTCAATTGCCGGAACCATCCGGTAGAGGTTTGCGGCCGGGGGAATCAACCAGGTGTCGCCGGCCCGATAGCCCAACCAACCCGCTTCATTCTCGAGACGCCCTTCGCCTTCGATGATCGAAAGGACTTCCACCTTCTCGGGCGAACTGTGGAAGGTGGCTGTGTGGACAACGCTCAATACCTCGAGGGCGAAGTAGCGGCTGGCGAGAACGAATCGCCGCGTGCCGTATTTCTCCTTGAATTCGACCCTGGGCAGATCCCGCAGAGGCGGGAATTCCGGGCGAATTACCTCGAGCCCTTTTTCCAGGTGCAATGCGCGGGGCTTCCCATCCAAGCCGGGCCGGCCGAAGTCGTCCAACCGGTAGGTGATGTCGGAATTCTCCTCGACCTCGAACACTACCAGACCGGGTCCCAGGGCGTGGACCATCCCCGGGGGCAGAAACACTCCTTCCTCCGGCTGCGGCTTAAACCGTTGCAGGGAGTTTCGCGAGGTGCTGTTCTTGAATACCGGGAGTAACTGCTGCTTCGTCACGCCCGGCTTCAGCCCGAGGAGAATCGCGGCGTTGTCGTCGGCTGTCAGGAAATACCACATTTCGCACTTGCCCAAGTTGCCAGGGTCGTGGACGGCGGCGTAGGCGTCGTCGGGATGAACCTGCACGGAGAGCCAGTCGCTGGTGAAAATGTATTTGGCGAGAAGCGGAAAGCGGCGGCCCGGCCATGATTTTCCATGCAGCTCGGGACCATATTTTTCCGAAGCCTCAGCGAGGGTCATGCCGGAGGCGGGTCCGTTCATGAAACGCGAAACATCATCGGTGACCCACACCTCGCCAATGCGCTGGCCCGAAGGCTTCGCGCCTGCGTCCGGCGGGGGCATGGTGAAGAGCGGAGCCAAATCCTCCCGCCCCCAGATTTTTGGCTTGTAGATATTCGAGAGTTGAACGGGACTGTTAAAGGTGGACATGATTAGGAGCAGTGATAAGTGACGAGTGACAAGAGATAAGCAAGCAATTTCGCGATACCGGTGGGTCTGTGCCGGCCTCTCACGTGCGCTCGCTGGTTTTTCGTTTGCTCGTCACCTGTCACTCGTCACTTGACTTTAGAATTTGGCGAAGAAGGCAGCCATTCGCCTTAGCCCCTCGTCAATGTTAATCAGCGAGGTTGCGTAGGAGAGGCGAACGTGCTGCTGAGTTCCAAACGCCGGGCCCGGCACCACCGCCACGTGCGCTTCCTCCAGGAGTTTTTCCGCCAGGACCGTGGTGTCAGCCAGACCGTCGCGATTCAAATAAGCCGAGATGTTGGGATAGGCATAGAACGCCCCTTGCGGCAGCGTGCACGTAACGTGGGGAATGGCGCGCAAGCCTTCCACCACCCGGTCGCGGCGGCGGCGATACTCGGCCAGCATGGCGCGCACCGAATCCTGCGAGGCGCGGAGGGCCTCGACTGCGGCCTTCTGTGCGATCGAGGTCGGATTCGAAGTCGAATGGCTCTGGAGCTTCAGCATATTGGCCAATAGCTTGTTGGAGCCCAGGGCAAAACCCACGCGCCAACCCGTCATGGCGTAAGTCTTGGAAAGCGATCCGACGATGATCAGGTGGTCGCGATCCATCGAGCTTCCCAGGGAGAACGGGGCGTCGTCATAGAGAAACTGGCAATAACACTCGTCGGACATCAGGAGGACCTTATGCCGCGCTGCCACCTCCAGAAGCCGTTCCATTTCCTCGCGCGGGACCACTGCGCCAGTGGGATTGTTGGGCGAATTCACCACGATCATCCTGGTTCGCGGCGTGATGAGCTTTTCCACGGCATCGGCCCGCATGGTGAAATTCTCAGCTTCATGCGTTTCCAGGAATACCGCCTTGCCGCCGGCGTAGTTGATGATGTCGAGGTAGGAGACCCAATAGGGGACGGGCAAAATCACTTCGTCCCCGTCGTTGAGCGTGGCCATCATGGCTTCAAAAATCGCCTGCTTGCCACCCACGGTGACCAGGCACTCCTCGACGGAATAGTGCGAACCGAAATCCTTGGCGTGCCGGTCGACGAGTGCTTCCTTCAGTTCCCGTGTGCCGCCGGTGGGAGTGTACTTGGTGAAATTCTCTTCCAGCGCGCGAACCGCGGCTTGCTTGATATGATCGGGGGTGGGGAAGTCGGGCTCGCCCGCGCCGAAATCAACGAGCTTCGCGCCGGTCGAGCGCAGCTTTTCCGCCTTCTGCACCACTGCGGCAGTGGAGGAAACTGAGATTCTGGATATGCGTTCTGAAAACTGCATTTAAGCTAACAGCCGAGAGCTTACAGTCAACAGTCGCTCTGGACTGCTGACCGCAAGCGTGGGCTTCCTTTCATGGTTTGGCCTGAGAGACCTTCTGATGGAGCCGTTCTTCGACGACCGCCGGAACTAACCCGCTGACGGAGCCGCCGAGCTGGACGACCTCCCGCACGAGACGTGAACTGACGTACGTGTAAGACAGCGCCGGCATCAAGAAAACGGTCTCCACATCGGGTGCGAGCTTGCGATTCATCAGCGCCATTTGCAGTTCATACTCGTAATCGGTAAAAGCCCGAATACCCCGCAACAGCGCTTTCGCGCGCTTCTGCCGCGCGTAGTCCACCAGCAGTCCGCTGAAGGTGTCGACCGAAACGTTGGGAATTGACTGAGTCGCTTCCCGGAGCATTTCCACTCGCTCGGGTACGGTAAAAAGCGGGTTCTTCTCGAGGTTCGTCAGTACCGCGACAATGAGCCGATTAAAAATCTGGCTCCCGCGCTCGATCAAATCGAGGTGACCATTCGTGATCGGATCGAA
>CAZCVY010000137.1:0-17830 GCA_964501985.1 uncultured Acidobacteriota bacterium | reverse complement strand
TCTGGTTCAACCCTTCCGCGTCTGGCTTCGGGAACTCATCTGAGGCGACTCAGAATACGATTACTCTGAGCCAGGCCTTCTATGGCGAAATCGATCAGCACCGCATCCCCGTAGAGCGCGAAGCGGTGGCGGCACTTGCCAATGCTCCAGGCTTACTGGATTTCTACTTATGGATTGTGTGGAAAAGCTGGACGGTCCATGGACAACCCGCCCGCGTACCCCTCTTTGGCCCAAGCGGACTTTGCGAGCAACTCGGCACAGAGGAATACTCAGAGCCTCGGTTCTTTCGACGCAAAATCCACTTCTGGCTGCGCCATGTGAGCGCGCTATGGCCGTACTGCCCAGCCCGTATTTCCCAAGATGGAAAGTCACTGACCATCTATTCGTCGAGACACGCTCCGGCCATATGCGGCCTGGAGAAGTCTGTGAAGCTTTCATAGTGTCCACTCTATTCCAGGTCCCGCACTATTCCCAGAAGGTCGAAGGAGCAGCAGTCCTGACTTACACCGATGCCATCTTGCGACCCCCCCCCACCGCCGTACGAAGCCTTGCGTGGGTGGGACGGAAGCACATCCAGCAGGTCTTGACATATTTCGGCGGTAGCGTCTCTCAGGCCGCCAAGCTACTTAGCTTGCAATGCCGTTCCCTCCAGCGGGAACTCTCTAAGCGCTCCCCACGTTGCTGACATTTGTAGCCGAATGGCTGCGGGCTCAGGCATTATCGTATATCCGTCAATTAGACGCTGCAGCGCCCATCCGACGTGATTCAGGCACTGAATCTCCAAGAGGGCAGCGTGATGGTGGATTTCCTCTCTGGGGTGGGCGACTTCACGCTCAAACTCTGTTCCGTGGTTGGCAAGAAGGGCGGTGTCGTAGCGGAAAACATTCGCCGGCAATCGTTGGCCTTCCTTCGGATCACCGCGTTGCTACAAGGCCGGCACAATCTCGAGATTGTTCGCGGAGAAACGGATGATCCCCGTCCCCCCTCAGTATTTGCCGACGCGGGCTGGACCACTCCTACCTTGGGTTCGATTCTAACCCCAAAGTAACTTTGGTGGCGGGTGCGCGAATGGAAAGGCGGCGGATCCGAAAAGCGGGCGACAACCGAAGCCCGGAGGCCAGCGCGTCAGCGCGCCTCCTCCGACCCGACAGCGGTGCTATTCCTTCTCGGTTGGGCCTGTACGGGAAATGTTTCAAGGCAAGCATATCGGAATCCGCCAACTATCCACGCCATTCCGCAAGTCTGCGGCACCAACCCAAATCTTAGATTCGGCGAATCGTTGCCGCGGCTTCGGGTACAGGCACGGGCAGCCATTGCGTGTGGAAATGCGGATCTCATACGGTGAACCGTCGTATCGCATGTGTTAGACTTTTGGATTGATTTCGGAGAGGGGGCTCGGCACACAAGATGGGCGGATATTCGTCCATTCCAAAAGGGAGAGACGGTCGACGCTACGAAGCAGTGCTTCGCCTCAGCGAAGCACTTTCTGTGTGCCGAGAACCCGAGGATCTGACGAAGATCCTCTCGGAACAGTTGCGAGAATTCCTCGATTTTTTACAGTTCTACATCATTGTCTACAAGGAGAACTCCACAGAAGTCGAATGGGCGGTGGTGGGTCAAGAGAAGAACCTGGTGGCTGCATATGCGGATGTGCCGGTTCAACAGCGTCCGTCGTGGCAGGCATACACCATGCAAGAACCGTTCCACATTCGCGACTGGAACAGCGACGAAAGATTACCGGAACGGCTGAAACAAGGGATTGTAACCCACGGCCTTGACGTCGGCCCCCTGCTATTTATTCCCCTAACTACACCGCATCGCCGCCTGGGCGCGTTGGGTATGTCGGGCCGCCCTGGAATCGTTTACAGCAATGACGACGTCAGCTTCTTACGGCTCATTGGCCGTGTCGTCGCCTTCGCGATTGACGATAACTTTAACCTCCGGCAAGCGGAGGCTGCACGCGCCGAACTACAACGCCAGAATGATAAGCTCCACCGTAGCGAGCGAGAGCTCCGCCAAGTTATCGAAAGCATTCCGTCAATGGCGTGGTCTGCCGAGGCAGATGGGGCCGCTGAATTCTTCAACCGACGCTGGCTCGATTACACTGGCCTGACAGCGGATCAAGTCCAGGGTTGGGGGTGGACTGTTGCGGTTCATCCAGACGATCTGAACGCGCTAGTGGAATACTGGCGAACGGTTGTAGCCTCCGGCCAGTCGGCTGAAATCGAAGGGCGCTTGGGGCGTTTCGATGGTGTGTACCGGTGGTTCCTGTTCCGAGCGACTCCATTCTTCGACGAAAGTGGAAAGCTTGCGAAATGGTACGGAACAAATACGGACATCGAAGATCGCAAGAGAGCAGAACAAGCTTTAACGGTTCAGAATAATCGGCTTCAGCTCCTGCTTAAGCTGACGAACCGGATCACGTCGAACTTGGAGTTCCGGGAAGTGTTGCGCGCGATTTCAGCCGCTGTTCGCGAGCTCATGGATTGTGACGTGGTACATATTTCTGTCCCAGACCCAGCATCGGGCACGTTCCGAGTTTCCGCGTTGGACTTCCCGGGAGGGAAGGGATTCGTTAAAGAAGAGATGCTCATCACCCCCGTGGGCATTGCCAAGAAAGCTCTTGAAACATTTGAACCCGCGGTTAGAACCATATCGAATGCTGAGGAGTTCCCTTCCGACTACTACGAGTTACTGGTTGCAGAGGGCGTGAAGAGCCAGTGTGTGATACCGCTGGTCAACCGCGGCCGAGCCGTCGGAGTTCTGGCGATTTCCCGGACCAGAGACAATTCCTTTACTCCAGAGGAAGTCGCCTTCCTCAGCGAGGCTTCCGGTCAGATCGCCATCGCCATTGAGAATTCAGTAGCATACCGCGAACTTTCCGAACTGAAAGAGAGACTCGCCCAGGAGAAACTCTACCTGGAACAGGAAATCCACGGAGAAATGAATTTCGGGCAAATCGTGGGGAGCAGTCCGGCGCTCAAGCACGTTCTGCAATTAGTCGAAACCGTTGCCCCTGGGGATTCAACCGTCCTACTCCTCGGCGAAACGGGAACGGGCAAGGAGTTGGTTGCCCGCGCCATTCACGAGCATAGCCGGCGCAAGAACCGCATCTTCGTGAAACTCAATTGCGCTGCTATTCCTACCGGCTTGCTGGAGAGCGAATTGTTTGGACATGAGAAAGGAGCATTTACGGGCGCGATCAGCCAGAAAATCGGGCGATTGGAACTAGCCGATGGCGGCACACTCTTCCTAGACGAAGTCGCAGACATTCCCTTGGAAATCCAGCCGAAGCTCCTGCGGGCCTTGCAGGAACAGGAGTTCGAGCGGCTGGGAAGCACGCACACTCTGAAGGTGAACGTCCGCTTGATTGCCGCGACCAACCGCGACCTGCTCAAAATGGTTGCGAACCGCGAATTCCGGAACGATCTGTATTATCGGTTAAACGTTTTTCCGATCCGAATACCTCCCCTGCGGGAGCGCAAAGAAGACATTCCGCTCCTCGTTGGCTATTTTGTCCAAAAATTCGCCAAGCGGGCACAGAAGGACATTGAAAGAATTCCGGCGGCTGTAATGAGGGCATTCACAGCCTGGGGATGGCCGGGGAACATCCGCGAATTAGAGAACTTCGTAGAGCGCTCTGTCATCCTGACGCGCGGGAAGTCGCTAGATGCGCCGCTTTCGGAGTTGCAAAGCTTGGGCCCGGAAGGAGATAAGCGCGCAGGTACGGAGACACAGCATGGCGAAATAGAGCAAATTGTCAAAACAACTCTTCAGGCACTAAACGGAAAACTCTGTCTGGCTGATGAGCGGGCCCAGAAACTTGCTGCTGAGCGCGGGAAGAAAAGCGATGAACGTGCGAAGAAACAGGTTGAAGAGATTGTGCGAGCGCTCACTTTAAGCAAGGGGCGTGTAGGTGGGCCGAATGGAGTCGCCGCTCGCATGGGCATCAATCGGACGACCCTCCTGGCGCGGATGAAAAAGCTTGGCATTGATCCCGGGGACTACGCCGCATGATGCCGGCCCGCCCGAAGGTGTCAAAAACCCCAAGTTGACATTCCTATTCATCCCCGGCTGCTTTCAATCCTCTGCTGAGAATTCAGGTAGTTACAGATGCACACTTTGGTACGCGTGTTGCGCTCTCGGACGCTCAAGGAAAGGTGTGCATGTTGAAGATCTCTGTTGTTGAGGGCCCGCGCCGATGCCGGCTGGTGGTCGAGGGGATGCTCACTGAACCCTGGGTTGGTGAGTTCATTGGCGAGTACACAACAGCCAAGCAGCAGCTTAATGGGCGCGAACTCGTCGTCGATATCACCAACCTAAGCGCCGTCGGCCCAGCGGGAGAAAGCGCGCTCCTACTGCTTCTTGACGATAATGCCAAATTCCACGCTGGCGTTTATATGAAGGAAGTTTTGAAGCAACTCGCCTGCCAGCGCCGCCGATCCAAGTGAACACTGAAAATCCCGCTCCAGCTCAATAGGACCATCCGCCGTTACTTTTGTTGGTACGGGGTGTCAAAAAGTGACTTTTGACAGTTTTGACTCCAGAAGCGCCCCGTCTCGTTTGGGCTTCGCCGCTGCAGCGAAGGATCAATGACTTAGCGGAAACGGACATTTGGTCCCTCGATTGCCATCGTTAGAGTGCGCGAGGGCGATCGGGAATTTCGGGATCAAGCGGGGCGATCAGTAACAATGCTGTTTCCTGGTAAAGATCTTGATTAGGCTTGGTATTGGTAAACACGACCTCGACTACCATTTCATTCAGGCATCAATGGTCATCATTTTCTTGCTCTTTGGATATCAGAAATGGTTCCAATATGAGGCGCAGGCGTTGATTCCTTATATCAGCCATGGACCTCTGATTTTCTGGATGTACCCTGTCTTCGGCGCTCGGGGTACCAGCTACTTTCTAGGAGCTGCTGAATGGGGATTCGGCGCACTCCTGTTAGCAGGATTTTGGAACAAGAAACTAGGAATTCTGGGCGCCCTCGGTTCGTGTTTTTCCTTCATAGCAACAGTAACGATTATTCCGTTCATGCCTAACGGCTGGGCTCCATCTGCTGGCGGATTTCCAGCAATGACTGAAACCACGGCGTTTCTCCTAAAAGACCTGGTTCTTCTGGCTGTGTCGGTGTACTTACTGCGGCAGGACGTACTAAGGGTGACGTCGCTTTCCACCGGATTGTCATCTCACCCGGACACGGAACTCCAGCATAATTCGTCCCTGTCCGACGTAATAAGCGTCCGCTGAAGAGAGTGGTTGGACGGAGTCGTTCCACGACAGTAATGGCAACCGACATTGGAGGACTAGAAAGGAGGGTGACAGTATGAACTCGAGTGGTAAAAAGAAAAAGGTGCTGGTCACTGGCGCAAGCGGCCTCTTAGGGGCTGCCGCAGCTGAGAAGTTTCTTTCCGCGGGCTGGGAGGTGGTCGGCGTGTCGCGCCGCAAGCCAGAGTTGTCCAGCGGCCGGGGTATTGAATTTCTGTCGGTCGACCTGCGGGACAAGGAAGTGACCCGCGCCGCGCTCGAATCGCTCACTGACATCACGCACATCGCCTATACGGCTATACACGAAAGGCCTGAACTGGTCGCTGGATGGTCCAATAAGGATCAGATCGAGACTAACAATGCGATGCTCCGCAACGTGGTGGAGCCGATCGTGCGCGCTGCGTCCAATTTCCGGCACATCAGCATTCTGCAGGGAACGAAGGTCTACGGCGCGCACCTGCACCCGATCCCCATCCCGGCGCGGGAACGTGATGCCCGCAAGGACCATGCGAACTTCTTCTTCGACCATGAAGACTATGTGCGTGAAATGGGCGCCCGTTACGGCTTCAACTACACGGCACTGCGTCCTCAGCTTGTCACCGGCCCCACTCCGGGCGCGTTGAACGTTCTCCCTGCTATTGGTGTTTACGCGGCAATCCGCCACGAGAAGGGTGAAGCGTTCAGTTTTCCTGGAGGTCCATCGTTCGTCTGGGAAGCCGCCGATGCGAATCTCGTTGCCGACGCAATGGTCTGGGCTGCGCAGTCGCCCCACGCTGTGAACGAGGCATTCAACATTACCAATGGCGACGTTTTTGAGTGGCGCAGTCTGTGGCCGGCCCTGGGTGAAACCCTCGGCGTCGAGACCGGGCCGGATGTGCCAATGAGCTTGGCGGCGTACCTCAAGGAAAACGCGGATGTCTGGAACCAGATCGTGGCAGAGTACAACCTTCGATCGCGGAACCTTCGGGAGTTGGTTGGTCAAGGAGACCAACACGCAGACTTCGCATTCGCCTACGGAGCCCCGGAAGGACCGCGAGCTTTCGTGAGCACCATCAAGTTGCGCCAGGCTGGGTTCACAGCCACCATTGATACCGAGGACTCGTTCCGCAACGCGCTGCAATCCCTAATCGACCGGAAGTTTCTGCCTCCTGCCGCCAAGAAAAAGAAAACGCTGCGCCAAGCAGACGCACGAAGTGTTGTCGCCACGCCTTAGGGGTTTGCCAGAGCTGATGTAATTTGTGACCGTGATTTTGATCTCAAGACAAACTAGAGAGGAGAATGCTATGCAATTGCAAAAGGACTACTTCGGTGCTTATCGTAGCCTGAAACTGACGCGCGACGCCAAGGGTATACTTGTAGCTGAATTTCACACGAACGGCGGGCCATTCACTTTCACCGCACAAGACCATACTGAGTTTGCGGATGCCTTTTACCGGATCGCGCAGGATCGAGCGAACAAGATTGCGATCCTCACCGGCGCAGGCGGTGAATTCATTCCTGGTATCGATTTTTCATCCTTCGGCAATGTCGCCGATCCCGGCGTTTGGAGCCAGGTTCATGACGAGGGCACTCAAATTCTGGAAAACATTGCCAACATCCGCGTGCCGGTCATTGCCGCCGTCGAGGGACGCGCTCACATCCATTCGGAGTATGCGCTGCTTGCGAACGTAATCGTGGCCGCTGAGAATGCGACCTTCCACGATGTGCCGCACTTTGCCGGCGGCATCGTGCCCGGTGACGGAATCTTCACCACCTGGAGTTATCGCGCGGGGGCGGGGCGAGCCGAGGCATTCTTGCTGAACCCCCAGCCGCTGACAGCGCGTACGGCACAAGAGTGGGGTGTCGTCGCGGAGGTTGTGTCGAAGGGTAAGACTCTTAGCCGGGCACGGGAATTGGCCGAGCTGTACCTGAAGGTTCCCGAAGTAACTCGCCGCAATACACGAGTGCACTTCATCCAACCGCTGAAAGAGCGCATTGTTCGGGAAGTTGGCTACGGGTTATCGCTCGAAGGAGCGTCCGCGGCGGATCTCGTGAAGTCCATGCAGGCCAGCAGCGCGCGTGTACCTGAGAAAGCAGAGGTCGCATGAGCACCGCTAGCATCAATTCGTCCGACCAGGTACAGCAACTTGATAAGACCCAGCCGGAAGAATTTGATCTGGTGATTCTGGGCGGCGGCACGGGATCCACGATTGCTGCCTGGACGTTTGCGGGAGAAGGAAAGCGAGTCGCCGCAATCGACCGCAAATACATTGGCGGATCGTGCCCGAACATTGCGTGCCTGCCCAGCAAGAACATCATCCATAGCGCCAAGGTCGCATCCTACTTTCGCCGCGGTAAAGAATTCGGCGTCAACCACGACGGATTCAAGATCGAAATGACCGGCGTCCGCGACCGCAAGCGCAAAATGGTATCCGGCATGAATGCGGGCTATCTGAAAAATTACAGTAGCGCGGGAGCGGAATTCATCCTTGGAACTGGGAGGTTCTTGGCTCCGAGAACAGTGGAAGTTTCTCTCGCCGATGGCAGCACGCGCCGGCTCCGTGGCACCAACGTGATCGTCAGTACGGGTACGAGAGCCTCGTTGGCAGGGATTCCTGGTCTGCATGAAGCACAACCGCTCACACACATTGAGGCACTCGAACTCAACGAAGTCCCCGAACACCTGCTCGTGATCGGCAGCGGCTACATCGCAATAGAGTTCGCCCAGGCAATGCGCCGATTCGGAAGCAGAGTGACGGTGATCGGCCGTAACAGTCGGCTGATGCCGAAAGAAGATGACGACGTGTCCGACGCACTTCGCAGCCTGCTTGAGGACGAGAGCATCCAGTTGCTTTTGAATAGTCGGATCAAGAGCGTTTCGGGCAGGTCGGGAGACTCGGTGAGAATCGTTCTCGAGCAAAATGGAGCTCAGAAGACGCTGGAGGGCAGCCATGTGCTGGCTGCGCTGGGTCGCACTCCCAATACCGAGGGATTGGGGCTGAAGGTAGCGGGAGTCGAGCTGACCGACCGTGGATATATCAAGGTCAGCGAGCGACTGCAGACAACGGCGCCGGGCGTTTGGGCCATCGGCGAGGTGGCAGGCAGCCCCCAGTATACGCACATCAGCGTTGATGATTTTCGCGTGGTCCATGCGAATCTAACCGGCGGAAAGCGCGTCACCACAGGCAGACAAGTACCCTACTGTCTATTTACTGACCCCGAATTGGCTCACGTTGGGCTAAGCGAGAGCGAAGCGAGAACGCGAGGCATCCCGTACCGTCTGTTCAAAGTCCCCATGGAAAGCAACCTGCGTGCCCACACACTTTCGGAAACGCGAGGGTTCTTAAAGGCCCTCGTCGGGGCGGACAGGGATCACATTCTGGGCTTTACAGCTTTCGGCGTCGGGGCCGCGGAGATTATGACCGCTGTCCAGGTTGCAATGATCGCAGGTCTGCCCTATACCGCAATGCGCGACGCCGTTCTGACGCACCCCACATTGGTTGAAGGACTCATACCGCTGTTCTCATCAATGCCGTCGGCGCACAACGCTCCGGTTGGGGTAGCAACGTCCGCTGCATAAGTCGAAGCGCCCAAAGAGACGTGAACGAACTGAAAGAAGTAAACGGTGACTCATTTAACGACGCTCCTGATTAATCTTGGGAGAGTCAACAGGATCGTGATGACCGCCAGATCCGCGCTTCAATCGCGAGCGGTTCTGAGCCGTGGCAAATACGAAGAGGCGTGTAATGAACAGAACCATTGTCATAACTGGCGCATCGAAGGGCATCGGCCGTGCGGCCGCAGACGTCTTGGTCGAACAAGGTTGGTCGGTCATAGGTGTTGCGCGCAATTCCCCGGGTTCTTTCCCCGGCGTGTTTATCCGGGCAGATCTTGCAGACCAGGAGAAGACAGGTGTTCTCGCCAAGGGGTTGGCCGCACGGGGAGACGTCCTCGGAATTGTTAATAATGTCGGCGTTTCCAAACATGAAGCGTTTGATTCCGTGGAAATCGATGACTTCGCCACGATTATGGATTTGAATGTACGCCCGGCGCTGCAACTCACGCGAGCTCTCCTGCCGGGCATGCGGACCATGCGTTTCGGTCGCATTATCAATGTGACCAGCCTTGTGACTCGCGGCTTCGCGTTTCGTTCTAGTTACGCAGCAGCGAAGGCAGCGTTGGAAAGCCTGACGCGAACTATGGCGGTTGAACTTGCCGCCGACGGCATCACCGCAAATGCGATTGCGCCTGGCCCGACCGAAACGGAACTATTCCGCGCCAACAACCCGCAAAATAGCGAAGGCGAGGGCCGCTATTTGAAGAGAGTGCCGATGAAGCGACTCGGGCAACCCTGGGAAATAGCGGCAGCAATTGCATTTCTCGCTGGCGAGACCGCTGCATTCATTACTGGGCAGACGCTGTTTGTGGACGGAGGCGCAAGCCTGGGGAGCCTGTAGGACTTAGGGGGTACAACAGGCACCCGCCGCGGCCTCAACTTGCATAATGCTCTCAGCGGACCTGCGCGACCACAGCTTCCCATTGGCTCAGGGGCGTCCCAACTTTCGAGCCGGGCGTTTTTCGTTTCGACTCCACCTTCTTAGGTGATCTCGCTGCCACCGCATGCTGCCGTTACGCGTGTATGTTTTCTGTACTACATCGATCATGAGGGCCTTCATCTCCTCGTCATCGAATCGCGAGAGCTTCGGCCAGGGAATTTCCCCGAATGGAGTAGATACCAATACATCTGAGTAATCTCCGGCTTTGGAATCGGGCGCTATGCGCCCAAGCATCGCTGGTATCAGAGTCGAAGCTCGTGAGACTCTTGACGTGTTCGAAGGACGCCGGCAGTACTTCGGGCTCGCGTCAGCCCTATATTTGGTTGAGCTCCCAGCAACGACACGTATCAACATCTCTCTAGTGAATTCCGGAAACAGACCGTGAATTTACTACCAAACGCCCGGTGAGAATCGCAAACTAATGACACACCTATTGACACACAGATTTCCGGGGACAGCATGCCCTTGAAGATGGAACGGAATAACGCTTTTAGAACCAATGGGTTGATCGGAAGAGCTGCATGACCCCGAACTCCAGACCGCTACCTTGAAACTATAGCCGTGCGCAAAGGCACACCCACGGGGTTAGCGCGGAGGAGCCAAATTCGCGGTGAGGACTCTAAGCCTCACAAAATAAAACGGTTGTATGGTAGGCCCGTGGGGACTCGAACCCCAGACCTCTACCGTGTCAAGGTAGCGCTCTAACCGGGCTGAGCTACGGGCCTACACATCTGATTACAAAGATGTTAACACAAGTCACTGAGCATTGCAATGGGGTTATCCCGGTTCGTTTTTATTTCGTTAGGGCTTTCCCAGGTTGCCTATTGTCTTAAGGCATGAGCAGTAGCATGTTTCGGTTGGGTGGGTACATTTTCGCAGAGGTTTTTACTTTTCCCATGGCTTTAACCATTAGGGACGTCGCTCGGGAGGCCAATCTATCCACGGCCACCGTATCTCACGTCCTGAACAAGACTGGCCAAGTGGGTCAGGAAACCCGGAGTCACGCTCTCGCTGTCGTGCGCCGCCTCGGCTACTTTCCCAACGCTCACGCGCGCAACTTGGCTTGGCGAAGCAGCCGCACGCTGGGCATGATCGTTTCCGATATCGAGAACCCATTCTTTCCGGAAGTCATCAACAGCTTCGAAGGCCGCGCGCGGCAACTCGGTTACGAAATTATCCTCAGCGACACGAACTATGACTCCAGCCTAACCCAACGCGCGGCCGAGAAAATGATCGAGCACAACGTTCGCGGCGTGGCCGTGATGACCTCTGAGGCCAACCTGCGCTTGATCGACGAAATCGCGCGGCGCCGGATTGCCGTCACCTTTTTGGACTTGGGGCCGGTGCAGAAATTCGTCAGCAACATGCGGATTGACTATTTTTCGGCCATTCAGCAGGTGGTCGAGCACCTGTTTCACCTCGGCCATCGGCGCATGGTTTTCGCCGGTGATCGGGCGGGTTTGAAGTCGAACAACGCGCGCCGTGAAGCCTTCGCCGAGTGCCTGAAAGGTCTGGGGCTCGATCCCGGCCCGAGCTTGAAAGGTGACTTGCGGTTCGAAGGCGGCATGGCGGCGGCGCGGGCCGTCCTGAAGTTGAAACCACGGCCGACCGCGGTCGTGGCCGTCAATGATCTGACGGCCCTTGGCCTGATCAAAGTGTTTACACTCGCCGGCCTTCGCGTCCCCGAAGATATTTCCGTGACCGGCTTCGATAACATTCACCTGACGGAATACGTTACTCCCTCCATCACTACGGTGGACATTCACCCCGACTGGCTCGGGCGCATGGCCGCCGATGCTCTCCATGAACTGGCCACCGCCGACGAGCCCCAGGGCAAGGAGTACCTGGTGGCGGCGGACCTGGTCGTCAAAGCCTCGACGGGCCGCGCCCCCTCGCGAACGGTTGCCGCGGAGGACCTTTCACCCCACTCGGGGGATCTTTCTTTGACCTCGTGACCCGTTTTCCGCTAGATAGATCCCGCCTGGGACTCGGCGCGCTTTGCAGCCACTCAGCGCATCATGGCAGGAAAGGACATAATGTCCATCCGCGTCCTCGGCACTTCCTGCGAGTTCGAGAGTGCAGGGTGCGGCTGAGCGTGACTGAACACGCGCATCGAGTTGTCGCGCCAATACCAATGAGCGACTACGCCTCTCAGCGCAATTGCGTTCGAGGGAAATTTTAGAGTACGATGGCCGGTTGGGTTAATGCCGGGGGAAAATCAGGGTGAGCGGCTTCGGGATTCGCAGTTTGCTCCCGGGAATCGCCCGCGCTTCCCACTTGCGCGCAACAAGGAGAATGGGACGAGCATGGTCAAACCTCTTGAATACTTGACCTATCGAGGCGGGCCCGGGCATTGGTCCTGGGTCATGCACCGTTTGTCAGGCATTGGTGTATTTCTATTCTTGTTAATCCACATCGTGGATATTTCCTTGATTGGATGGGGTCCGAAAGTCTTCGACCGGCTGTTGTTCATCTATCGCTACCCGGCGTTCCGGCTGGGCGAGGTCGTGCTGGTGGCGGCGGTTCTCTACCACGCGCTCAACGGCGTCCGAATTTGCATCAGCGACTTCTGGCCGGAGACGATGGCTTTCCACCGCAAGCTGACCTATGCGGTGGGGATCATCTTCACCATCATTTATATTCCCACGGCCGTTTACATGTTGAGTTTCATCATAAAGTAGGGGGCAGCAATGAGTGGAGCGGGAAATCCGAGACCGGAGAGCGGGCTGGAGCTTTACGCCTGGATCTTCATGCGCGTCTCAGGCCTTGCCTTGCTTTTCCTGGCACTGGGCCATCTGCTGATCATGCACATTATCCATAACGTCGATAACATTGACTTCCAATTCGTCGCCGCGCGCTATGCCACGCCCTTCTGGCGCACATACGACCTGCTGATGTTATGGTTCGCCATGATTCACGGCGTGAACGGCCTGCGCACGGTGCTGGTGGACTACATCAGCCCGCGGGGTTGGCGTACGGCTTCGCTGGCCTCGCTCTTCGTGGTGGGGTTCGTGCTCCTGACGCTGGGATCGCTCGCCATCCTGACGTTCCAACCCCCGGCGATGCACTGATTGGCTGCGGGCGGATTGGCGAATTCACGAGCAGGTCCTCAGTCATCAATTCTCGGAAACGGCCCGTGCGGGCGACTGACAACTGACGGCTGACCACTGACAACTTTTCTTGAGGCTTAATCACATGGTCCAACGGTATGACGCAGTGGTGGTGGGAGCGGGCGGCGCAGGTTTGATGGCCGCGCTCCAACTCGCTGGAAAGTGCAATGTGGCGGTGTTGAGCAAGCTCTATCCCACGCGCTCGCACACCGGAGCGGCGCAAGGCGGCATTGGCGCGGCCCTCGGCAACCTGGAAGAGGACCACTGGGAATGGCACATGTTCGACACGGTCAAGGGCAGCGATTACCTGGCTGACCAGGATGCTGTGGAGATTATGTGCCAGGAAGCGATCGAGACGGTCTACGATCTCGAGCACTGGGGCCTGCCTTTCAGCCGCACTCCCGATGGGAAAATCGCTCAGCGCCCCTTCGGCGGGCACACCAAGGAGTTCGGCAAAGGGCCCGTCCGGCGCTCCTGCTATGCCGCCGACCGCACGGGGCACATGATCCTCCAGACCTGCTACCAGCAATGCATCAAGAACGACGTGCACTTTTACAACGAGTATCACGTCCTCGACCTGCTGGTTGAGGATGGCCGATGCGCCGGGGTGGTTGCGCTCTGCCTGGCCACGGGGGAAATTCAGACCTTTCATTCCAAAGCCGTGCTGTTTGCCACCGGCGGCTGCGGCAAGATGTTTCGCGTCAGCTCCAACGCTCACTCACTGACCGGCGACGGCATGGCGGTGGTTTACCGCCGCGGGATTCCGCTCGAAGATATGGAATTCTTCCAGTTCCATCCCACCGGAATTTACAAGATGGGAATCCTCTTGAGCGAGGCCGCGCGCGGAGAGGGCGCCATCCTTCGTAACGATAAGAACGAACGGTTCATGGAACGCTACGCCCCCACGCTGCTCGATCTGGCCCCGCGCGACATGGTTTCGCGAGCCATTTACCGCGAGATTCGCGAAGGCCGCGGCATCGGCGGTAAGAATTACGTTTACCTCGACATGACCCACCTGGGAAAAGAGGTTTTGGACAAAAAGCTTCCCGACATTACCGAATTCGCCCGCACCTATCTCGGCGTCGAGCCGCTCACGGAGCCGGTTCCCATCCAGCCTACGGCGCACTACGCGATGGGCGGAATTCCCACTGACATTGACGGTCGCGTGGTCATCGACGAAAAGAACACGCCGCTGCCGGGACTTTACGCCGCGGGCGAAGTGGCTTGCGTCTCCGTCCACGGCGCGAACCGCCTGGGGACCAATTCCCTGGTTGATATTCTGGTCTTCGGACGCCGGGGCGGACGGCACGCGCTGAAATACGTTCAGGAAAACGATTGGACTTCCTTGCCCAAGCGCGCGGATGAGCCCGCCCGCGCGCTGGTGAGCCAGGTGCTGAATTCCGCCGGCAAGGAGCGCGCCGCCGACATCCGCGACGTCCTTCAGGACGAAATGATGGATAAGGCCTCGGTATTCCGTGATGCTGCGGGCCTTACTGCCTTGAAGGAAACGCTGCGCGGATTGCGCGAACGCTACCGCCAGGTGAAGTCGGAGGACCGCGGCCTGCGCTACAACACCGAGTTGCTGGAGGTCATCGAACTCGGCTGTCTGCTCGACCTTGCTGAGGTTCTGGTGGAAAGCGCCCTGGCCCGCCAGGAGAGCCGCGGCGGCCACAGCCGTGAAGATTTCACCAAACGGGATGACGTCAACTGGCTGAAACATACCCTCGCATTTCAATCGATCAAGGGTAAGGGTGTTGAGCTCAAGTTTAAGCCCGTGGTGATCACGAAGTTTCAGCCCATGGAGAGGAAATATTGAAGGATCGGGTCATCGGGTCATCGAACCATTTAAGAACTGTCCGTTGTTCGTGGTCAGTTGTCCGTAGCAAGCGATTAGCGAGACGGAGAAATTACTGAGGATTGCAAAATATAGTGACGAATTCTTTTGGTAGCGCGGGCATCTCGCCCGCTGGGGCGTGGGCATCCTGCCCGCGCGGCGCCGGGAGCGGGACGCTCTCGGGACAGCGGGCAAGATGCCCGCGCTACGGACGTCGTTGTCACTACATTTTGCAAACCTCAGTAGGACCATGGAGCCTCAGCAGATGACAAATGACCAACGACAGTCCCTAAATGATTCAATGACCCGCTGGCCAGATGACCCGATGGTTTGATGACCCGATGGCCAAATGGCCCGATTGCAAGGAGTTTCTGATGCAGCTCACCTTGAAGATCAAGCGCTTCAATCCCGAAAAGGATAAGGAAGCGTGGTGGGGCGAATACAAGATTGAAGCTGAGCCCACGGACCGCTTGCTCGACGCGTTGAATTATGTGAAGTGGTATCGCGACGGCACCCTGACCTACCGGCGGTCGTGCGCCCACGGCGTTTGCGGCTCAGACGCAATGCAAATTAACGGACGGAACGCGCTCGCCTGTAAGCTGCTGCTGAAGACCATGGGCCAAACGATTACGGTCGAGCCGCTGCGCGGGTATCGCGTCATCAAAGACCTACTGGTGGACATGGACGCCTTCCTTGAAAAATATCGGAGCGTGAAGCCTTACCTGATTACCAAGGGATCCGACCCGGAGAAGGAGCGTTTGCAGTCGCCCGAGGATCGCGAGAAATTCGATGACACCACCAAGTGCATTTTGTGCGGGGCGTGTACATCCGGCTGCCCATCATTTTGGGGAGATAGCGATTACATTGGACCCGCCGCCATCGTCAATGCTCATCGCTTTCTCCAAGACTCCCGCGATGAGGGAGGCGAGGAGCGATTGCAGGTTTTGAATACGCTCGAAGGCGTTTGGCGCTGCCGCACCATCTTCAATTGCGTCGAAGCCTGCCCGCGCGGCATCAATGTGACCCGCGCCATCGGCGAAGTGAAGAAGGCGCTGCTGTATAGGAAAGTCTAAGCGATAGGTTACAGGGCACAGGTTACAGGTTCTAGGGGACGGCATGTTGTGTGGAGGCTCTGCTTAGCCACCGACTTATGGCCTGCGGCTTCGCCCTCTGCTCCGCGGAAAGGCGAAGCCTTTCCCTGGAGCTTCTACTTTTGAGAGTTGCGGCGACCCATGATCTTCGGAGCACAGCCAAGAGTGGCTGTGCCACAAGTGGCGCAGGCACTCCTGCCTGCGCTTTCGGCCTCGCTTAAGAAACTCGAAGGAAAGGCTCTACCTTTCCGCTGCGGGGTGCCAAGGGTAATGCTTTGCCGCGTCGCCTGCCCCGATTCTTCGGGGCGGGCGACGCGGCGGGGAGAGACACGTGCGATGGCCCGGAAAGGCGATGCCTTTCCGCGGAGCGGAGGGCGAAGCCCCACGCGAAGGCTCGTTCGCTAATTTGAACTGCCTTGGCACGAGGCCTGCCCCTACGGGATGGGCAAATTGTTTGCTTGAAAAACCAAGAACTTCGGCAGCGCAGTATAGACCGCATTCGATCCGAGGCGCCGACGATTGGCGGCCTTTCCTTTTGGGCCTTCGATCTACCAAAAGTGGCGGAATCGATCGTTCTGATCGATTCGGTGGTTTCCGAAAAGGGGAAGCACAATGGAACTCGATCGGTGGACCGTAGCGAATTCGTCGCGTCGGGAGTGGCTGGCGGGCGCCGGGAGTTCACTTCTGCTCGCCGCGTCACCGGTGGGAGCGAGTGCTCGGCCCGCCCACTCGAATCCCGTGCCGGCGAAGACGGATGACCGGCCTTATGATCTCCTCATCAAAGGCGGCAAGGTTTTCGACCCTTCGCAGAACCTCGAAGAAATAAGCGATGTGGCCATCCGCGACGCTAAGGTCGCGAGCTTGGAACGCGACATCCCCGCCGGGCAAGCGCGCCAGGTAGTTGATGCGTCCGGGAAGATCGTCACCCCTGGCCTCATCGACGTCCACACGCACGTTTTCCCTTACGTTGGCCCCTACGGGATTGAGCCGGACCCTTATTGCGTGACGCGAGGCGTGACCACCACGCTCGACGCGGGCACTTCCGGAGCCTTCACATTTCCCGCCTTTCGAAAGTTCATCATTCCGCAAGCCGCCACGCGAATTCGGGCCCTGCTCCACGTGGTTTGCATCGGCATGGTCACGGGCAGCACGCCCAACATGGGTGAACTCCTCGACTTGCGCTACTGCGATCCCCACCTCGCTGTCAAAGTCGCGGAGGAGAATCGGGACCTCATTGTGGGTTTCAAAATCCGTTTCTCCGAAGGTTATACCGGGCCGAACGATTTGGAAGGCCTCAGGCGGGCACGCGCGGCCGCCGACGAGGCGCGTTTGCCCATGATGACGCACATCGGAGGTTCATTCACTCCCCTCGGCCAACTTCTGGCCCTGCTGAACAAGGGGGATGTGGTGACGCACTCGTTCAACAGCCGCATTCATGGAATTGTCGATCAAGACGGCAAGGTCACACCCGAAGTGCAGGAGGCGCGCCAGCGGGGAGTCCTCTTTGACGTCGGCCACGGCGCGGGAAGTTTTTCCTTCGACGTCATGGAGAAGTGCCTGCACCAGGGGTTTCTGCCCGACACCATTTCCAGCGACCTTTACAGCGCCAACATCCACGGCCCCGTTTACGACTTCACCACGACGCTTTCGAAATTCCTGGTGCTGGGGATGAGCCTGCCTGAAATCTTTACGCGGTGCACCGTCAACGCCGCGCGGATGTTCAACTTCGGAGCCGAAATTGGCACTCTGAAGCCGGGAGCGGAAGGAGATGTGAGCGTGCTGGACCTCGTCTCCGGCAATTTCACGTATACGGATTCCGGTGGTAAAACCCGCCGGGGCAGCCAGAAACTTGTGCCGGTTGTGACCGTTCGCGCGGGAAAGCTCTTTTATCCTGCGTAGGAATTCTGTGCGGAATTCGGCAACGCATCATCAGAGAGCGTCAAGCGAATGACTTGTAGCGCAGACCTGCGTCTTTGAGGCCCGCGGATCTTG
>CAZCVY010000136.1:0-17881 GCA_964501985.1 uncultured Acidobacteriota bacterium | reverse complement strand
TGATCGGCTCCGCCATCGCCCTCAACCTGCTTTTTCACATTCCCCTGCTGGTGGGCGTTTGCGTGACGGCGCTCGACGTACTGGCCATTCTTTACCTTCAGAACAAAGGCTTCCGCTATCTCGAAGCAGTGGTGGTTACGTTGATTGGAGTCATCGGCGGGTGCTACCTGATTGAACTCCTCTTGGTGCGCCCCGACATGGTGCTGATCGCCAAGGGTTTCGTCCCCACGCCGCAAATCCTCACCAACCCGGAAATGCTCTACATCGCCATCAGCATGCTGGGCGCAACCGTGATGCCTCACAATCTTTACCTGCATTCTTCCCTCGTGCAAACGCGTGCGATTGATCGCACGCCGGCAGGCATGAAGACGGCAATGCGCTACAACTTCCTGGACTATTTCATGGCCTTGAACTTCGCATTTCTGATTAATGCCGCCATTCTGATTATGGCCGCGGGAACGTTTTACCGCGCCGGCTACACCCAGGTAGCGGAAATCCAGGAGGCCTATCACACCCTAACGCCCTTGCTGGGGACGAAAATGGCCGCCATTCTGTTTGCTGTGGCCCTGCTCTGTTCCGGACAGAACTCCACCCTGACCGGGACCCTGGCAGGACAGATCGTAATGGAAGGTTTCATCAACTTGCGGCTGGTGCCTTGGTTGCGCCGGCTGATCACCCGCCTCATGGCCATCATTCCCGCAGTCATCACGGTCATTTTCTTTGGCCAGGCGGGAACGGCCAAGCTGCTGATTTTCAGCCAGGTGATTCTCAGCTTGCAACTGTCTTTCGCCGTGGTGCCCCTGGTGATATTCACAAACGATCGGCGCAAGATGGGAGAATTCGTCAATCCCCGATGGCTGAAAATCCTCGCTTGGCTAACAGCGGGGGTCATTGCAGCGCTGAATGCGTATCTCTTGGTAGTGACGGTTCGAGACTGGTTGCGCTGATCGGGAGATCGGGTGATCGGGTGATCGGGTGATCGGGTGAGCAAAAATCCTGGGGAGCCCCGGTTGCCCTTTGCCCACCCGATTACCCGATCTTCCGATCGCCCGATCGAGAGAGGCTTGCTATGTTCAAGAGAATCCTCGTTGCGCTGGATCACAGCAAGGCCGATTCCTTCCTCCTTCCGCGCGTTAAGGAATTGGCGCGCCTGACTGGCGCAGAGATCCTCCTGCTGCACGTTTCCACCGGTTGGGCGGCCCAATGGCAGGAAAATCTGAATCTATCCGACTCCAAGGAAATAAGAGAAGACCGCGAATATTTGGAGAAGCTCAGCGCGGAAATCGGCCGCGAAAACTTCCGGGTCACAGTGCGCCACACCAGTGGAGAACCTGCGCGCGCCATCCTGAAGACCGCCGAGGCCGAGCAGTGCGACCTGATCGCCATGACCACTCACGGACACCGCTTGATTTCCGACGTCATCCACGGCACCACGATCACCAAGGTCCGGCACGAAAGCAACGTGCCAATCTTCCTGGTCAGGGCGCATATGGACTGAACTGGCCGAAAACCGAAACTCGAAATTGGAAACTCGCAAGCGGGGCGAGTTTCGAATTTCGAGCTGCGATTTTCGTGTTAAAGTGTTTCGGAGCTTCGGGAGAACCCAACACATGCTAATGTCGGGGCACGCTACACCGGAAGGGACGGCCCGTTTTCGCCGCCGTTTCGAAGCCAAGCTGCCAGGCCATTTCCGCGAGTTCCAGGGCCTCTGGATTTCCTCCATCGGGATCGGGACTTACCTGGGCGAACCCACCGCGGCTTATGACACCCTTTATCGTGATGCGGTGGAGGGCGCAATCCACGGCGGAATTAACGTCATTGATTCGGCAGTAAATTACCGACACCAGCGTAGTGAGCGCGCTATCGGGCAGGTTCTGGCGGCCGCAACCTCCTCCGGAACTGTCCAACGCGACGAGGTGATCATTGCCACCAAGGGAGGCTTTCTTACCTTTGATGGCAGCGAACCTGACGATCCCTCCGAATACTTTCAGCGGACCTTGATTGATCCCGGCCTTTTCCGCCCGGAGGAGGTGGTGGCCGGCTGCCACGTGATGTCGCCGAAGTATCTCGAGAACCAGATCGATGTGAGCCGCCGGAATCTCGGCGTCGAGACCGTGGATATTTATTATCTCCATAATCCTGAAACACAGGCCGCTCACGTCGCTCGCGGGGAGTTCGACCGCAGGCTACGCGCAGCCTTTTCCGCTCTGGAGATGGCCGTGAGTGAAGGCAAAATCCGCATCTACGGTACGGCAACATGGAATGCCTACCGCGTTGGGCAGGAGTCGCCCGAGGCGCTATCGCTCAGCGACCTATTGCGCTTGGCGGAGGAAGTAGGCGGGAAAGGCCATCATCTTCGGGCCATTCAACTTCCCTATAACCTCGCGATGCCGGAAGCTCTGTCTGCCCGGACCCAGTACGTCGACGGCAAGGCTCTCCCGGTTTTGCAGGTGGCACGCTCGCACGGAATGATGGTTTTTGCCAGCGCCAGCCTGCTTCAGCAAAAATTGACCGAGGATCTGCCGGAGGAATCCCACGCGTGGTTCCCCGGCCTGGAAAAGGACGCGCAAAGGGCCATTCAGTTTGTTCGGTCCACGCCCGGCATATCTTCCGCGCTGGTGGGGATGAGCCAGCTTGAGCACGTCGCCGAGAATCTGCGAACGGCGCAGACTCCGCCCCTCAACTTGGAGCAGTTCCGCGCCATCTTCAATCAATGACCAAGGAAGAGCAAGAACGAAACTGGAAACTCGAAAGTCGAAACTCGATGATCGGTCCGGATGTTCAATTTTCGGCTTCCCATTTTCGTGCTGAGAGAAAAGACGTGAGAGCGGAAGAAAGCCGACTTTGAAATACGTTTGGTGGACCGAGCTTCGATTTTCGAGTTTCTATTTTCTGTATGCACGTGAGTGACGACGACTATGACCGACAGTGATTCCGAAGATCGGCTGGCGCGCGCCCTCGCGGCGCTGGGGCAGGCGGATTTTCCCGCCGCCATCAGTCTGCTGGAGGAGTTGGTAGTGGACGACTCGGCGAATGCTCGCGCCTGGAGCGAGCTCGGCGTGTGCTACCTGGAAACGCAGCGACCCTCCGACGCCGTGGAAGCCCTTTCGCGCGCCGTGCATGCCTCCCCGGAGGACGCCCAAGCTCATTATCTTCTCGGCAACGCTTGCGGCAGCGTGGGCGAGCTCGACCGAGCTGCCGCATGCTACCGCCGGGCCCTGGAGTTTGAGCCCCGCCATGCCAAGGCGGAGGAATTTCTAATCAAAGTGGAATCGCTGATTGAGAGCCGGCAACATTACCGCACAGGCTTAAGCCTGCTCTACTCGGCAAACCCGTCCACCGATGACTTGAACCGCTCCTTGCGCGAGCTGGCGCTTTCGGTTGCGCTGTTTGAGAACTCCCCGGCGCGCGACAACTTGCAGGAATGCGCGCGTCGCTTGCTGGAATTGCAGCAGGAATGGCCGCTCGCTATGAAGATCACGCCCGAGCTCCAGCCGTGGGCCGCCGCCTGCGAGCGTGGGTATCAATGCCTTCATTTCAAGAACTGGGTGGGCGCCCAGGAGGCGTATGAGGACGCCCTCACTTATCGCGTAGGGGATGCCTTCGTCCATCAGACCTTGGGCTTCAGCTTCCTCGAACTCGGAGAAATTGACAACGCGGTTCGCGCCTGGCTTCGCGCCTTGGAGATGGACCCCCACTGCGACTTCACGCACCTGGTCCGAATCCGGCGAGTGACGTGAAAGCTGGAAACGCGGCGGACGTTCTTGTTGAGTTGGTCTAACCGGTGTAGAGGCGGGGTTACGCCGCCATGTGTCCTCTTCGCTGACGGATAAGCCCTCCACTATAATCCCTTTGCGGACGAGATCGTCTCGCCGGTTGGGTATCTCTCATCGGATGTAGAGGCGGCTTTAGGCCGCCATATGGCGAGGTAAACTCGCCGCTACGAAATCAAGTTGACCCATTGCCAGAACAGGAGAAAACTTTGGCCCGCAAGCCCATTATTACTTTGATAACAGACTTTGGCACCAACGACCACTTCGTTGGCACAATGAAAGGCGTCATCTACAACATCAATCCCGACGTCGAAATTGTGGACATCACTCACAAGGTGGCCTCCTACGACATCTTCGACGGCGCCTTTGCGCTGGCTCAAAGCTATCGCTTCTTTCCATCTGATACGATTCACCTGGTGGTAGTTGACCCGGGAGTGGGAACAGCGCGCCGCCCCTTACTGGCTAGCAGCCTCGCATACAGATTCGTCGCCCCGGATAATGGCGTGCTATCGTTGATCTACGAGCGGGAGGAGAGCGTCGAGGTTCGCCACATTACCTCTGATCATTATTTCCTCAATCCTGTCAGCGCCACATTTCAGGGGCGCGACACCTTCGCTCCGGTCGCCGGCTGGCTGAGCAAAGGGGTGGAAGTTCATAAATTCGGCGAGCCCATCAGTGATTACATCAAATTCTCCTCCCCCAAGCCCAAATGGGTGAGCGACAGCTTCATTAAAGGCGTCGCCCTGAAGGTTGACAAGTTTGGCAACATCATTAGCAATCTGAGGCCGGAAGACATCCCCCAGCTTTTTGCGGAGAACCCTCCCTCCTTCAAGATCATCATCAACCAGCAGGAAATAACTCGGCTGAACCTGGCGTATTCGATGGGCAAGCCATGGGAACTGTTCGCCATTGTAGGCAGTTCGGGCTATATCGAAATCTGCACGAATCGGGGCTCGGCCGCGAAAATTCTGAACGCGAATCGGGGCGTGGATGTGTCCATAATGTTGGGAAGCAACGAACCAGAGGCCAAAAATCAGGAGCCGGAATAGGTGCGGCTATTTCCTCGTTTCTGGCTACTCGCTTCCGCTTCCCTTGGTTCCAGCGGCAGGGTTTCAATTCGAATCTTCGAGACGCGGCGGCCTTCCACCTCTAAGACCTTGTAGCGGCGGGACTCAAAGACGAAACTCTCCCCGCCGTGCGGGATAAATCCCAGTTGCGCCAGTGCAAACCCCGCAAGAGTTTCGTACCCCGCGCCGCGCGGCAGGACGATATCGCGCTCGCTGGCCAGATCGCGCAGACTCATCGAGGCATCAACCACAAGAACGTTTTCCCCCACCTTGCGGATAGCGTCTTCCTCGCGGTCGTACTCATCCTGAATCTCACCCACAATCTGTTCCAACACATCTTCAATTGTCACCAGGCCTACAAAGGTTCCAAACTCGTCCACCACGAGCGCCATCTGCGAATGCCGCCGCCGGGCCTCCTTCAACATCTGGGTTAACGACATCGCCTCGGGAACAATCATCGGCTGGTGAAGGATGGTGCGCAGGTCGAAGGCTGTGCCCGGCGCGGTTAAGGCGCGCGCCCTTTCCGCCATGACCCCAAGCAAATCCTTGGTGTACAGGACGCCAACAATCTGATCAGGCAGGCCATCATAAATAGGAATTCGGGAGTGTTGGTCCCGCACCACACGGTCAAGCAGCGTCCCCAGATCTGCTGTCACCGGCAGACAGGTGATGCGGTTCCATGGGACCATGATTTCGCGCACGCGAACCCGGTCCAAATCGAAGACGCTGTGAATCATCTCCTCTTGTTCCTCATCGAGCAGACCGCGCTTACGAATCCCGGAAACAATCAGTTTGACTTCTTCGGCTGTGGGCAGCGGCCCGTGGATTCGGCCCGGATGGCCGCGCAGCGAATGCAGTACTCCGTTGGCCAGGGTGTCGAGCAGGCGGACGGGGTAGCGGCTCAGCTTCAGGAAAAAGAACATGGGCCGCGCGACTCCCAATGCAAACTGTTCCGCGTTGTCGTATGCCAATGCTTTGGGGACGAGTTCACCCAACACCATCAGCAGCATGGTGATGAGCAGAAAGGCGATGCCGACCGAAATCGAGTGAGCCACTGCCGCGCGCGCAAACCGGTCAAGATACCCCTCCAGCGAGTGCTCAATAGCATCAGCCATGATGGCTTCGCCCATCCAGCCCATCAGCAGGCTGATGACAGTGATGCCCAACTGCGTCCCGGAAAACAGTGCCACCATATCGGAAAGCAAGGTGAGCACCAGATTTGCCTGCGAATTGCCTTCGTTGGAAAGCTGCTCAAGGCGGGTGCGCCGAACACTCAGCAGAGCATATTCCGTGGCAACGAAGAAAGCATTCAACGCCACCAAACCGATGATCAAAGAGGCTTTGAGTAAGACGAACATGCTGCACCTGGAAGTGGACTATTGTAGGCGACGCTCGTCAAAACTCCAAGTGGCTGAGGGACGGGGGAATCGTGAACGATATTCCTAGGGTGTGGTATTTGTGGGCGCGCGGCGCGAGAGTTGGGGTGAAGGGGGGTCATTTCCAGGCACGCGCACGCCCACCAGTCGCGAGTACATCTCGTCGTACTCCCGGACGGCGCTTCGCATGCGAAGAAATTCCGCCTCGTCGTGCTGGGCGAATTCCGGAGGGGGCAAACGGGGAATGATTTTCTCCAGGTTCCTTTGACGATCGACGGTGCGCGGATGCGTGGCCAGGAGACCGGCAGCGTCTCCCCCGCCGCGCTCCTGTTCCACCTGGAGCCGCTGAAAGAACTCCGCCGCGGCATGAGGATCATAGCCGGCACGAACGAGGTACTCGGCCGCCAAGCGGTCCGCCCGCTCCTCGGTCGTGCGAGCGCTCCGGGCGCGCGCCAACGTCGCCGCCCAACTGCCCCCGGACGCGATAACGATCCCCGCCGGCCCTCCCAACATCACAGTGGGAACCACAAAGATTAATTCGAGAAGATTGCCCTTGCGCGGCGCTGATCGCCAATCACACGAATTCTCGTGGGCGATTTCGTGGGACAAAACCGATGCCAGTTCAGCTTCACTTTCCGCCAAGCTGATCACTCCAGAATTAACCACGATGTATCCACCGGGAAAAGCCTGCGCGTTAACCGTAGGGTTGTAGAGAATATAAAAGGAAAAGGCCTGTGGGCTTCCGCTGCTGCGGGCTAGGCTCTGCCCCAATCGGTTAACATATTCATTCAGGGATTTTTCCCCCCAGGGCATGCCCTCGGCAAAAGCCTGCTGCACCATAGCACTGCCTGTCTCGGAGGCCTGCAACATGGTTTGTCGATTACCGCAAACGCCATCTGGCAATAAGTTCTCACCGGCCGCCCCGAATACTGCCGCCGGCAGAAACACCGCGAGACACAAGCCGAACACGCGCCGGCTAAGCAGCCGCAGCACTCCCATGGGTATGCCCTCCGATAGGCTTATCGGCACAGAATCAGTAAACTTCACTGAGGCCCGTGGAACTGCCCTGCTTTGTAGTTTGCCCAAGCAGCTGATAGCGGTGCCAACGGACTGGCCGTTGGTTTGCCTTCCACATCAATCATTTCATCAGCTCCGCGCCGACTTCAGCGGATTTTCCGTTACCTCGCCCTGATACCCCACGATTCGGAAAAGGTCCAAATCTCGCGCCTGTACATCGAACCAAGCCTAAACATCTAGATGCTCGACTGATGCCCAATCGATGCACGCCGAAACCGCGCCGCGACTGGGGTCAGAGTGGATGTGCTAAGATTTATTTTTCGCTTGTGCGGGACGAGCCATGCGCTGGAAGATCGCGCCCTGACCCGAATCGTTACTGCTGCTATGGAAAAATTCTTTCGCACCGCGATTCGCCGCTACTACGAACTTGAGCTGCCGCGCAATCATGCCGCGCGCAGGCGCTGGCCGTTGCTGATTGGGCTACACGGTTACGAAGGGAATAAGGATTCCATGATGCGAGTGGCCCAGCACATCGCCAATGGCAACATGGTGGTGATGTCCCTGCAGGGCCCGTACCAATTTCTTCGCGACTTCGGCAAAAACCGCACAAATTTTCGGGTGGGCTTTGGCTGGGGTACGACATACAAAATGGAGGAATCCATCCAGCTCCACCACCGGGACCTGGAAACGATCATTCAGCATGCCGTGCGGAACTACCGCGCCGACCCCAAGCGAATCTTCCTGGTGGCTTTTTCGCAGGCCTGCGCCCTCAACTACCGCTATGTGTTTACCCACCCGCGAGCGATTCGCGGCGCCGTCAGCGTGTGCGGAGGTGTTCCCGGCGATTGGATGGAGAATCCGCACTACCGGCCCGCGTTCACGCACGTGCTGCACATCGCCGCTAAAAACGATGAATGGTATTCGCGGGAGAAGAATCTGGAGTTCCGCCGCCAACTGGCGCAGCGGGCCGCCACGCTCGATTTTCGTTTTTACAATTCCCCCCACAAGTTTCCCCGCAGCTCCATTCCCCACATCCGCCGATGGATCGAGAAACACTTGTAAAGGAAGGTGTCAGGGATCAGGTAACAGGTTTGAGAGGATTCCTGACACCTAACACCTGTCACCTGACACCTGTGGTAGCATAGTGGCGATGTACGACGAAACTGTGGCTGTCATCGAGAATCGCTCCCTCACGGGCAGCCATTTCCTGCTGAGTTTGGATGCTCCGCGACAAGCGCCGGCGGTGCGCCCGGGCCAGTTCGCCATGGTGCGAATCCTCGGCCGGTCTGACGTGCTGCTGCGCCGCCCCATGAGCATCTTTGACGTCCAGACGACCAATGGCGGCCGCTCTGGTTCGTCGCGGCAGCCGCCTGCGCCGCGCATCCTTCAGCTTCTGTTCAAAATCGTGGGACGAGGCACGCGCTTGATGGCGGAACTCAAGCCCGGCGATAAGGTAGGGTTGCTCGCGCCCCTCGGCCACGGCTTTTTTGAGGAGGAGTACCTTCCGTGTGCGCACGAATGCGACGAAATTCTCCACGTGGCAGGCGGCATCGGCATCGCGGCACTACTGCTTCCAGCAAGGCGATTAGCCGAGGCGGGGTTCAAACAGCGGCTTTTTTTCGGGGCGCGCACTAAAGACGATTTGGTGGGGGTGCAGGACTTCAAGCCGGTGGCTCGTGCCATGCTGCTGGCCACGGAAAACGGTTCGGCGGGATATCGTGGCTATGTGACCCGCCCGCTGGAGGAATATCTAACGAAGCACACCAACAAGAAGTTCTTGCTTATGGTGTGCGGTCCGACGGCCATGCTACACGCCACGGTGGAGTTGGCCAAGCGCTTTCGACACCCCTGCCTGGTTTCCATGGAGAACCGCATGGGCTGCGGGCTTGGTGTCTGCCTGGGTTGCTCGATCCGCGTCCAGGGAACGGGCCATGAAGCCTACCAGCGGGTCTGCACGGAGGGGCCGGTGTTTTGGGCGGACAAAATTGTTTGGGATGCGGACAAAACGCTCGGGATTAAGGATTAGAGATCAGGGGTTAGGGATTGGCAAAGACCACCAGCGGGAAAACCGAATTGAGTGAGCGAGGGCTGAATCCCATTAGTCTGAGCGGCGGCGCCGGAAGAACGGTTGCGACTGCGGGAACGGTAACGTCACAGCCAACTCCGGCAGATTTCTCTCCCCAAATTGAAGTCGAGATTGCCGGCGTGCGATTCCAGAACCCGGTGTGGACAGCCAGCGGGACCTTCGGTTATGGGAAAGAATTTTCCCACTTGATCGACCTCAACCAGCTTGGTGCGATTTGTGTAAAGGGCATTTCGCCGGAGCCGATGGAGGGCAATCCCCCGCCCCGCATATACGAAACCGACTCAGGAATGCTGAATGCCATCGGGCTTCAAAATGTGGGGGCAAAGCGGTTTCTCGGGGAGAAGCTGCCGTTTCTACGCACCATCAAAGCCCGCACGGTGGTGAACGTCTTTGCCTATTCCACGGAAGACTACGTGCGATGCATTCAGATGCTCAATGAGGGCGAAGGCATCGCAGCCTACGAGTTGAATATTTCCTGCCCGAATACGCGGTGTGGTGGCATCGTGTACGGCAGCGACCCCCATTTGACCGACGAAGTGGTTGCCGCGTCAAAAAAAGCCGCGCGCTACCCACTCTTCGTCAAGCTCTCGCCGAACGTCACCGACATCGCGCTATTCGCGCGGGTTGCGGAAGGTGCGGGCGCCGACGCGCTCTCCCTGGTCAACACTTTTGTAGGGATGGCTATCGACGTTGAAACGCGCACGCCGCGCATCTCCAACATCACGGCGGGACTTTCTGGGCCGGGGATCAAACCCGTGGCCCTGCGCATGGTTTACCAGGCCGCGCGCGCCGTGAAGATTCCCATCATCGGCATCGGCGGCATTGCCAGCACCGAAGATGCGCTCGAATTCATCATCGCCGGGGCGCGCGCCGTGCAAGTGGGAACCGCCAATTTTTACGACCCCGGGACCTCGATTCGAATTGTCGAAGGCATCCGCGATTACTGCCGCCGCAAGCATCTGCACCTCGCGGACCTGGTCGGCTCGCTGAGGACTCCGGAACAGCGAACCAAGTGAACGGATGATCATGGCCATGATTACAGGTGCCTTGAAGCGCTGGGTGCAGGCGGTTCAGGAATTCACCTTTCTGCTGGTCGACTCAGTACGGCACGCCTTCACGCCTCCCCACTACTTTGTAGACACGCTCATGCAAATGGACGTGATTGGCTTCGGTTCCCTGCCCATTGTTGTGCTGATCGGCTTCTTCACCGGCGGCGTGTTGGCCTTGCAATCGTATCGCACGTTGTCCAATTTCGGCGAAGTCGGATTGATGGGCAAGGTGGTCGCCTTAAGCCTGGTTCTTGAGCTGGGACCCGTGCTCACCGCGCTGATGATGGCTGGCCGTAACAGCTCCGGCATCGCTTCCGAAATCGGCTCGATGGTGGTCAGTGAGCAAGTTGACGCGATGCGCGCTCTGGGCACCGACCCCCTCCGCAAACTTGTCATGCCGCGCTTGTTCGCCACCGTTATCACCCTGCCGCTCCTGACCATCCTCGCGGATTTCTGCGGCATGTTAGGCGGTTACTTCGTCAGCTTTTACACGGTGGGCTTGACTACGGAGGAGTATTGGACTTCGGCCTATCAGGCTCTGACATATCACGATGTCACGCAGGGGCTCGTCAAACCCTTTTTTTTTGCCATCCTCATATCCCTCGTTGGGTGTTACCAGGGGTTGCACACAACCGGCGGCACGGAGGGCGTTGGACGCGCCACTACGCAGGCCATGGTTGTCGCCTCGGTGCTCGTCGTGGTGGTCGACTTTTTCATCACCAAGTTTTTGGTGGGGATTGGCTTCTTTTGATGAGCTCTCCTCCCGCCATCGAGCTTCGCAACGTCTCCCTCTCTTTTGAGAGCAAGCAGGTGCTGACCAGCATCTCCTTCACCCTGGGAGCCGGCGAGACCTTGTTCCTCCTGGGGGTGACAGGCTCGGGGAAATCCGTGTTGCTCAAGCTGATGTTGGGTCTTCTAAAGCCCGACGGCGGCCAGGTGCTGATTGAAGGTCAGGATCTGGTCCCGCTATCGGAAGCCAGCCTTCAACCCCTTCGCCAACGCATGGGAATCGTCTTTCAGGAGGGCGCCCTCTTTGATTCCCTTTCCGTTCTCGACAATGTCGCATACCGCTTGCGTGAGGAACACGTGGGCGACGAAGCGGCGATCGAGAAGCGTGTGCGCGAGGTTTTGCGCTTCGTGGAAATGGAACAAGCCATCGAGAAAATGCCTTCGGCGCTTTCCGGGGGAATGCGCCGCCGTGTAGCGATTGCCCGCACCATCGTGACCAACCCTTCCATCATGCTCTACGACTCCCCTACCGGGGGACTCGATCCCGTGACCTGCCTCACCATTAATGTGCTGATCGCCAAGCTTCGCGACGTACAACACGTCACTTCGGTAGTGGTGACGCAGCGCTTGCAGGATGCCTACGAATTGTCCAATTATACCTTCTCTCCGGAGAAGCAAACCTTGGTTCCCTTCCCCGAGGGTAACCCCGCAAGCCCTCGAGCGACAACGCGCTTCCTGGTGCTCCGCGACGGCGGGGTCTGTTTTCACGGAGGCGAGCAGGAGCTTGTCCAAACTCCGGACCCCTATTTGCGGAGGTTCCTGGCTTGAGGACACGGGATACGGGACACGGGAAACGGGACACGTAGGGACACATGTTCGACGTTTGGGCGAAACCCCGATTCCAAATCCCGAACTTCGATGCCCGAGGCGCTGACCCCGTTTCCCGTGTCCCGTATCCCGTATCCCGTGTCCCATCTCCCGTTTCCCGTTTTCCCGCCCCTCGAATGCACTACAATGGACCTTTGAACTTCGCGGAGGCGACCAACCATGTCTCAACACGAGCGCGTGAAGTGGGCTCAACTTCGAGTCGGCATCATGGTCATTGTCAGCCTGGTGCTGTTTGCCATTGCAATTTTCTTTATCAGCGGCCAAGGAGGATTCTTCACTTCGCATTACACCCTGAAGGCCTATTTTCCTACCGCCGGCGATTTGCGCGAGGGCGCGCAAGTGCGGCTGGCGGGCATTCCCATAGGCAACGTTGCTAGAATCAGCATCTCTCCTTATGCCGATAAACAACGCGCCGTCGAGATTGACCTTAAAATTGCGCGATCCTACCAGAACCAGATCCGCGATGACTCTCTGGCGTCGGTGGAAACGGTCGGCCTGCTGGGTGACGGTTACGTGAATATTACTCGCGGGACGCCGGAACATGAAGTAATTGGGGACAATGGCGCGGTGAAAACTGCGGAAAAGGCTGACATCGCTGCGGTCATGCAAAACACGAATCAAGTCATTATGAACCTTAATTCCCTATCCGCCAAGCTCGAGGACATTACGACACAAGTCCAAGCCGGCAAGGGGTCGATCGGCAAAATGATTTACGATCAAACGCTTTACAACAAACTGAACGCCACGATTTCCACCGCGCAGACCCTGATGGACCGCACCCAGCAGGGCCAGGGGACAATTGGCAAACTCATGGTCGACGAGACTCTTTACAATCGCACGCTGGGAACCCTCGACCGCTTGGACAAGGTCATCGATCAAATTCAGCATGGCGACGGGAGTCTGGCCAAGTTCATCTCTGACCCCTCGGCTTTCAACAATCTCAACCGGCTGATGACAAATGGGAACACTCTGATTGACGGTATCAATCAGGGCCACGGCACGCTCGGTAAACTCGTCAAAGACGAGCAATTCTACGATCACATGAACTCAGCGCTCGCTCACGTAGATACCATCACCGCTCGCATCGACCAGGGCCAGGGAACACTGGGAAAACTATCCACTGACCCTACACTCTTCAACAATTTGAGCGAGAGCTCCGTTTCCCTAAAGGAATTTCTGTCGGACTTCCGCAAGAACCCGAAGAAGTATCTGACCATCAAGTTGCACATCTTTTGAGAGGGCTTGGGGATTAGGGGTTAGGGAATAGAAGTCGCAAGCGGAGGACCGTCATTCTTGCTTCTGGCTTCTAGCTACTGACTCCTGAACTTGTGGCGCGTGGCGCGAGAACATCTCTTCGATGGCATCGCGATATTTCTCTTCCACCACTCGCCGCTTGACCTTGAGGGTTGCGGAAACTTCATCCTCATCCATCGTCAGTTCGCGGGGCAACAAAACGATTTGGCGGATTCTTTCGTGCGGTGGCAGCCAGCGAGTGGTTTCGTCTACAAGCTGCTGCATGAAGGCATGAATCTCCGGATGAGCCACCAGCTCCTCGCGAGTTTGAAAGGTCACGCCGCGGGTTCGGGCGTGCTCTTCCAATCGCTGGTAAACCGGCGCGATTAGTGCCCCCACGAACTTGCGTCCTTCTCCCAGCACCACGATTTGTCGAACGTAGGGATGGCTCTGAAACAGGTTTTCGAGTTTCTCAGGTGAAACGTATTTCCCCCCGGAGGTTTTGAAAAGGTTCTTCTTGCGGCCGGTAATGCGCAGGTACCCTTCTTCGTCCATCGCGCCCAGATCGCCGGTGCGGAACCATCCGCCATCGAAGGCAATCCGATTCTCTTCGTCCAGATGGTAATATCCGGGCGAGACGTTGGGCCCTTTCACCAATATCTCGCACCCTGCCCCGCCCTCCGGATCCTGGTTCTCCTCCCCGAACTTGACTTCGACGCCTCCGATGAGCGGGCCGACGGTCCCAAGCTTAACGTGGCCAGGGTAATTGATGGAAATCACCGGCGAAGTTTCCGAAAGGCCATAGCCCTCGTACACCGGCAAGTTCATGGCATAGAAGAATTCCGCCAGCTCTCGAGCCAGCGGTGCCGCGCCGGAAGCGAGGATCGTAATGCGCCCGCCCATTTGCTCGCGTACCTTGGAAAAGATCATGGCGTCGGCCGCCGCATGCTTCAGGTGCAACCCAAATGGCAAATCCCGTCCTCGAAGGCGATAGGGAAAGGCTTGTTTTCCCACGTCCAGGGCCCAGTAGAATATCTTCTGCCTCGCCCGCGGCGCCGTGCGGACCGCTTCCATCACGCGGTCGTGAATCTTCTCGAGCACACGCGGAACCACACCCATCAGGGTGGGCTTGACCTCGCGCAGATTCTGTGGCATCGCCTCCAGGTTTTCAGCGTAGGCGATCGACGCGCCCAACCAAAAACAGAGGAAGTCGAGCGTCCGCTCCAGGATGTGGGAAAGCGGGAGCAGCGACATGCAGGCATCTTCGCGAGTCAGGGGGAAAAGCTTCGCGCACTCGAGCACGTTGGAAACAATGTTGGCGTGGGTCAGGATCACGCCTTTGGGCTTGCCCATGGTACCTGAGGTGTAAAGAAAAGTGGCGATGTCGCCCGGTTGGGCGGCCAGAGCCTTTGCCTTGAATTCTTCCACAGCATGGGTCGCCAAACCCATTTCCAATTCGATGCTGCCCTCGAAGCACTCCGCACCCGTTCCCTGCAAGTTGGCGCAATTCATGGCCAGAACGAATTTCAAGTCCGGCAAGTGAGGCCGCACATTGACGATTTTGGCGAGCTGTCCTTCCGTCGCCAGCACGATTCCCTTGGCCCCCGAATCGCGCAGGATATATTCGACGTCAGGTTCGAGCAGCGTGGTGTAAATGGGCACCGGAATCGCGCCCAAGCCCAAAAGCGCGTAATCGGTCAACGCCCATTCGACCCGATTCTCCGAGAGAATGGCCACGCGGTCGCCGCGCTCCACGTGCAGGCGGCTCAGCAATGAGGCCAGCGCGGCCACCTTGCGCAAGGCCTCATCCGAAGATACACCGCGGTACTGGCCCTCGGTCTTGAACAGGAAACAATCCGGCTTGGCGTGCTTGGCCACCGCCTTGAGGAATAACTCGTTGAGAGTAGTGATTTCGCTAGAGCCCATGCCTTCGTGAAAGTCTACCACTTTGCCGCGAAAATCCAAGGCCTTCTTTGCCGGAAAAGCACGATCCGCTTAACGGGTACCGGAGAATCGTCGACTGCTTATTGCTGATTGCTGATCTGAGCTCTTAGGCTTTGCCTTTGAAATCTCCAATTGGAGATTCGCAATTCCACAAAGCTGCGATGCGACGCCGCCCTAAAGCGCCAGAGGAACGAGGCGCGACTTTCGGATTCGGCCGTCACGTGTGAGCAAGGGCATCTTCTCCACGACGCTGGTAGCCGCAATGATTTCATCCGCCGGATCGGAGGAGAAATCGAGCTGGGTGCTTTGGCGAGCGATCTCCAGGCTGATGGGGAAGACGGTGAGTTGGCCCAGCCACTCGCGGAACTCCGTGCTCTCCAGATCCATCGTTAATCGCCTTCTCTGGACCAACATTGCGAGCTCCCAAAGAACGATATCGGAAATGGCCAAAGGTTGATTGAGTGCAAACGCCAACTCCGCTGGACTGACGTCGCCCGTCATCAGCGCCACCAGCATGTGGGTGTCAAGATTGAGCATTCCATTTCCTGCCGGTGGATAGAATATCTCCCTTGATGATGACCTTGCCTTTCATCGACCCAATTAGACTCGCATTGTCTACCGCGTGCAAAGGCGTAAGTCTGGCCACCGGCTGACCCCTTTTGGTGATGACGATTCCTTGTGCCTCGAGGCGGTCCAGAATCTTGAGGCATTTTGCCTTGAACTCGGTAGCGGTGATCTGCTTCTCCATAGTCTTCATGTTCTTCATCGTAATATATGACCAGTCAGATGACCAGTCAATATTCGGTCCCCGGAGCCCGGACCTGTTCTAGGCCCGCGGCTTTTCCCCCGGCGCCGAGCAAATCCCGATTGTCCCATTCGACAATCGGCAATCAGCAATCGACAATCGATAATCGGCAATTACGAAAAATCCGCGGAGCTTCAGAACAGGTCCGCGCCACCCCCTTCAACTCTTCGACTTCTCGACTCTTCAACTCGTGCAGCCGCCCTTTCTCTTCTTGTCGCGTTGGGCTAAGATTCCCTCGGAGATAAACAACATGGCACATTCGGAGACCCTCAATGGCACGGCATCCGACGCCCACACCTACCAACCGATACGTGCGCCGCGCGGCACAGCGCTCGCCTGCAAGGGATGGCAGCAGGAAGCCGCCATGCGGATGCTGATGAACAATCTCGATCCCGACGTTGCCGAGCGCCCGCAGGACCTCATCATCTATGGTGGCACGGGCAAGGCGGCGCGCAACTGGGCGTGCTATCACGCCATCGTCGCGGCGCTGAAGGGACTCGGCGATGATGAGACGCTTCTGGTGCAGTCGGGAAAGCCGGTGGGCATTTTCCGCACGCATGAAGAGGCCCCGCGCGTGTTGATTGCCAATGCCAACCTGGTGGGACACTGGGCGACGTGGGAGAAATTCCGCGAGCTCGAGCGCTTGGGTCTGATGATGTACGGCCAGATGACGGCGGGGAGTTGGATCTACATTGGCACGCAAGGAATTCTCCAAGGTACCTTTGAAACCTTTGCCGCCGCCGCGCGCAAGCACTTTGCGGGCGACCTGGCCGGAAAACTCGTGGTGACCGGCGGCATGGGGGGCATGGGCGGAGCCCAACCGCTGGCTGCCACGCTGAACGGGGCCGCCTTCCTCGGCATCGAGGTTGATGCGGAACGCATCAAGCGCCGAATCCGTTCGGGCTACTGCGACATCTGCGTGAATTCTCTCGACGAGGCCATCCGCATCCTCAAGAATGCGGTGCGCCAAAAGCATGCCGTTTCGGTGGGACTGGTGGGCAATTGCGCGGACGTTATCCCGGAGCTGGCGCGCCGCGGCATCGTCCCCGATTTGCTCACCGACCAGACCAGCGCGCACGATCCCCTGAATGGCTACGTCCCATCCGGCCTGAACCTGGACGCGGCCGCGGAACTCCGCCGCCAGAATCCCGACGATTACTTGAAGCGTTCGTACGATTCCATCGCGCGGCACGTGACCGGCATGTTGGATTTGCAGAAGCTCGGCGCGGCCACGTTCGACTATGGGAACAACATCCGCACGATGGCCTTCGAGCACGGCGTGAAGGACGCCTACGACTTCCCCGGCTTTGTTCCCGCTTACATCCGGCCGCTGTTTTGCGAAGGCCGCGGGCCGTTCCGCTGGGCGGCGCTTTCCGGCGAGCCTGCGGATATCTATCGCACCGACGACCTGGTGCTGGAGCTTTTCCCCGACAACGGCATCATGGACCGCTGGATTCGCTTGGCGCGGAAGCACGTTAAGTTTCAGGGATTGCCCGCGCGCATCTGCTGGCTGGGTTATGGCGAACGCGCGCTGTTTGGCGAGCGCATGAACGATCTGGTGGCAAAGGGAGAGCTGAAGGCCCCCATCGTCATCGGGCGCGATCACCTGGACTGCGGTTCTGTGGCCTCGCCCTTCCGCGAAACCGAAAGCATGAAGGATGGCAGCGACGCCATCGCCGATTGGCCCATCCTCAACGCGATGCTCAATACGGCCTCTGGCGCGAGCTGGGTTTCATTCCATCATGGCGGCGGAGTGGGAATCGGATACTCGCTGCACGCCGGGCAAGTCACCGTCGCTGATGGCACTCCGGAAATGGGCAAGCGGTTGAATCGAGTGCTGACCAACGATCCCGGAATCGGAGTCGCGCGCCACGTGGACGCGGGCTATGAGGAAGCGGCAACGTTTGCGGAGAA
>CAZCVY010000135.1:0-17914 GCA_964501985.1 uncultured Acidobacteriota bacterium | reverse complement strand
CACGGCAGGATTCGCAAAGTCTATACTGACGCCCGCGCCGCGCTCCACCGCCGCATGCACCAGCACGGCATCCCTCATTAGGACGGAGCGCCTGACCAGCGGACGTAGCGGCGAATTTAGCCCGCCATTTACCGGAACCGCGGCTTAACGGTAGGAAACAGGATGGCGAGGTAAACCCGCCGCTACGTTGAAATTATTCGACCGGCGTCCTGGCGTCGCCGACTTCAAACTCTGTTGTCACAACTTCGGTGGTCGCGGCGTCGGCGGTCCCGTGGAATCCCGACTGCTTGCCTCCGACCTCTATTCTCATCCTTCCCGGAATGACCACCCGCTTCCCGCTGTTATCGATGACTGAGAACGAGCGAGGGCTGAGACTGAAATCCACGACCTTGCTTTCACCCGGTTTGAGGTAAACCCGGCTAAACCCCGCGAGCGCCCGGATTGGAACGGGGACAGGAGAATTGTCGCGGGTTACGTAGAGTTGTACGACTTCGTCGCCGCCCACGGCGCCGGCGTTCTTCACCTGAACGGTGACGTGTTGATTCTCATTCGCGCCGATTTGCTGGGCGCCGACCTTCAGCTCGCGGTATTCGAAATGAGTGAAACTCAGCCCGTAGCCAAACGGGTAAAGCGGTTCACCGGAAAAGTAGCGGTAGGTCCTTCCCGCCATCTTGTACTCGCCGAACGGAGGCAGTTGATCGACGGATTTGTAGATTGTGACCGGCAGTCTTCCACCGGGACTGTAATCGCCGAACAAGACATCAGCGATCGCGGTGCCTCCTTCTTCGCCGGGATACCACGCCTCGACAATCGCTCCCACGTGCTCGCTGGCCCAGGCAGTGGTTACCGGGCCGCCGTTCAAAAGCAGAAGGACGGTGGGCTTGCCGGTGGCCGCTACCGCCTCGAGCAATTGTTCCTGCGCCCGGGGAAGATCGAGGTTGGTGCGGTCCCCCCAATAGAAGCCGTCGCTTTCGATTTCGAATTGCTCGTTCTCCAAGTCTCCCGAGAGCCCGAGCGCCACCACGACCACGTCGGCGGATTTGGCGGTTCGCACCGCTTCGTCCAGTGCCGTGGCAATCGTTGGGGGTTCAACCGGTTCGCACCCTTTGGCGTAGATAACCTCGGTCGCAGGCGACACTTTCTGCCGGATTCCCACGACGGGAGTGATGGCCAGCGACGGTGTTCCGGAATAATTGCCCAGAAGCGCTTTCACATCGTTGGCATTCGGGCCCACCACGGCAATGGACTTTAACTTCTTGCTCAGGGGTAGGAGGTGATGATCGTTCTTCAGCAGGACCATCGATTCGCGCGCCGCCTGCAAACTCAACGCGCGGTGCTCGCGGCTATCGACAACCGAGTAAGGTATTCGCGCATAGGGAACTCTTTCGGGAGGATCGAACATTCCGAGCCGGAATCTCGCTTCCATCACGCGCTTCACGGCCGTATCAACGTCGGCTTCGCTCACCAGGCCCTGCCTTACCGCCGCGGGCAGGGAGAGATACTCGTTGCCGCAGTTGAGATCGCATCCCGCCCTGAGCGCCATGGCGGAGGCTTGCTCCAAGCTGCTCGCGAGGTGCTGGCTCTCGAAGATGTCCCGAATTCCCTGGCAATCGGAAACCACGTAACCTCGAAAGCCCCACTCGCGGCGCAGAATCTCGTCGAGCAGCTTGGGGCTGGCGCAGTCGGCCTCTCCATTCAAGCGGGAGTACGCTCCCATCACCGCGTAGGCTTTACCTTCCCGAATGCACGCTTCGAAAGCCGGCAGATAGGTTTCGCGCAGGTCTCGTTCGTCCACTTGGGCGTTGAAGCGATGCCGCTCCGGTTCCGGTCCGCTGTGCGCGGCGAAGTGCTTGGGAGTCGCGACCGCCTTTAAGTATTGCGGATCGTCACCCTGCAAGCCTTGCACGTATGCAACTCCCATCCGCGCCGTCAGGTAAGGGTCCTCACCGTACGTTTCCTGGCCGCGCCCCCAGCGCGGGTCGCGAAAGATGTTGACGTTGGGGCTGAAGAAAGTGAGGCCGTAGTATTTTCGTTGCTTGTTCTGCTTTAGGGCTTCGTGATATTTCGCCCGCGCCTCATCGGAAATCGCGTCGGCGACAGTGTGGATCAAGGCCGTGTCCCAGGTTGCGCCCAGGCCGATCGCCTGGGGGAAAACCGTCGCCACGCCTGCCTGCGCGACGCCGTGAAGGCACTCGTTCCCCCAGTTGTAAGCGGGAATCCCCAGGCGCTCGATGGCCGGAGAGGCATAGACGAGTTGGGCCATCTTCTCTTCCAGGGTCATGCGAGAGACGAGATCGCGAACCCGTGCCGCGGTCGGGAGTGATGGATCGCGATAGGGGGCATTCTCCTCGCCTGTGCCGGGACGCGCGGCGCCGATGAAAATCAACCCCGCAAGAAGAACAATTAGGATGGCGGCGCGCAGAAGGTGTGAACGATTTCTGCGGTGAAACGAAGTTCGAAACGACATGGGCATCCTCGGAGTGGTACCTGTTCTGTCCGCTTACGAATTGGGGGCATGGCGGACGTAGCGCGGGCGTCCCGCCCGCTGTAGCGTGGGCATCTTGCCCACGCGCACGCATGGCCGTCTCGGCCATGCAGTGGCGGGAGCGGGACGCTCACGCGCCAGCGGGCAGGATGCCCGCGCTACGAAGTCGTCGCCCTCCGGGGGCACTTCAACTTTGAGGCCACCCCCCCGCGAAATCCCGGTTGGCAAAATCCCCCTTTGCATTCCGCCGGGCCTATCGACTATACTCCCGCAGTCAACTAGGTGGCTAGATATGTTTAAAGCCGCCCTAGTTTTAGGCTCCTATGCATGAAACCGCCGCGTCTCCCGCCGTACGGCCTCTCAAGCCACCACCGTCAGCTTCCAACCGCGTCGCCTCGATCGACGCTTTGCGAGGCTTCGACATGTTCTGGATTGCCGGCGGCGATGCGCTGATCTATCACTTATCCAAAGCCGCGCCGCTTCCGGTGCTGGTGACGCTCGCCGGGCAGTTTCAGCACGTGGAGTGGGAGGGCTTTCACTTTTATGACCTTATTTTCCCGCTCTTTGTTTTCATTGTCGGGCTGGTCCTTCCCTTCTCGCTGACGCGGCGATTAGAGGCGGGAGGCAATCGCCGGGAGCTCTACCAGCACGCCTTGCGCCGCCTGTTCCTGCTGTTTTTTCTGGGTCTCCTTGCCAACGGGCTACTGGACCTCAACTTTCCCGACCTTCGCATCTTGGGAGTACTTCAGCGCATATCCATCGCCTATTTCTGTGCCACGTTACTCGTGATGAATTTCAAGGTGCGCGGCCAGGTGGTGGCGACAGCGCTGATCTTGTTGGGTTATTGGGCGCTCATGGCGTGGGTTCCGGTGCCGGGCTTCGGCCGGGGGAATTTTACGATGCAAGGGAACCTGGCGGCTTACATCGACCAGCGTTTCTTGCCCCACCCCTTCTGCTGCTACGATTATGGCGACAACGAAGGGATCATCTCGAATATCCCCGCCATCGCCAGTTGCATGCTCGGCGCGCTGGCGGGACACTGGCTGCGGACGGCCTATTCCCAAAAACGCAAGTTGATGGGCTTGATCGTGGCGGGAGCCGCCAGCCTTGGCGCGGGTCTGCTCTGGAGCTTGGCGTTCCCCATCGTCAAGAACATCTGGTCCAGTTCCTTTGTCCTCTTCGCGGGCGGATGGAGCCTGCTGCTCCTCGCGCTCTTTTACGGAATCATCGACATCCTGGGTTACCGCAAATGGGCTTTCGTCTTCACCGTGATCGGGGCGAATTCCATCACCATTTACCTGGCGCGGCACTTTTTCAATTTCCGTGAGGTCGGGCTGATTTTCACTCACGGGTTTATCAACTCCATCGGCGCCTGGAGGCCGTTCACCATCGAATTGGGTTCGGTAGTGGCCGGCTGGTTGTTCCTTTATTACCTCTACCGGCAAAAGATTTTTCTGCGCGTGTAGCCCCCCTTGCAGGGTATCCGCGCTAGAACGAGCTCGCTGCGGATTTGCTGCATTTCCTCCCGCGAAGCAGGAAGACCATGTATAGCCGTAGGTGAAACCTACGGAATCCCGAGGCCCGAACAGCGTCCGGCCCTGGAGGGGCCGACCTTGCTGGCGGTCAACCCTGTTAGGGTTGACGTGCTCCTCGGGTCCTGCCCTCCGCAGGTTAAAACCTGCGGCTAATCACGGTTCGCCCCTTCGGGGCCGAATTGCAGCTCCCTTAATCTAGCGCCTAGGGCTTGGAGGGGCACCGTGTGGGTACCCAGACGGGTGGGCAGGGACACCCGCCCCTGCGAGTTAGGATCCCGCACTGGGCGGGCACTTTGGCCGCAATCCTGCCTCATTCCAAAAATCGAAACGAGTTGGGTCAAATTACGCTTTATCGAAACGCATTCGACAGACTCGTTTTAACGAATTGACTATTACAAAACCAAAAAATCAAGCACGACAAATTGTCGTTTTTCCCAAGCGTCCATACGGTTTATAATATATAGAAAACTATATATGTTCTGAAATTCATAATTCGCAGACTCGGCACCCAGAGCCCTATCTAAATAATTCAATTGTTTACGGCCATCAAAAGTCGGCGGGACACTGGCAGCATGATTGCTTATCTAGCTACGATAGCAGCCGTCCTGGTTTTCTCGTGGGAGCGCCGGCTGCAGGAGCATTCCCAGCGTTCTCTAACCAAGGCAAAGCTCTGAAGATTTGCCATTCAGGAGGAACCATGAGAAGGAACCCTTTATTTCGATTCCGCAGTGATTTTGTAAGCGTTTGGCTCGGAGTGGCGCTTCTACTCTCTGTGCTTGCCCCGGTTACGCTTCGTGCCCAAAACGGTTACGGTACGATCCTGGGCAGGGTGACGGACAAGTCGGGGGCGGTAGTGCCCGAGGCGACAGTCACTTCGCGCAACGAGGACACGAACGTCTCAAATGTGACGCACGCTAACGGGGCCGGAGAATATGTGCTCCCCAATTTGATCCCCGGCACCTATGAAGTTACGGTAAGCCAGAAGGGCTTTAGTCTGTTTAACGTCAGCCATATCGCACTATCTGTTAGCCAGACAGTCCGTCAGGATGCCGAACTCACCGTAGGCGCCACCACCACTTCGGTTAATGTCACAGCGACAACGCCGTTGGTGCAAACGGACACTTCCTCGGTGGAAGGCACCATCGACTCGAAACAGATTGAAACGATGCCGCTTAACGGCCGAACGAACGTTTTTGGTTTGATTGCCCTTGCTCCTGGTGTGCAGGGCGGGGCCTGGGGCATGTACACTCCCAAATTGGGCGGCGCCAACCAGGAAGGAAGCTATAACGTAAGGATCGATGGCGTGGACTCGTCGGAAAGCGAGAACGAGTACATCGGGATTGGCGACCCATCCCTGGACGCGATCGCCGAATTCAAAGTCATTGATAGCATGGGATCGGCAAAATACGGGAACGGCTCTGCATCCGTCATCATGGTCACGAAGTCGGGAACCAACCAGTTCCACGGCACGGCTTTTGAGTACAATCAAATCGATAACCTCACGGCCCAAAACTTCTTCGCCACGAGTCAACCCAAGTCCCCCTACATTCGGAATGAATTTGGTGGGACCTTTGGAGGGCCCATCAATAGGGACAAACTATTTTTCTTTGGCAGTTTTGAGGGCCTCACCTCCCGATCCCCAAGCGTCAGCGAATCCGCCATGCCAACGGCGGCGCTCCTCGAGGGGAATTTCTCAGGTTTGCCGGCGATCATCGATCCCTCCACAGGCCAGCCGTTTCCGGGGAACCAAATTCCCACGGACCGATTCAATTCTGTGTCGCAGCAATTCTTTAAGTGGTTTGACACGCCGAACTTGGCCACCTCCGCGCCCGGCGGTTTGGGGACAAACTTCATCGCCAGCCTGCGAACTAAACAGGACGAATTCAGGTATGAAGGACGGGGCGACTACAACATTAACAACAAGAACCAACTGTCGGCGATGTGGTTCGATGCACGCTATGTCCCCCGGGATTATGCTGGATGGAGCCCCAAATTTGGCGCCTTTATCAACCCCGCTACTTATCAGAACGTCGGCCTGAACCTCACCAGCACCCTCAAACCCAACCTTACGAACCTGGCCTCCTTCGGGTTCCATCGCGTCTGGGACGAGGGTGTCGCGCAAACAGCAAGCCAGGTTAATATGCACAACATATTCCCGCAGATGCCGGAGCCCCCGAACGGGTTGGGTGGACTTCCCGGCATTACCATTCCCGGGTTCGCCGGACTCTATGACTCGGCGGCCGGTGGAGACAATGAGCAAACTTTTGAAGGGTCTGACACTTTAACCTGGGCGAAGGGAAAGCACCTTGTTGAGGCCGGCTTCTCCTGGATGCATTGGAAATTCACCAACTACGGACTTGGTGACAACGGCGCTTTCAACTTTGATGGATACTACTCGAGTGGCGGCGAGTCCACCTCGACGAACTACAGCGCGTTTGCCGACTTCCTTCTCGGCGATTTGTCGGCATCGCAGTACTCTGTTTTGCCCGTGACAGCTACTCCCCTCAACAACCGTTTTGGCTTCTTTATCACCGACGATTGGAAGCCGACGTCCAAGTTAACCGTGAACATGGGACTGCGTTATGACCTCCCCACGCTCTATCAGAATTCACCAGGGAACATGGCCAACTTCTATCCCAACCTCGACGAGCTGGTTACGCTCCAGGGCACAGGCAGGCCAGACTTGTTCTCTGGCATACCGATCGTTTCAGGGTCAAGCGTGGGTCTTAATACCGGAAACTACATCGGAACCGACCATACGATGTTTTCTCCGCGTTTAGGGATTGCTTACCGTCCACTGGGCAGTAGCCGCCTGGTTTTGCGGGGAGGGTATGGCCTCTACTATGTATCCATACCGTGGGTTTGGGGAGCCATGCAGCTTGCGCGCAATGCACCCTACGCGGCAGAGGAGCAGTTCGCGCCTGCGGCAGGTCTAACGCCAACGCTCAACTTTTCCAATCCGTTCCCGAGCAGTGGAGGGACCAACCTGCTCGCCGGCAATCCCAGCGCCAATGCTCTGCCGACGAGTTACCGGTATCCCGCGACTCATCAATGGAACTTCACGGCCGAATCCCAGATTACGCCCAATTCGTCCGTGCGCATCAGTTACCTGGGAAGCGAGTCGGAACATGTTACGCAACAGTACAACCTGAACGACCCTGCTATGCAGGCAATCCCGGAAGGGGGCACGTATCAGCAGCTCCGGCCTTATCAACCTTTTGGCGAGATTACCCTTTGGGCAAATGACTCGACGGCCAACACCCAGCAACTTCAGGTCTCGGCACGCCGCCGCTTTGCGTCAGGTCTTTCGTTCGAGGGCGAGTTTAGCTGGACCAAGATGCTCGACGACGGGTCATACCCCGAGGGTAACTGGCCGACGGACAACCGCAATATCCGCCTCGATCGCGGCAATGACCCATACGTCCGTCCCTTGTACTTTGTGGGGAACTACACGTATGAATTGCCGTTTGGCAAGGGACGGCGCTTCCTGGGGTCCGCCAATCGTGCGCTCGATGCAATTGCTGGTGGATGGCAAACCAGCGGGATCATCACGATAGGGAGCGGTCTTCCTTACTCGTTAACTTTTGACACTTCCCTCCCGGGATGGCAGACTGGGCCTAACAGCAGCAATTATCCCGACAAAATCGGCAATCCTCAGGTGAGCAATCCATCACTCGCTGAGTGGTTCAATCCGCAGGCGTTTGCCGTTCCGGCGGAATATACCTTCGGCAACGCGGCTCCCAATTCCCTTTTCGGCCCGCGTTATTTCGACTGGGACATGGGGGCCTTCAAACGATTCTCGCTTACCGAGAGATTCAAGCTGACGTTCAGGTCGGATCTCATGAACGTTTTGAATCATCCGAACTTTGCCAACCCGAACAATGACATCAGCCAAACGTCGACCGTGGGAACGATTACGTGGGCATCAGGACCCACGCGAGTCGTGCAGTTCGCGCTGCGACTTGCCTTCTGATGTGTGACGAAGATGAAGGCGGTAGCGCAGTCCGTCTTCCAGGCCGCTTCATACCAAGCCTTGGCCCTGGCCGCTCACCTCCATGGGTGGCCAGGGCTCCGGGCTTCGCCATGAAGAAGAAAGCAATCTTCTCGCTGTTCGGCCCTCTCCCCGCGCCTCTCGCTGCTGACCTCGTGATGTCAGAGAAATCCGCGTTATCCTTAGAGAAATCATGGGGCTGCTGGAGAGATTCAGCGAAGGAGCGGATGGAGGTTCGCGTTGCGGCTGTCTGCTCCGGCATGGGCTTCCTGGCGTGTCGCGGAGGGAGATTTCGGACCTTGGATTTCAAGTATTCCCGAAGCGTGTGCAGGTTGAAGTGATGGAGATCGTCAGCTTGGTTATGTCCCAGAAAACAAAACTGATTAGAAAAGGCTCGATGCGATGAAAGTGACACGTCGGACGTTTCTATCATCGGGGGTGGGCGCGGCGGTGGCAGCGCTCCCCGCTTACCGTCTCGGGACTGCGGCTGAGTCTCCCGATGTCAGAGTTTGTCTCGTAACCGGCGACCGCCCTCGCCGCCTCGATGTCGCAGAGGTATTTGAAGAATTAGGACTTGTCGTTGACCTGGTGGCGGACTCGGCCGTGAGTAAGCTTGATCCCACCAGCGCTTCCCTACTGTGGATTGTCGCTACCACTTATCCCGATCCGATGGAAATCTCGGCAGCGAATCTGGGGGTGATCGAGAAGTTCCTGGAAGCCGGAAAGGGCGTTTTTGTCGAGTTCGCTTCCAACTTTCCGGCCGTCCGCCCTGCCGGGCCGATCCGCCGCGCCGACGTGGCCCGTCTGTTTGTCGCTGAAGCCGCAGCTTACCCCGAGTCGCTTCCCCAGGGAGCGATTTTGGATCCCCACGACGCCGTCTTACTGCCCTTCGAGGCAACCGAAACCGCGCGCGCCATTGTCCAAATCGGCAAGATTGCGGGAGTGGAGAAGTTTGACGCCACCATTCCTCCTAAGAATTTGATACCAGGTGTCTTAGTCGGCGAGCGCGGGCCCGGGCATTTTGCCGTAGCCGCCACCAGCATCTCCGAATTCGCGCGGAGACAATATGCCCCACAAGCGCACTGGACCCGGCTCCTCCAGGATTTGACCTTGACTCTGCTTCCCGCTGACCTACGGAAGCGCATCTTGGCAGACCACATCCCACTTCGCGCCCATACTGAACCCCGGCGGTGGGCTACGCCCGGGATGGGGGTCCGGCTGGTCGCCGAAACCGCCAGCGGCGTTACACTTAGCCTCGCCAGCCGCGCTGATTCGGCCTGGAAGGAAACGGCCCCAGGGCGATACGAAACACAACTTCCCGCGCAGGCGGCAGGGGGGAAGAAATTCAATCTGCGTGCCATGCGAGGCCGGGCCGCACGCGCCGCGACCGTTCAGCTCCGGGTCGAAGACCGCAAGAGTGCGTACCGGCGCGCGCTCGATAACAACCTTCGTTGGTTCGAGGAATCAGGCGTTTTGCTTCGGCCGGACGGAAGCTTGGGCGTGGCCGAATGGATTTCCGGGCCGGATACCGAGGGCGATCGCATCCCGTTCTGCAAACGTCAGGGATACTCCCCGGAGCGTGCCGATTGCGTATTTGAATCGGCGCTGGCTTACTGGCTCTATGGTAAAGTCGCCGCGAGCGATCGGCATCGCGACATCGGACGCAACATGCTCATGAACGTGATGGATTTTCAACGTCTGAGCGTGAACGACTCCTTCTACGGCCTTTGGTATACGCGGGGCCGCGAAGGGCCGATTTTCCAGGATGATGAGGCCTGGGCCATCATGGGCTCGCTTGCAGGCTACCGGTATACTCAGCAGCCAATGTTCATGCATCGAGGGCGATTAGTGGCAGACACGGCTGCGAAAGTTTTTTCCAAGGGCGCCCCACGGGAAGCGGAGGCTGCCGATCCGGCGCGCCCACGCCCCAGCGATCGCGGCCAGATGATTGCGGCGTGGCTTTACGCTTACGGCGTCACCGGCGATCGTGCGTTCCTGGCTTTGGCTTTGCCTGCGTTGCACGACCTGATGGAATCCTTCCCAAAAATCGCCAGCAGCCTGCCCGCCCACACCGGGGAATCGACGCGGTTCATGCTGCCGCTGGCGCTCGCGTCAGTCTACTCAACCGATCCCACGTTTCCCGCGGCGCTGCGTGCGCAGGCTGATTACCTCGTCTCGCGCATGGCCCCGTGTGGCGCAATCCAGGAGGAGGGCGTGTACACCGGCAGCAAGGTGCAGGGGGGCGACCTGAGTCTTATTCACGATAGTTCCGAGCCCATCAGCGACCAGCTTTACACCATGAGTTTTGCGGCGATGAACTTCTGGATTGCCTACAAAGCGACGGGCGACGAGTTTTACCGCGACAACTTTTTCCGCGTCATGGATTTTCTCGTGCGCATCCAAATTGAAAGCAGGGATCGAACGATCAACGGCGGCTGGATGCGCGGCTTTGATTACGTGCTCTGGGAATATTACGGCTCGAACGCGGACCAATCATGGACCGCCTATTGTCTCGAAACCGGGTGGGACAACGCCATCATCGATATTGCGCTCGAGCTATTCCTGCTTGACGACACCTTTTATGAAGCAAGACCCGCAATAGCCGTGGGGGCAGAAGCATGAGCAGTGCGAGTTTTATGGAGGCACCGATTCGTCCTCATTATTTGTTACCCTGGGGGTAGCATGGAGACCCTGGTGAAATTACCTCTTGAACTTCGCGGAAACCTGATCGTTTCGTGCCAGGCTTCCGATAGCAGTCCTTTCCGAGACTCGGCCGCGATGGCGCGGTTCGCCCAAGCCGCCGTGGAGGGTGGCGCGCGCGGAATTCGCGCCGAAGGCCGGGAAGACATTCGCGCGATTCGGAGGGCGGTGCGCGTCCCGATCGTGGGAATCTCCAAGATCAGGCAAGACGACGGCGAGATACTTATTACCCCCTCCTTCGAAGGCGCGAAGGAGTTAGTAGAGGCGGGCGCAAATTTGATTGCCCTCGATTGCACCAGCCGGGGTCAAGGATACGGAGCGCTCGATCGGCTGCGACGAATAAGAAAAGGTCTTGGGGTCCCCGTCCTCGCCGACATTGCCACGGTCGAGGAAGCCGTGGAAGCGGCGGAAGCGGGCGCGGACGCGGTTCTGTCCACGCTGCGCGGTTACACTTCCGAGACCAGCCACGTGGTGGAGTTTGAACCGTCTTTCATCGCCGAGCTGGTCCGTACGGTCAACGTACCGGTCATTGCCGAAGGTCACATCCGGGCGCCCCGTGAGATTCGCGCCGCGCTTGATGCCGGCGCTTTTGCAATCATCATAGGCACAGCCATCACCCGGCCCGAGATCATCACCCAGAGGTTTGTCTCCGCCATTGAGGGTTGGCGCCGCCTCCACGATACCCAACGAACTTTCATTGGAATTGATCTCGGCGCAACCAACACCAAGTCCGGATTGGTCACAGGCCGGGGAGAGTTGCTGTGGCAGTCAGTCGCGGCGACTCCATGGAATGAAGGGCGCAAGGCCCTGCTGAAGCATTTGGAACAGTGTGTATCAACGTGCAGCGACGAAGCAGAGAGGCGTGAACTTGAACCGCAGGCGATTGGCCTGGCCACGGCAGGCTGGGTGGACCCCTCATCCGGCGAGGTCGTCTACGCCACGGAGAATCTACCCGGCTGGACGGGCGCGAATCCGACCGCGTATCTGCACGAAGCGTTTGGCCTGCCCGTCGCGGTTGAGAACGATGCCAACGCGTTGGCGGTTGGCGAAAAACACTTTGGGGCGGCCCAAAACGCCACGGATTTTGTGTGCATCACTCTGGGCACCGGAGTGGGAGGCGGCTGTTACGTCGGAGGCCGACTCAATCGAGGCCGTCATTTCTTTGCCAACGCGCTGGGCCATATTCCGGTCGTGCCCGGCGGCCCGCCCTGCACCTGCGGCAAATCAGGGTGCTTGGAACTGTATGCGAACGCCGCAGCCCTGATGCGCTACGCCGCCCATGGGAACTTCACCAACTGTGAGGAAGTCATTGCTGCGGCCCAGGCGGGAGAACAGTCTGCGACGTGCGCCCTAAAAGCGCTTGCCCGGTATCTGGCCATCGGGTGTGCTTCCATTGTGAACCTGCTCGACCCGGAGATGCTGATATTGGCCGGCGGGCTCGCGCAGGATAACGCTCTGCTGGTGAGATTTCTCACGGATGAGCTGTCGAAGCGTGTCATCGTGTGGGCCGAGCGTCATTTGCAAGTGCAAGCCTCAAGCCTGGGATATTCGGCTGGAGTGTTGGGGGCCGCTGCTGTGGCCTCGCTTGCATACGGCTCCGCCAACGGTGGGGTCTTATCGGCGCTTAAGAAGGATACATTTGTTGGGTCAGCGCCTCTCATCAAAAAGACATCCGGTTAGCTTCCATGCTCTCAAGACGAGTATTTCTCCGTACCCTCGCCGTCTCAGCGCTCGCGGGGAAGGCGAAACGCGCCCTCAGTTCGGGCGGCCGCATTCGGGTGGGCGTGTGCGCCCTTCCCTCGGATCTCGACCAGTTGGAGCGCCTCGGCTTTGACTACCTTGAGCCGCCGGCCGTCGAAGTTGCTAGTATGACCGAGGCGGAGTTCAAGGCGTTCAAGGCTCGCGTTGCCGCATCGCGCCTGGGCTGCCGCAGCTTTAACAGTTTCATCCGCACCTTACGCGTGGTCGGGCCGGACCTCTCGCTGCCGGCCCTCGAAGCCTATCTCGATACCTGTCTCCCACGATGCCGCGAGCTCGGCGGTGAAATTATCGTGTGGGGCAGCGCCAGCTCTCGCAACGTGCCCGACGGATATCCGCGTGATCGCGCCTGGGCCGAGATCGTGCAGTTCTTGCGAATGGCCGGCGACGCGGCGCGTCCCCATCAATTGGTGATCGCAATTGAACCCCTGAGCCATCCGGAATCGAACATCGTCAATACGGCCGGCGAGGCGCTCCACCTGGTGCGCGACGTGGGTCACCCGAACGTCCGGATGATTGTCGATTACTACCACCTCCGCCGAGAGAACGAAGACCCGGAAATCATCGATCGGGCGCGCAACGCGATTGTTCATTTCCACTTCGCGAATCCGCAAGGCCGGCGCTGGCCCAAGAGTCCGCGGGAAGATGCTGAATATCTGCGCTTCTTTCAGTTATTGAAGGATATCGGGTATCACGGGGGAATCTCGATTGAAGGCAAGGGCTCGCTCGAACAGGACGGCCAAGCGAGCTTGGATTTCTTCCGTAAAGAACTCGAAGTGGTTTGACCTTCGCGCGCCTCGCACGCGACCTAAAGGCTTAGCGCAGGGCCTGCCCTCCCGCCCTGCGGCTCTTCCGGAGGCAGTGCCGGAACCAACGTCGTGCCATGGCCGTCCCGGCCATGAACCGGCACGGGCGAAACGCCCGTGACACGCGCCACCCATTGATGACAGAAAGGCGCAGGGCAGAAAGAAGCCGCGAGGGCAGAAAGACGGGAAAAGCCGCAAGGCCGAAGAGCCGGCCTTGCGCTACGTCAGGCCGCGCGGTCCATTGAGGCCTCTTTCACCACCTCGTCGATCGCGGCTTCTTGGTCGGCAGTCAGCACCGGTTCACTTTCCGCTGCCATCAATTCACGCACTTTTGCGGCGGCGCGTTTCTCGAACCGTTCGCGGTCAAGGCTATCGCCCACTCCCCACGATTTCGCATCGAAAAATGGCGAGAGCAGTTCCACGTCGCGGAAATGCGCGACGGTGTGAGGGTGATCGTAGGTGTGGCCGTTGATTCCCGCCGCCTCGACGACATCGACTGCTAGCGTTTCCTCGTTGACCTCGATGCCGCGAATGGCGTGGCGGACATAACGGGCGATTTCATTATCGATCGCCAGTTGCAGCGGCGAGAAAGTGACGGCGTTCTCCAAATGACCCACGGTGCCGAAACCGATGGCTCCGGACATAGCCGCTGAGTACATCGTCATCGCTTTCTCTACTCCCGCTTGAATTCCCGGCACGCAGGCATCGGTCTTGCCGCCATGGATGCCGGAGGGGCAGCCATAATACTCGGAGACAAGCTGTACTCGGGCGGAGAGCAACGGCACGCGTTCCGCGCCCGCATAGCCGAAGTGCATCGAGCGCATGTCGCAATAGCCGGGAGTCAGGTCGAGAGTCATGGTGGCGTTTGGATCGACCGCGTAGCCGAGCACCAGGCCAGCCAGGGTTTCCGCCAAGCCGACGGCCAGCACGCCTGCGGCAGTCACGGGCGCGGTGGCGCCGGCATTCGGCATCGTATCGAGGCTCTGGGGAAGCCCCAGCTCCAGATGGGCCAACATCACGTCGGCCATCACCGCATCAATGCAGAGCGGCGTTCGCGCCTCCGCATAACCCACCAGAATGGGGTTGCGGCGGTGCGCCTCGCGGCTGCCGGCAACAATCTCGCCGATGCGGACGACGTAGCCCACATCCCGGCGGCGGAAGGTCTCGATTCCTCCAAACTTGCGCGTCGCCTTCACCAATTCCGCCGCCATCATCACCGGGCGAATCTCCGCCGGAACATCCTGGGCGGAAACCGGCAGGCCGGTGTAGGCGATCTGATCGAGTTTGTCGGCCAGCTTCAGCGACCGGCGGACATCCCGCAAGGTGGCTTGCCGGCGAGGGTTTTCCCCATCCCAAATGAACACGCAGAACCCGCCGGCGCTGACGGTGAAATTCTCATGGACGCGGAAGGGCTGAGCGTCAAACCGCACCTGTGAATAACGCACCGACATGCGCTTCGGCCAGCGGTTCGGCTCGGCAAAATTGCGGCGCATGCGGGCGAGCGCGCTCTCCACCACCTCGGCGGGAAATTTCGCAATGCGGCGATCCATGTCCACGCGGCAACCCGCGTCCCGCAGATATTCCAGAGCCTTATAGTGATCGACCCACATGCCCGTGCGTTCGAGAATCTGAAGGGCGGCGTTGTGGATCGCGTCCATCTCCTCGCGGCTCAGGTAGCGAATGGGCTCAATGAATGATGCTTTCATGCCGAAGGTCCTTTCGTTCGTTATGACAGATTAAGACAACAAACCTCAATACCCTCGCAGCCGGCCAATGGTTTCAACCAAAGCTTCAATGTTCTCGAACGGAAAGCCGCCATCGATCTCGACGTAAAACCACGCGCCCCCACAGGACACAGAAAACTCTTCCGCCAATTTAAGGACTGCTGTACGAACATCCGCGGGCCCGCTGCGGATCATCAAATCGCCGCGGTCAGGGTGAAGCGCAATTGCGATTTGTGTCTCTCGGCAGAAACGTGCCAACTCCCCTTTTGCATAGGCATTCAACTGCGGCCAAATGGCGTGCACGCCAAGGTCTGCGAGGTCGTCCAGAAGTTTGAGGCCACAGCCGCAGGTATGAAAGAAGATCTTTTTGCCCGCAGCGTGGACAGGTTTCATCAGCAACTCATATCGTGGTTTGAAGAACCTTCTCCATGTCGCGAGCGACATCATCAGGCCGGATTGTGTCGCATAGTCATCCCCGAACTGAATGGCGTCCACGCCGCGCGCCAGCAGGTATTGAATCGTGCGCAGTTGGTAGTCGGTGATAAGGTCTGCCAGGCGATTAATCTCAGGACTGTCCGTAGCCAGATCCATCAGTACATCTTCAAAACGCCGCAATGCGTGCATGACCTCAAAAATACTGATCCAGCCACTTTTGATGAAATAGGTCTGCTGATCGCAGGCCGTCCTGAGGTGCTCACGCTCGACTTCGGGGCCTGATGTCGGAGGAACCGGCGGAGGCTGGAACGTCTCGAGATTGGCCCAGTCGTCCAAGGGGCGGATATGCGGATGGCCAGCGACCCCAAAAATAAGGTGTTCCCAAATCACCCCCCACTCGTCGCGGCGCAACTCCCTGTATTTCCCTTGCCCGTCGAACCATTTGGGTTCCGGCCGGGCAACTGGAATCGCGCTGGCGTCACCGAAATCGTGTGGATACCGCACGAACAGTTTGTGCAACGGGTCGCCATGCTCGTAGGATCCTGCTGGCGACGGGTGATACTCCAGTGGCACGACATCAGGGCTGCTGAAGTCCAGCGCCGCGAACACCCTCGCTCGCGGCAGCATAGTCGTGGTAATCATGGATTCCCTCGTGTTCTGATTTCGCCTATTCCAGCCGGGAGTTAACGCGAATTCAGCATTACAGGTGCGGCGCGCGCCCGGCCAAATCGAGCAATCGCATTCCTCCCCCTTGGGCGTTAGGCGGGGATTTCATCGATAAGTAGGCGGGAGGCCGCCTGAACGAAGAAAATGGTTGCGATATCCCGCACATAGTACGGGGAAGCATCCGAGCCACCGGGCGCTTCGACGCCCTCAATGAGTGCCCCTTGTAGATTTGGATCACGGACATTTCGGAACTGCATCGACAAGCAGAAATTCATGCCAACTCGGATCGACTCAAGCCACGCCTCATCGCGAGTTTCCTCCCAAAGTTCTTCCCACAGGCGCACGGCGCAGGCGACTCCACTGGTGGCGTGGCTGAAGGAATCGGTCTTAAAGTCGCAGCGGGTGCCTCGGAACAACCCCCCGTCGAGGCGCATTGCGTTTTGATACCACTGGCCGGCGCGTCGAGCGCAGGCAAGATACCGCGGGTCCCGGCTATCGCGAAAGGCGTCGATCATCGGGAGTCCCCACCAGTATGCTTGGCGGGGATGGATCATCCCGGTGCCAGCGTTGCAGGGCCCGAAGCCGATCCAGTTCCCTGGTGGGTCTTCCTCGCGCAGCAGGCGTTCGGCGACTTCGTAGAAGATCGTGCGGAGCTCCGGCTTACCGCCTCGCTGAACAGCCTTGAGCAAAATCGCGTCATCATTGAGCGGGCGGCCAGGCTTTTCAGCGCCAGGCGCTGGAGGCATATACGTCGAATCCTTGACGTCAAGCTGATCCCTAAACAGTCCATCTCCCAAATAGGAGTGACGGGCCTCGAACGCTACCGCGCGCTGCGCCAACTCGGCGTAGTGCCCGTCCCCTGTAGCATCGGAAAGCAGAAACATGCCGTCCAAAGCTTCGAGCACAGCCGATGTGCTGACCTTGTCGCCAAAATCTTCGAAAGCAAAGATCAGGCCATAGTTCGGGTCGGATTGATCCGTAACGCGCTCCGCCTCGATGAACCCAGCGCCAAGGCGTGCGGCACTCAGCAAATCTGGACGGTTGAGTGCTGCCGAGGCCCAGACCAGCGCCTTGATGGCTTGTCCCGTATGCCACACCGGGCAGAAAAAATCCCACTGGCGCGTGGAAGCGCGATATTCGCCGCGCAGAGCGCCACGCCAATGGTGGTGCTCCAGTTTGTGCGAATTGTGTTCGCTGGCAAGCGTGTCCTCCTTCATTTGGGCCACGCCCGAAATCCAATCGCAAGCGGCGACCACGGCGCTTGTCAAAGCATCGCGGTCAAGTCGCCCCGCAACCTCGCCAACAGGAGCCACTAGGCCGGCAGCAATGTGGTGGGCCGCGGGGATTTTAGGCCCGCGGCTAGGGCCGAATTTCTGCTCTTCCGTGCCACCGGCAATTGCTGGAAGACCTCCCCCAAGGGCGGCCATCTTCAGAAAACCCCGGCGCGTCGACTTTGACGGTGCGCCTTTCATGTGCTTACACCTATCCTGTCCGAGCAATTTGGTATCCATGCACTTCATCATAGCGAAGAGGGTGCATGAAATTGACGAACAGTGCAGCACGGGAGGTGGGAATCGCCCATCATTGTCTGGCCAAGATCATCCGAGATTGTCCTGCGGCACACCGATGTGCCTGTAACTGAGGCGTATTACATCGTTGTTGATCGGACCGAAACCCCGATGGCGATGGAGAAATTGGAGACGTTTTTGGGCAAGAAATGGGCAAGGAAAGAAAGCCAATAGTACTCTACGTTAAAGAAACTAAGACATTTACCTGTAAGTTCGGACGGACAGAGCAACGGTTTCCTAATCCAA
>CAZCVY010000134.1:0-18049 GCA_964501985.1 uncultured Acidobacteriota bacterium | reverse complement strand
CGGACGTGGGAAGGCAGCAGGCTTAAGCCCGACGCGTCATGCCCGAAACTCCAGGGCACGAGGGGGTTAGCCCACTGGTGTTCAATCAGGGCATAAATAAGAGTGCTGAGAATCGAGCTCAAGTAGCTGTCGGGTGCATGGAGTCCGCACTGGCCACCGTGACCCATGCAACAGCGGGGCGTCTTTCCAGCACCATGATGGCCAACGCACATACAAGCGGACGGCGGACACGCACACGCGTCCGCAGGGCTTTGGAACGCTGCCCAACGCACGCTGGGAGCGAGCAACGCCGCCATGCTCAGAATGGCCAGAACTCGGATAACTACGCGCATGTCATTACTTGGAAGCCCGAAGAACGGATTATAACAGGTTTTTGGCCAAGGGGAAGTCAACTGGGTATCAGGTGAAGCGGTATGGCGTCGAGCGCACTTCGTCAATCGGCGGTGCAAAGTCCCACTGAGTTCATCGGATCGGTAGACGCTGCGCGGTTAAGGAGGGTGCTTTGGCGGCAAGCGTGTTTGTCGGGGCGAAGGGGTCGTCTACCTTGCCGCCAAGGGCTCAGCACCGCATTTGGGCGGGTCAAATCGCAGCGCTGGCGGGATATGACGCTACACTCTACATCGGCCCTCAGGGTTAAGACTTGAGGGCATTTGCGATCTTAATTCCAGCTGCTCGGAAGTGATGTGGTTTCAGGTTATTGCAGCGAATTTATCTGTCAGCCGACGGACCAGGTGGCTCCCTAAAGTTGAGCTTTCATTGAAGCCTGCGGCTATGCCGAAGCCGCGTTCGGTATTTGCGGATAAAGAGCGAACCTCGCCGATGCGATCCCGTGGACTTGCCACCCGATCGGGGCGGGAACAAATTCTCTATGTTGGCCCCAGGGCTATTAGTCATGTTTAATCTACCCCCTAACATCTTGTAACCAAAGAGGGATTGACGCATACATGGAGGTAGCGTATTATCCGTTCAGACAGTAGCGTTCAGGCCGATTAGGTTGAGGGAGCCACCCGGTCCTCTTGGCATTATATAATTTCCCTCTATGCCCCTCGAGTTAGCGCCAGTCGACGGTAAGCATGAAATAAAGCAGAGGTCCTGCATGCGGGGTCTCGTACGAGTTCTTCGCCTGGGTAACTGCGATGGGGAATTATCTTAACGGCACTGCCTTCGACCTATTTCTCCCGGCTCTGGCGATTGTGTTATTAGCGGGGGTCCTTGCCGCCTATTTGCGCGGACGCACCTTGAGGCTTCGCCGCAATACGGAAGTCTTCTGGATATCCAGCCTGCACTTTTTCAGCAAAGAACTTTCCGAGTGTAATGATCCCCAACAAATGGTGGATCAATCGTTGCGTGGCGCTCTAGAAATGCTCGACGCGAAGGATGGTTGCCTCCTTGTACGTGAGGAAGGCGACGACGGCAAGACTTACTCCTGTATTCGTGGGATCTCTTCCCAGGTAGGGGATCGGCTGAAGAGTGATCCGCTGCGCAGCTTTGTGCTTGCCAGTGGCGAGCGCTGGGGGGTGCTGATGGCCTTCCCCGACTTGCGCCGATCGGAGGTGGTGGCGGCTTGGCAGCGCGATCCCATCTTCCACGAATTCCGCGAGGTCCTGAGAGGCGACGGGCTGCGGACGCTGATTGTTATTGGGTTGCAGGTGCGGGAGAAATCATATGGGGCGCTGCTGCTGGGCTTCCGCCGAGTCCGCACCTTTGGGCCAGAGGAGCTGCGCGTCGCGATGGCGATGGGCAATCAAGTGAGCGTGGCGATCGAGAATTGGTCGCTCAATCGGGCGGCTGAGCGGCGTGAAGAGGAGTTGAAAACCCTTCACCGGATTGGCGAAGCGCTTCGCTCCACTTTCGATATGAACGCCCAAATTGAGACCTTTCGTCGAGAGTTGAAGGGATTGTTGGGCGCGACGAACTTCGGCTTGGCCATGCAGGACACAGCGGAAGGGCCGCTGGAGGTGGTGGTACCCTTCGAGAGTGCGGGGCCGCCAGGCAGTGTGGTGGGAGCGCCGGCGAGTTCGTTGGCACAATTTGTGCAACGAACACGAATGCCGCTGCTGGTGGCCAGCGACGTTCAGGGCGCCACTCGGCGGTTGGGTTTGGCACCTATGGATCATCTCGTTAAGACCTGGTGTGGGGTGCCCCTGCATTTCTCCGATGGATCGATGGGCGTGCTGGCGTTGGCTGATATGGAGCGCGAGTTCGCCGTCACCAAATCGCAGTTTGAGATGGTGCAGGTGCTGGCGCAGGAGGGGGCAGTCGCCCTGGAGAACGCCCGGCTATTCAAGAAAGAGCAGCGGCGCGCCAGCCACTTGGTCCTGATCAATGAGCTGGGGCGCAAAGCCAATTCGGTCTTGAACCCGCAGGAGTTGCTGCCCACCATTTGCCGGCAAGTCCGCCAAGCTTTCGGTTACGACTTGGCGCGAATCGAGATGCTGGACCCGGGACGCGGCGAATTGGTCGTGGAGGCGGAAGCGGGCTATGGTCCTGAATTGATGGGCCGCCGCATTCGCCTGGGTGAAGGTCTGGCGGGCGCGGCGGCGGAAGTGGGCGAACCCATCCTGGCAAACTCCGTGGTGAAAGAGCCTCGCTACATTGCCCTTCACCCCGGCATTCGCTCGGCGCTCAGTCTTCCCTTGAAGTATCGCGACGAAATGATGGGCGTTCTGAGTCTGGAAAGCCGGAAGATCTACGCTTTTTCACAGCAGGACGTACTCACGCTGCGCACCCTGACGGACCAGTTGGCGATTGCCCTCCACAATGCCCGCGCCTATCAAGTGGCACTCGAGCAGGCCATCACCGACGGGCTGACGGGGTTGAAAACCCATCGATATTTCATGGAAGCCCTCGACCGCGAGTGGCGGCGCTCAACCCGCTCGGGCAGCATGTTTTCTGTGATTATGATGGACCTGGATGGGTTCAAACAAGTAAACGACCGGCATGGTCATTTGGAGGGCGATAAGGTCCTTTCGGCGGTGGCCAACTTGCTCAACGACCAGGTGCGGCACTCGAATGTGGTGGCGCGTTACGGAGGGGATGAGTTTGCCATCATGATGCCGGAGGCTCGCACCGAGCAGGCGGAGGTTCTGGCCGAGCGCCTCCGCGCGAACATTGAATCTGATCACTATCTGGCCGCCCACGGCGTGACGGCCAGCTTCGGAATTTCCACTTTTCCCGTGCACGGCCCTACTCAAGAGGAGATCCTTCGTGTGGCGGATTCCGGCATGTACCTCGCCAAGCACCAGGAAGGCAATCGGGTGCGCGTGGCGTCTTTGCGAATCGCCTCCGCGCAAGACGATTGGGATCGCCAGTTGCTCGAAGCCTACTTGGGCGTAACCATGAAGCGAATGTTCTCCACCGGGCCGGAGGCATTTAATCATTACCTGGAACGCTTTCAGGCCGTCACGCTGAAGGGCAATGGGGATGCTCCTTCCTTGATGGATACGGTGACGGCGCTGGCTTTCGCCATTGATGCCAAGGACCATTACACGCGTGGCCATTCGCAGGCTGTGTCCCGCCTCGCCGTGCAAATCGCGCGGCAAATGGCCCTACCGGAAATGCTGATTGAAGAGGTTCGGCTGGGTGGCATTCTTCACGACATCGGTAAAATCGGCGTGCCGGAAGCGGTCCTCAACAAGCCCGGCCGCCTCACCGCCGAGGAGTACGAGTTAATGAAAACGCACGCCGTACTCGGAGCGAAGATTCTCGAGCCCCTTAAGGTGAAGGCTATCGAGCATATTCGGCGCATGGTGCGCCATCATCACGAAACGGTGGACGGGACAGGCTATCCCGACCGCCTCAAGGGCGAGAGTATTCCCCTCGGCGCCCGTATCATCACTGTGGCGGACTGCTTTGACACCATGACCTCCCACCGAGCGTACAAGCGCGGACGCACTTTCGATGAGGCGATGGAAGAGTTGTACCGTTGCAGCGGAACGCAGTTTGATTCCGACATTGTGAAGGCATTCGCCCGATCTCAGGAGGCCCAAAGTAACTTGCGCCCCGCCGTGGATGAACCGGGCATGTATGATCGGGTGATTCGAAGATCGGGCGATCGGGTGAGCAAAAGGGAACCTTGATGCTCTCTGTTATCCCGACCGCCTCGTCATCCTATCGTCCGATTCTTTGAACCGCGTGGGGCGGTAGGATTCTATCGGTTGGCTCGTTGACCCCTTCAGGATCAGCTCCGCAATGATTTCCGCGGTGATCGGCGCCAGCAGGATGCCGTTGCGGAAGTGCCCGGTAGCGAAAACCAGGTTTGCGATTTCCCCATAACCTAAAATAGGCAAGTGGTCCGAAGTGTCGGGACGAAGGCCCGCCCATGCGCGCAGGAAACGCAATTCGCTGAGCATCGGCGCGAGCGTCGTCGCGCCCTCCAGGATGGAGTGCAGCCCTTTGGCTGTTACCGATTTTTCGAAGCCGCTATATTCCGCGGTCGTTCCCACCAGCACCCGCCGCTCCGGCCGCGGCACCAGGTAGTGCATCCCGGCGCGCACCACGAACGGCAAGTCGAGCGGAGCCTCGAACTCCATCATCTGCCCCCGGCAGGGCGTGATGGGGACGTGAATTCCCAGTTCTCCAGCGACTTCGCCAGACCAGCAACCCGCTGCCAGGATATAGGTTTTTGCCGCGAAGCCTGAGTGGTTTCCGGCCAAGACGCCCGTAATGTGCCCGCCGTGGACGCGGAACTTCTGACAGGCATGGCCTGCTTCGAATCGCACCCCGGCGCGCTGGCACGCAATCAGCAACGCACGCATCAAGCGCTCGTTATCGACCCAATGATCGCCGGGAACGAACAGGCCGCAGCGGATCTGCGGTGAGAGCCCCGCGCTGCGGGCGTGAACCTCGGTGGCGGTCAGCGGTTGGAGATCAAAACCTTGCGCCGTCTGCTTGCTGTGCACTTCCTTGAGTTCTTCTTCGAGTCCTTCGTCGAGCGCCACCAAGAGCGACCCGTCGCTGCGATATCCGACGCGATGACCGCTGCACTCTTCAATCTCCTCGGCGAAGCGGGGGTAAAGACCGCGACTGGCGACGCAGAGGGCCGAAAACGCCGAGGGTTCAACCATTTCGCCCAAAGGCGCCAGCATGCCCGCGGCGGCGCAACTGGCTTCCGTTCCGGGTGCGGAGCGGTCGAGAACCGTCACCCGCATTCCGGCCTGCGCCAGGCGCCAGGCGATCGAGCAACCGATAATCCCGCCACCGATGATCAGTACGTCAGCAGCGCGTGAAGATTCCTCCGCCATAGGCAGCGCACACCCATCCCGCTGGGTCGGTAGCATCTCTCCCAAAATCCAGTTTTCGTCAAGCGACGCGGAGGGTCAAGAGGAATCTATGAGTTTCGGATTTCCGAATTTGGACTTCCGATTGTGGTGTTTCGATTTTGGATTTTCGACTTTAGATTGTAGCCTTTCCGATCTCCGCCAAAAGGTTCTCAGTCTTGAATTTGGAATTTTGAATTTGCGGTCTTGTGCTTTCGGTCTGAAAGGCGGGGTTCAGGAGTTGTGCCCGAAAGTTATCTTGAATCTTGAATTTTGATTTTGAGATTACGCCTTCCTTTGGCGTTTTCGCGGTCCTTTGCTTGGCGATATAATTGTGAGCTTGAACATAGATCTCAGGGCCATGCTCTTGCCAGCAGGAGAATCGCACGATGCCGACAAACCCGATGGAATATCTCTGGCCCGGCATTATCGCCGCACAGGCCATCCACGCTGCGGTGAAGCTCCGGCTTCCTGATGCGCTCGCTTCCGGGCCCAAGACGGCCGCCGAACTTGCTCTGGAATCCGGCGCGCATCCTCACTCGCTCGAATGTCTGATGCGCGCTCTCTCCACCCTCGAAGTGTTCGTACGCACACCCGACGGCCGTTTCGGCAACACGCCGCTTGCCGATGTGCTGCGTGCGGATCATCCCCAGTCGCAGCGCGAAGGCGCCCTGCTTCTTACGTCGGCGTTCCTATGGCGCCCGCTCGGCGAGCTGGAAGAATCGGTGCGCACCGGTGAACCGGCCTTTGAGCGCATCTTTGGTCAGCGCTTCTTCCCCTACCTTGCCTCCCATCCGGATGACGCCGCGGTATTCAATGCCGCCATGACCCAGGGGGTTTCGTGGACCACATCGGCGCTGCTCGCCGCCTATGACTTCTCACGTTTTACCCAGTTGGTGGATGTGGGAGGCGGCGAGGGCGCGCTTCTTCGCGACATTCTCGTGGCCACGCCGAGTCTCCGCGGGATTCTTTTCGACCTGCCTCAAGTAGTCTCCCACGCTAGTGAGATTCTCACCGGCGACATCGCCGCGCGCTCCCAAATTGTGGGAGGCGATTTCTTCAACTCCGTTCCCGAAGGTGCAGACGCCTACATCCTGAAGGGCGTCATCCATGACTGGCCGGATGCGGACGCCGCCAAGATTCTCCACAATGTTCGCCGCGCGATCCGCTCGGACAGCACTCTGCTTCTGGTTGAAGGGTTGGTTGATTCCGCTGACTCCCCCTCCGGATTCAGTGAACTCCTGATGCTCGTGATCGGCGGACGCGAGCGAACCGAGGAAGAATTCCGTTCGCTCCTCGCCGCAGCCGGTTTTGATGTCAGTCGTGTCGTCCCAACCGGAAAGTCCACGCTGATCGAGTGCCGTCCGATCTAGTACTTGAGACCTCGGACGTTTCGTGTCCCTGAACATGTTTGCCGGGGCCTCGCCGCCCGTGCTATAAGAAGGCATCATGGCCAGCGTTCCCCCACCACAGGACGATTTCGCCAGTTTGTACCGCCGGGCCTTTACTGACTATGGGGCCCGCGCACTGTGGAACATGCGGACCCTAGAGAATCCCACCAAGGAAGACGCTCTCGTTGTGGCTCGTGCGCTGCGTATCGAGGGAAACCGCGAAGCACGGCGCCTCGCAGAGCAGATCGAGCAGGCATGCCTTGCCGCTCTCTAAAATTCAGACCGAGGTCCTCCGGCTACTTGCTTCACATCGCGATCCCGAAAGCTATGTGGCCGGCGCCACGCCGTTGAACCGGAGCAGGCCGCGGTATTCAAGAGACATCGACGTGTTCCACGACCGCGAAGATCGGGTTGCGGCCGCCGCTTTGGGCGACGTTGAAACACTTGAGGCCGGCGGTTATCGGGTCTCTTGGCTTCGGCAACTACCATTGGTTTACACTGCCGAAGTGAATAAGGGGAGCGACAGTACGCGGCTCGAATGGCTTGTTGACAGCGATTTCCGTTTTTTCCCAACGGTGCGTGATGATACCTTCGGCTACATCCTCCATTCCACCGACCTCGCCACCAATAAAGTTATGGCAGCCGCGGGCCGCCGGGAGGTACGCGACCTCGTTGATCTTGTGACCGTGCACGAGAGTATCCTACCCCTCGGCGCCGTGGTCTGGGGCGCAGTGGAAAAGGCCCCAGGCTTCACACCCGAGGGCCTTATTGCGGAAATCCGGCGCAATGCTCACTATCCCGCCGCCGACTGGCGCGCCTTAGATGCCGCCGAACCAATTGACGCCAGAGAGATCACCACCCGGCTTCGCAAGGCCCTCGACGACGCCGAGGAGTTTGTCGCGCGAATGCCCACCGCCAAGATGGGTTTGTTGTTCATCGAGGGCGGTCAAGTGGTCCAGCCCGACCCGGATCGCTTGGACTCATATGAACCCCACGCGGGCCAGCGCCGGGGCCATTGGCCGACCAACTCCGAAATCACCAGCGCCATGTTGACGCGCTTGTACAATAAACCCTCGATCCCGTAATGACTGCATCCGCCCGCTATAGCGCCGTCTCTTTGAACAGCGTATAAGTTACCTTCTCAATCTCCGTGGACGCGCGCAGGAGGTTTTTGGGCGGCGCGGCCAGCGTCTCGCCAGGTCTCAGCTTCAGCGTCAAATCCTTTGCCACCAGGGTGCGTTTGGCGCGCAGCCAACCCGAGACCTGTGTCCCATCGAGCGCAGTCGCGGGGATGTGCATGTCAAATTCCAGCGAGTGGCTGCCTGGCGTGAGGTCCACCGTGAACCATTGCCATGTCCCTTTTGGACTTTTCACCGTAGTGACTGAAACTGTCTTGGAGTCGTCAAGAGCTTCGGCCTTCACCTCCAGCGCGGCAACGGAGGATTCCAGCAGTAGGGAAGCCTTGCTCTCGCGGAAGTCGGCTGGGACCTGCACGCTGACCGCGACCCTCACTGTGCCATCGGCTCCGGTGCGGATGGTGGGAGCGGAAAACACGGGCTGGGCTTCGCGGGCTTTCTTCGCTCCGAAATGTAAGGCGAGCTTGGGGGCATCGCTGCGGGTGCCGAGTTCCACCGCCTCTCCGTCGACGCGCACCGACTCATAGGCTGTGGGTTTTGCAACTGCTGCGGCGACGTCTGCTCCCTCGGGCGCGTATACTTTGAAAGCGACTTCGCCGTGCGCGGCGGGCACGACGGAATACCGTATGCCCGTAAGTTGCGCTTCTCCGGCGGCGAGCGGACGCAGTTCGACGATTTGATGCTCGTAGCCATCCAGGTTCACGCGGAGAGTATCGCCGTAGTGAAATACGCCGGGCAGGACTTCGCGATAGGGATAGGTGACCTCCGCACAGAATGCACTCTCTGTTGGTTCGAAACCGGCCGCTTCGTTAAGCGTCACCGCGGCCACCGCAGGCCGCACGAAGGGATTGCGCAGCATCAGGACGGTCTTCGCCGGCGAGTAGTGCAGGTATCCGTAGGGCTCGCGCTTAGCGGGGTCGCCCATCACCCAAGTCGCGTTGTCAAGCAACGGGTGCGCGTTCGCCACCGCCCACTGGAGCGAGGTGCCAAGCGCGTCCCACTCGGCGGGCTTCAAGAGTGTGGGCGTGATATAGAGTTCGTTCAACTGGCTTCCCACGCCCAGAAAATTCACGAGGTGGTCTTCCCAATCCTCCAGCGATTCATTCTTGCCGCCGAGTTCGAGGTAGGTGCCTTTGATGATGCTTTGCGTCCACAGCGACGACATGGGGAACTGGACCTGGTGGCGAACGAAGTCGTTGTAGAGGACGAGATCGCGATAGTTCATCGAGCTCTGCCGCTCCGTGAGCGTGGGGACGGTTTCCAGGTAACCGTAATCCTGGCCGCCCTCCCAGATGGTGTCGGCCCAGCGCAGCCACCAGGGGCTGAGCCAGGTGCTGGTGGTCACATCGAGAAAAATCTCGTGGTTTTGCGCGCGTAGAGCCTCGAGTGTGCCGAGGAGAGAGCGCAGGTCTGCTTCGCGCGAATAGATGCCGATGGGGTGCCCGTGGTTGGGATCGTTGCAGCCGAAGGACAGGCCGTCGAGCTTGAACTGGTTGACGCCGAAATCCCGCACCAGGCCCACCAGAGTTTCGCGGAAATAGCGGCTGTAATTGCGCCCGGCCAGGCAAAGAAACTCGCCGTTGGACGTAATCTCCATGCCCATCTTGCGGCCGGCATCGACGCGGTAATGGCGGAGATCGTAACCGCCGATGGGGCCAACCCATAGTCCCAGATGGCTGTCGATTTTCCCGAGCGCCGGGGCGAGGTCACGAAAGCTCGTGGGAAAGCGGTGCGGATCGGGAACCCAAATGTTGTTCTGGTCGTCGTCCCAAGCGTCGTCGAGAAGAAATGATTGCATCGGAACGCCATATTTCTTGATTAGAAGATCCCGAAACTGGGAGACGCGCTCGAGTAGCAGGTCGTTGGTCATGGCCGTGTGTTGGAGGTCATACCAAGTGTTGTAAGTGATGAACGGGCGCACCGGCACGGCGCGAATGCGGCGGACGTAGTCCATGAAGGCCTGATGAACGCGCCCGTTGGCGGCAACCCCCACGACGGCGGGTTCGCTCGTGTAACCCTCCGGCGGAATATTGAGCCCCACGATGCCGCCCAGTGAGACCGAGGATTGCTCAGCCGTGTTGATGCCGGTGGGATATTCGAGCCCCATGAAAAGATCGGCCGAAAAAAGCGGTTGGCCGAATCCGCCCAGACGGAAGTCATCTGCGCGCCAGTCATTTTTGGCCGGCGCAACCGAGTCGATAAAGAACGTCCCCTTGCCGGTCGTCTTTAGCTCAATCCACTGGCGCGTGAAGTAATCGTCAGGGTTCAGTTCATAAGTTAGCGTGGCCTCGAGGCCGGTTTTCTCTTGCGGGCTTTTCGGGAACACCAAATGATACACGGCGCGCTTGCCGCCGCCGGGCGCGTCCTGAACTTCATGGCTCATTACTTTCAGGTCGCGTGAGGTGAGCACCAGAGGATTCTCACCGCCGAAATCGTAGCCAACGCGCTCGAAGATGAGCTTCACCTCGAACTCGTCGCCGCGCACTTCGTGGGTTCGGCCGGAGAGTTTGTTCACAAGCCGCACGGTGTGGACGGAGCCATCCGCGACTTCCGCGGTGCGCTCCAGGTAATCGTTCGCGAGCGATAGGCTCGCGCCTTGTTCGCGCACTGTGACGGGCGAGGCAGCGTGAACGTTAAGCGCGCTGAGTGCCAGAGCGCTGAATAGAAGAATGAAGGCACAACAGGTTCTCATGAAGTTGCCTCAAGGATGGAATTGAATGGCATGGCGCGCCGGATGATACCCTAGTTGGGACGGGAGGGCGAGGAAGGAATATTTTCCAGCGGTTACCTCTGCCAGTCGGAAAGGCAGATTCGGAGCTGTCGTGACCGAGCCCCTCTGATAGTGGGGCCTGCAATATATTCCATCCTATCGCATATTATGCACCCGTGGGCACATCGTGGCGTGCGCGGTTAATACGGTGAACCTCGATTTTGTGCGGAAGGTCGGGAAATCTATAGAGGCGAGTGGCGCGGTGGTATGCCGCACCTCGAATAGAGTTCCACTCGTCAACGGATTTTGCGCGGCGCCGGTCCCTGAGTTGGTATGAATTGCGAAGTTCTGCCTACGTGGGGCAGATTGCCCAAAATTGCCTCGCGCTCCGACTCATCTACCCGATGCTTAGAGTGATGCGAAGGCTGCCCTGAACTCGCGCGTCGTGCGCGATCGGATCACAGGATCTCGTCCAGCGGCCGGGTGGAGCCGCGCCGATCCTCTTCAAGCGCATTCGCGCCGAGTTTGCGCAGCTTTGCGGGATCCTTCCGAAGCGTCTTTTCCCAGGCTTCCGGGCCATCGTGCGTCTCGATCATCTGGGAGATGATAGCATTCTCCTCGTCTTGGGAGATCTGGCCCGCTTTCCTCAATGCAACTTTGGGCATTACATCCTTCCTTCGGTCCCTCACGACTCGTATACCTCTTTGCGATGGGCGACGCGGACGATGGTCACAAGCGCTTTGGCGTCATCGATCAGGTAGACGACACGGTAATCGCCCACGCGGATTCGCCACTGATCTTTGTACCCTCTGAGCTTTTTGCACCCTGCGGGTCTGGGATTATCAGCAAGGGGCATAATCTTGCGGTCGATCCGCGCAAACAAAACGTTGTCCAGCGCGTCCAGTTCCTTCTGCGCAGACGCTTTGATGTCGATAGAAAACTTAGCCACGGGGACGAGTACTCTTCAGGCGAGCTGCCCGGTATTGCTCGTAGGGAATGCTTTTCTCTTTGCGGCGCGAATCGGCCACGAGCCCATCCCAGAAGTCCTCCCACAGCGCAGAGTGCTTCTTGAGGTCGATAACCGCCGCGGTTTTGCGGCCCTTTTCGTCCGTAATGAACTGAATTCCAGTCATGATCGGTCGTCTCCCTTGCTTGCATAGAACCTTCTCTCACCGTAATTCCGATACCGTCTGCTGTCAATGAAATAGCGCGACTTGTCCGGCCATGCCGGAGGGAAATTCCGGTCAGAGGGGGCCTCGGTTTGTCTCCTGCTCACGAACAATGGCCGCGGACTTGACAAAACGGGCGGACGCGGACACTCAGTCGAGTTGTTTCTCCAAGAAGACACTGGCCACGATGGCTTGCGCCGTCATAGTGGAATAGGGTGCGAAGGCCGCGCAGGGTTGGAACCCGGCACGTTGGTAGAGTCGCAAAGCCGCTACCTGGCGCTCTCCCGTTTCCAGGCGCAAAAGGGTCAGTCCGGCCTGTCGCGCCTCCGCCTCGATTCGGGTTAGCAACGCCTGACCTACTCCGCGTCCCCGCGCTACCTCGCGTACGTACATGCGCTTCACCTCCGCGAAGTCCTCAAACAATGCCACGCCGCCGCACCCGATTGCCACCCCACCCAGCCGTGCGAGAAAGAAGCGGATGTGGGGTTGAAAGATCGCATCGATTGACAGGCCGTGCCGCTGCTCGGGCGAGTACTCCACTGAGAGCACGCGATCGAGTTCAGAGATCAATTCGCGCACCTCGTCGGTTGCTTGCGGGGCTAATTCCACCGAGATGTGCTCAAAGTCCCTCACCGCCTGCAATCCCGGCAACGCTCGCCATGCCAACCCGCCCCCGCTTTCCGAAGGCAAGTTTTTCACTGGAAACGCTAATTATAGCGCGTCCCAGCTATCAGATTTTCGATTCCGTTTCCCGCCCCCGTATGGGCACGCCAAGGCGCCCCTACGACCGGGCCGATTCGGCCCTACCGGTCGGGCGCTGACGACGGGTGCCCCTCCGTGCGCCCATAGCGGTTTCCCCGCCAGGGAAAGCGAATGTAAAATCGATATCGACATTCGCAGGAACGGCAAAATTGTCCCTATCCACGTAGCCTCTGGTCGCCAACGTGCTACATATGTGAGCGGAGTTTCGTCGTGCGGCTTGAGTGAGGTATTGGCGCTGGGCATCGGGTACGGGGTGCGGGGCGGCAAAGGTCCCAGGGCCAGAACCCAGCTCCCTGCACTTAGAACCTGACATGGATGCGAAGCAAGCCACGATGTTCCACAAAACAAAGAGACTTAGCGCTAAAAGGACAAGAAGTCCATGTTTGTAAGTATCTGAGAGAGAATAAGTTGAGTCGAGCGTGCCGCGGCGGTAGGGAAATCCGGGGGAATCAAAAAATGAAGGCTAATCCCACGATGTTATTGAAAACACAGGGAGGGGGCAGGCTAATCCCACGATGTTGATGAAAACAAAGATAGTTAATCCTGTTTTACCACGATATGTATGAAAACAATGCTAGTTACCTCGAATTTCGCGAAATGGACCCGGAATCGCAGCAGTAGTCATTCTTCGGAAGAGCTGGAAGCAGTCTGGCGCCTGTCCCCTCGAAGTTCGATGCAGTCGGCGAACCGCAAGCGCGAGAGAGCACCTCTCTCCCGCCACTGAGGCGCCGCCAGAATGCCTGTGTCCTAACACCCATCACGGCATAAACCCGCCGCCAAAGTGTGGCATAATCTCATTTACAGCATTTTTAGGAGAATATTTTGGCTTGTCCAATTTGCAATAAACGGAAGGTGAAGCGTCTGTGTCCGGCACGCGCGGAGAGCATCTGTTCGATTTGCTGCGGGACGGAGCGCGAAGTGACTATCGATTGCCCCAGCGACTGCGTGTTCCTTATGGCCAGCCGCGAATACGACCGGGCGCGGCTGGAGATCGATTGGGACAAGGTGCCTTTCGCGGAGGTCAAATTCAATCGCAGTTTCGCCGACACGCACGGGGCGCTGCTGGTTGACCTCGATTACTCGGTTTGCGAGTTTGTCGCCGAACACCGCGACATTGTAGATACGGACGTACTGGTGGCAACTCAGACGTTGGCGGAAACCTACCGCACCCAGACGAGCGGGATTATTTATGAGAAGCCACTGGATTATGCACCGCAACGCGCCTTGTACGAACACCTGAAAGCGTCCATTGCGGATTTTCGCAAAGAGCAGACCGAACGTGCGGGAATGACCACCATCCGGGATAGCGACGTTCGCGACGCACTGATTTTCCTCACTCAGCTTTGCGCCATCCACGCGAATGGGCGGCCCAAGGGACGAGCCTATATCGATTTGATCCGCGGGCAGTTCCCCAAGGAAGAATTCCAGAAAGCCGGGTCGAATATCGTACTTCTTTAGGTGTTGGGAGCTAGGTTCTGGGGGCTGGGGGCCAGGTGCGGTCCAGCCTCGCAATGGGTGAATTGCACCCGGCCCCGCACAACCAGTCCCCAGTACCCAGCACCTGACCCCTGCACTTCCATGACCGACGTTGATCAAGTTCGCACCGCAGCCGACATTGTCAAGATTGTTGGCGACTACGTGAAATTGCGCAAGGCCGGGGCCAATTACATGGGGCTGTGTCCGTTCCATCAGGAGAAGAGCCCTTCTTTCGCCGTGCATCCCATCAAGCAGATCTTCCACTGTTTTGGCTGTGGGGTAGGGGGCGACGTCTTCAAGTTCGTGATGCTGATGGACAGCCTGCCGTTCCCGGAGGCGCTGCGGCGCGTTGCGGAAAAAGTGGGAGTGCGTTTGGAGGAGAGGGCGGGCGGTGAGACTTACGACGCCAACACCAAGCTGCGGGCGTCGCTCACGAAGCTGCACGAAATCGCCGCCAAGTTTTACGCGTCACAATTGGGGGCGACGGCGGAAGGCCGTATGGCGCGCGCCTACCTTGCCGACCGGGGCATGTCGGACGAAGTGGTGGGCCGCTTTCGCATCGGCTATGCGCCGGCCGACGGGCAGGGATTACTGCGGCAACTGGCCGGCTCGGATTTCGAGAAGGAGGCACTGGAAAAGAGCGGACTGATCATCTATGACGCCGAACGCGAGCGGTCCTACGATCGCTTTCGTCGGCGAATTATCTATCCTATCGCCAATGACTCGGGGAAGGTCGTGGCATTTGCGGGCCGGGCGCTGGGCGACGACCAGCCCAAGTATCTGAACTCGCCGGAGACGGCGATCTACACGAAGAGCCGGTTGCTCTACCACCTCGACCGCGCCGCGCAAGCCATTCGCAAGCTCGATTACGTAATTCTGGTTGAAGGTTATATGGACTGCATCGCGGTGGCTGCGAGTGGCATTGAAAACGTTGTGGCTTCGTGCGGCACCAGCCTGACCGAGGGGCAGATTCGGCTTCTCGGCCGTTACACTCGCCGCGTGGTGGTGAATTACGACCCGGACTCCGCGGGGATGGTGGCGACAGAGCGCTCATTGGCGTTGTTGCTGGAAGCGGGATTCGAAGCTAAAGTGCTCGCGCTCCCCGGCGGGCTCGATCCGGATGAATATGTTCGCAAGCAGGGAGTGAAGGCGTATGGCGAGTTGCTGGCAAGCGCGCCCTCCTATCTGGATTACTTGACGGAACGCGCCGTCAAGACCCATGACGTGCGGACCCCGGAAGGCAAAGTGGCTGCGGTCAATGCTATTCTTCCCTATCTCATCAAAGTTCCGAACCCCATTTTGCGGGACGAACTGGCGCGGCGTTTGGCGGAGCGCCTCAGGGTGGATGAGCGCCTGTTGCGCGATGAACTGCGGCGGGCGGCGGGCGAGAAGCGCGCGGAAGTCCACCCGACGGAAGGCACGCCGGACGCCAAACCAGGGGTCAAGCAATTGCTGCGCGCATGTCTGAAGAGCGATGAAATAGCCGACGCCCTGCTGCCGGAAATTGTGGAAAGCGGCGGCGTGGAAGGGCTGTTCGGCGAGAATATCTTCAAGCAGTTGTGGGAGGCTCGTAAGCGAAACGAAAAGCTAAGTCTGGCGGAGGCAGAAGGAGTATTGAGCGCGGAGGAGAGCAGATTGGCGAACGAGGCGCTGTTCTGGCCGGGAGCTCCCCTGAATCTGGAGCAGGCCCATGGTTGCTTGCGGGGGTTCAAACTCGAGCGACTGGGGCGCGCACGTGATAAACTGCTTCGGGAGATCGAGGCTGCCGCGCAATCCCAAGATTCTGCCCGGCTTACCGAATTGCAGCGCTCCAAGTCTTCGCTGGACAAGGAGTTGCGACAATTGGCCCGGCCATAAAAAATCCCGGCAGGGAACAAACGAATTGGGATATATTACATCTAATTTTGTGGAGCCGTAGTAAATTGACGGCCAATGTCTTATATTGCTTCACGGTTGCCAGTGGTGGCACTGCCGAGGCTGGAGCGGCGTGTCGCCTCTTTCCATTTCTAGGCAATAATAGTTTGCGGTACGTTGGGAGGCCATTCCTTTGGCGTTTGACGAGAAGTTCGACCAAGTAAATAAGCTCATCAGCTTGGGAAAAGAAAAAGGTTATCTGCTTTATGACGAGGTCAATGACCTCCTGCCTTCTGACGTCCATTCAGCGGAAGACCTCAGTGATCTCCTTTCCATGTTTGATAGCGAGGGGATTGAGGTGGTGGACTCGCCCCGCAGCAAGGCCGCGGAGGGAATCGCGCTGGATAAAACCGACGACATCAAGTCGGACGAAGCGGGTGAGGACGTTGAGCTTGATCTAACCCCCGGAGCCCTGGATAAAACCAACGACCCGGTGCGGATGTACCTGCGGGAAATGGGCACGGTGCCGCTGCTGACGCGCGAAGGTGAAGTGGAAATCGCCAAGCGCATCGAGCGCGGCCAGATGAAGGTTTTCAAGGCGCTTTCCCGCTCTCCCGTAGTGATCCAGTCCCTGTTTGCCCTGGCGCGGCAGGTCAAGGCCGGGGAAAAATCCATCAAAGAAGTGGTGGTCTTTGATGACGACGAGCTGACCGAGGACCGCGTGGCGGCGCGCTTGAAGGAAGTGGTGGAAACCATCGAGGAGATGGAACGCCTCTCCAAAAAGCTGGGCCAGTTGCGCAACAAACGCGACGCGATTCCGCGCAGCAAGCGTCCCCGCGATTTCCGCCGTTACAATTGGGCGGTGGCCGAGCATCGCATCCTGATTTCGCAATTGCTGCGGTCCATCCAGTTCACCCACACCCAACGCAAGGCCTTGATCGGGTCCATTCGTGGGGCGATGGATGAAATGCGCCCGCTCGAGCGCGAGGCCACTCGCCTGGAAAAGCGCGTGGAAGGGGTGCGCACCAACGGCAACAAGGATCTGCGCAAGGAGCTGCGCCAGGCAAAGGTGAACCTGGGCGATTTCGAGGTCCGAATCCAGGCCACCACCACGGAGCTGCGGCGCAGCTACCAGAACATCGTGATGGGGGAGGATCAGGCGGAAGCCGCCAAGCGCGAGCTGATTGAAGCCAACCTCCGGCTGGTGGTTTCGATCGCTAAGAAATACACCAATCGCGGCCTCCAGTTCCTGGACCTGATCCAGGAAGGCAACATCGGTTTGATGAAAGCGGTGGACAAGTTCGAGTACCGCCGCGGTTACAAGTTTTCCACTTACGCCACATGGTGGATCCGGCAGGCCATCACCCGCGCCATTGCTGACCAGGCGCGCACCATCCGCATCCCCGTGCACATGATTGAAACCATCAATAAGCTCATCCGCACATCGCGGCAGCTCGTGCAGGAGTACGGGCGCGAGCCGACCTCCGAAGAGATCGCCAAGCGGATGGAAATCCCCGTGGTGAAGGTGCGGAAGGTTTTGAAAATTGCCCAGGAACCTATTTCCCTCGAGACACCGATTGGGGAAGAGGAGGACTCGCATCTGGGCGACTTCATTGAAGACCGCGGAGTGATTTCGCCGGCCGAAGCGGTCATCAATATCAATCTGAAAGAGCAGACCGAGTCGGTGCTGAAGACCCTGACGCCGCGCGAGGAAAAGGTCATCAAGATGCGCTTTGGCCTCGACGACGGCAGCGAGCACACACTGGAAGAAGTTGGACAAAGCTTCGCTGTTACCCGCGAACGCATTCGTCAGATTGAGGCGAAGGCGTTGCGCAAGCTGCGCCACCCCTCGCGCAGCCGGAAACTGCGGGCGTTCCTTGATGCGACCGTGCGGGAGTAAGCTTCTCCGGTGGAAATGCCCCCCGGTTGATCGGTGGTGTACGAGCGGAATCGAACGCAATGCGGGGGGCCGCACTCATGAAAACGTGCCCATACTGCGGTTATGCAAATTATGATGGGGCTTCTGCGTGCCGCAAATGCGACGGTTCCTTTATCGTTCAGAACGCCACAGTCTACCAGGACCGTCCCCACAGGATCAGCCCCGCCCGCGCGAAAGCCATTCGCAGCCAGGCGCTCACCATGATTGTCCTGGGTCTGCTCATTAAGGTCTACTGGGGAGGTTATGGTCCCTGGCCTACCATCGATTTTCCCATCCTTGCAACCCTGCGAGTGTACCTGGAACCGTTGTTGATATTCGGCGGGGCCGCGCTTTATGCCTTCGGCTTGCTTGCGA